>JANQOA010000022.1 GCA_028279305.1 Pseudomonadales bacterium
GGTTAACCGCTGGTATTGGCCCCAGGGCTCGCGTCAACGCTAGCGGCTGGTAAGCCGCTAGCTGCTCAGCCGTAGCGCGCTTTGCGCTAATACCTATAGATTGGGAGTTCTCGCCGTCCATGGCGCGAGGATAACCGTTGGCATTAACCCCAGGCTTCGCTTCAACGCTAGCGGCTGGTAAGCCGCTAGCTGCTCAGCCGTAGCGCGCGAAGCGCGCTACCCACCAAAATCGTCTAGGTGGATGTTTTCGGGTTCAACACCCAGATCGTCGAGCATCTGCAGTACCGCGGCGGTCATCGGCGGCGGTCCGCACAGGTAGTACTCACAATCTTCCGGGCTGGGGTGGTCTTTCAGGTAGTTGTCGTAAACAACCTGGTGAATAAAACCGACGTGGCCTTCAAAGTTGTCCTCGGGCAGCGGATCGGACAAGGCAACGTGCCATTCAAAGTTGTCGTGCCTGGCGGCCAGTTCGTCGAACTCTTCGGTGTAGAACATCTCCCGTAAGGAGCGCGCGCCGTACCAGTAGCTCATTTTGCATGCGGAGTTCTTGCGCTTCAGCTCGTCGAAAATCTGTGAGCGCAACGGCGCCATGCCGGCACCCCCGCCAATCCAGATCTTCTCCGCCGGCGTGTCCTGTACAAAAAACTCCCCGTAGGGGCCGAACACCGTGAGCTTGTCGCCGGGTTTCAGGTTAAATACGTAAGACGACATGGCTCCGGGCGGCACATCCATGCCCGGCGGCGGGCTGGCCACCCGGATATTGAATTTTAAAATGCCTTTCTCTTCCGGGTAATTGGCCATGGAATAGGCGCGGATGGTGACGTCATCTACCTTAGAGCGGTATTTCCATACGTCAAAGCGGTCCCAATCCTCGTGGTACTCCTCCTCCACCTCAATTTCTTTGTAATCCATTTCGTAAGGAGGAATCTCCAGCTGCACATAACCGCCGGCGCGGAATGCAACATCTTCACCTTCGGGCAATTTCAGGTTCAGCTCTTTGATAAACGTGGCCACATTGGGGTTGGAGGTGACCTCACACTCCCAGCGTTTAACCCCGATTGCGTCTTCGGGAATTTCTATCTTCAGGTCCTGCTTCACCGCCACCTGGCAGGAAAGGCGCCAGTCGTCACGGATCTCACCGCGGGTGAAGTGGCCTTCTTCGGTGGACAGGATGCTGCCGCCGCCTTCCATCACCCGGCAGCGGCACTGGGCGCAGGTACCGCCGCCGCCGCAGGCGCTGGCCAGGAAAATGCCTTTGGCGGCCAGGGTGCCCAGCAGCTTGCCGCCCGCCGGCACCGAAACGGATTTGTCCGGGTCGTCGTTGATGAAAATGGTCACATCACCGGTGCTGACCAACCGGGCCCGGGCAAACAGGATGACCCCCACCAAGGTCAGCACCGTTACCGTAAACATTACGACACCAAGAACAACAGTAGTATCCATGCAAAAACCTACGCCGATTGATTAACTCTGTACCGCGGCTGTCAAATATCAATACCGCCGAAAGACATAAAACACAGGCTCAACAGCCCGACTGAAATGAAGGTGATCCCCAGACCGCGCAAACCGTCAGGCACATCACTGTACTTCAACTTTTCCCGCACGCCGGCCAGGGCGGCAATGGCCAATGCCCAGCCGACGCCGGCGCCGAGGCCAAACACCGCACTCTCAGCAAAAGTCTGATCCTGTTCCACCATAAGCAGGGTGGCGCCGAGAATGGCGCAATTCACCGTGATCAGCGGCAGGAACACGCCCAGCGCGTTGTAAAGCACAGGTACGTAACGATCGAGGACCATTTCCAGAATCTGCACCATGGCGGCAATAACGCCTATGTAAGAAAGGTAACCCAGAAAACTGAGGTCTATGTCCGGGAAACCGGCCCAGGCCAGCGCGCCCTCGCGCAGCAGATTGTTAAAAATCAGGTTGTTGACCGGCACCGTGATGCCCAGCACTACCACCACCGCAATCCCCAGACCGATGGCCGTGGATATCTTTTTTGAGATGGCAATAAACGTACACATCCCCAGGAAGAAGGTCAGCGCCATATTTTCAATAAATACCGCGCGGACAAAAATGCCTAAGAAATGTTCCATGCCTACATGGCCTCCTGGTACTGAACGTTCTCAGCAATTTCGTATTCCGGCTCTTCAACCTGCTCTTTTTTCCAGGCGCGTATGGCCCAGATAAAAAACCCGATGATGAAAAACGCGCTGGGTGACAGCAGCAGCATGCCGTTGGATTGATACCAGCCGCCGTTGCTGACCGTGGGCAGAATCTCATAACCCATCAGCGTGCCCGCGCCCAGCGGTTCGCGGATCAAAGCCACGCCAATCAGAATCACGCTGTAGCCCAGCGCGTTGCCGAAGCCGTCCAGCGCGGAAAGCACCGGACCGTTCTGCATGGCAAAGGCTTCAGCCCGCCCCATGACAATACAGTTGGTAATGATCAGGCCGACAAATACCGACAGGCTCTTGGAGATATCGTAAGCCACTGCCTGTAACACCTGGTCGACCACAATCACCAGCGACGCGATGATAGTCATCTGCACAATAATGCGTATATTTGTCGGCACCCGGTTGCGGACCAGCGATACCGCCAGGTTCGACATGGTGCAGACAAAGATCACCGCAGCACACATCACCAGCGTCTGCGACATGCTGATGGTCACCGCCAGCGCGGAGCAGATGCCCAACACCTGCAACGCAATCGGGTTGTTGTTAAAAATCGGGTCGACTAATACTTCTCTGTGGCCTGCCATGTTGTCCTCGCGTTACGCGTTTTCCGCTTTCAGCCGCTTGATAAAGGGTCCAAAGCCCAGTTCTCCGGTCCAGAAATTCACCAGGTTTTCCACGCCGCGGGTGGTAAAGGTTGCGCCGGACAGCGCGTCTACCTCAAACCCCGCCGCCGCCGCGGACTGCGGCGAGCGCCGTTTCACCAGCCGCACCGCCGGCTCGCCGGCATCGTTGAAGAGTTGCACGCCCGGCCAGGCCTGTTTCCAGCGCGGATTGTCCACTTCGCCGCCGAGGCCGGGAGTTTCTCTATGCGCATAGAATCCCAGACCGGAAATGGTCTGCAGATCCGCATCCAGCGCCAGGTAGCCGAACAGGGTACCCCACAGCCCGTAGCCGCGGACCGGCAGCACCACCTTGTCGATTTCGTCCCCGTCTCTCTTGATATAGACCAGCGAGGCATTCTCACGGCGGCGCAGGGTGGCTATATCCTGTTCCGCGCTCAGCGCCACCGACAAGGCGCTGTCCTTGGCGGCACGGATCGGGTCAAAAGAGGCGGCATCCAGGTCGTCCCGGTACTCGCCGGTATCCAGGTCCACCACCCGCACAGTAAATTCCGCAAACAGTTCGTCCACGGTGCGCCCTTCAGCGTCGGTGCTGCTGTTCTGCGGCAGCATGCCGGCGGCACGCAGAATGTTCTGTTTCTGGTCCAGCGCTTTGTTGGCCTGCTGCTGGGGTTTCAGGGCAACTGCGATCCCCGAGACGATGACCGAACATACCAGACACAACAGCAACGCCACGGTAAATGTGTTGCTTAAACTGTCTTTATCGAAACTAGCCACGCGCTAACCTCCGCTTGATATTCTGCTGCACCACAAAGTTATCGATCAGCGGTGCGAACAGGTTGCCGAACAGTATGGCCAGCATCATGCCCTCGGGAAAAGCAGGATTTACCACTCGGATGAGTACACACATGAAGCCTATGAGGGCCCCGTAAATCCAGCGGCCCTTGTTGGTCATGGCCGCTGAGACCGGGTCCGTGGCCATAAACACCGCGCCAAAGGCAAAACCGCCCACCACCAGGTGCCAATCCCAGGTCATGGTGAACATGGGGTTGGTTGACGGGATCAGGTTAAACAGGGTTGCTGTCACCGCCATGCCGGCTACGGTGCCCAGCATCACCCGGTACGAGGCAATTTTGGTGGCGCACAGGATCAATGCCGCAATCAGGATCGCCAGGGTGGACGTTTCGCCCACCGAACCCGGCATCGCGCCGATAAATGCCTGTGTCCACTCCACCCCGTAATCCAGTCCCAGGGCCGCCTGGCCCAGCGGGGTTGCCTGGGTTACACCGTCCACGGCCACCCACACCGCGTCACCGGACATCGACGCCGGATAGGCAAAATAAAGGAACGCGCGGCCGGTTAAGGCCGGATTGAGGAAATTTTTGCCGGTGCCGCCGAACACC
>JANQOA010000044.1 GCA_028279305.1 Pseudomonadales bacterium
CCCTGCTGCATGATGTGGCTGCCGGTCACCGACTCTCCGACAAAGGCTATGGCTTTGATGTGCGGATGTTCGGTAAGCGTTTTGCCGGCACCTTCCCCGAGGCCGTGAATGGTGTTCATCACGCCCGCCGGCAGGCCCGCCTGATGCATGATCTCCACCAGCATGGACGCGCTGCAGGGTGACCATTCCGCGGGTTTGTGCACCACCGTGCAGCCCGCCGCCAGCGCCGGCGCAATTTTCCAGGTGGACAGCATAAACGGCGTATTCCACGGGGTAATCACGCCCACCGGGCCAATCGGTTGACGCAGGCTGAAGTTCAGGTGATCGTCTGCCGGCATGGCCCGCCCGTCACGGGCGGTGGGTGCCAGGTCGGCAAAAAAGCGGAAGTTCTCAGCACCGCGAATGGCGGCTTTGCTCATAAACCGCAGCGCCTGACCGGTGTCATAACTTTCCACCAGCGCAATCTCTTCCGCATTGTCTTCAATCCCGTCCGCAATGGCATGCAGGATCTCGCGCCGGTGCGCGCCATTCAGCGCCGCCCACTCGGGAAACGCAGCCGCCGCCGCCTGACAGGCTGCATCCACGTCATCGCTGTCGGCTGCGGCAACCCGGCCGATTGCCGCTTGATCAACCGGCGAGGTGTTGCTGAAAGTGTCGCCGCTGCCGCCCAGGGTCTGCTCACCGTTAATGAAGTGGCCCAGCGTGGACTGCCCGAAACGTTCCAGTTGCGGGGCCAGTTTTTGCAGATTGGTTTGCAGTGCGGTCACGAAGCGCCTCCTGTCTGTTCCTGCTGTTCCTGCTGTTGCCGCTGCTCCACATAGTCACGCAGATGGTTGCGGTTCCAGCGGGTGGCGGGATCAATTTCCTGGACTTCGTAAGACAGCGCCACCGGCGGGCTACCGTCAACACCCCGCCACTGCTGCGCATAACTGCACAGACACTGAAAAAGTATTTCACCCATTTCTATACGCAGCGCCTCGTCACGTCCGGCGCCGATACGCAGGTACACCGCGATAAAGGCATTGTCGGCATGATTGTCCGCAATCCGGTAGCTGTCCGCTGCATAAGCCCGGGTGCGCAAACCCGCCAGCGGCAAAGCGGACAGTTGCGCGGCTTGCGCATGCAGCGCCGCAACCAGACCGTCCATATCCAGGTGATCGCGCACGTTGCTTGAATATTCAATGATCTGGTGTGGCATGTCAGCAGATTATAATTTAACATGTTAAATAAAAGTGCTAATATAGCTCATGCGTTTTACACGTTCAAGACATAGGTTGACGGCGCGCAAGGAGAACGAGAGATGAAGTTTTTGAGTTTTACCCGCAACGGACGGCCCGGCTTCGGAGCGCTGAACAGCCACGGCCTGGTTGATCTGGGCGCCCGCCATCCTGAATTTGCGGATTTGCGTCAGGTGCTGCGCGACCAGCAGCTGCAGGCGCTGGCCGCAACCCATGCCGATACCCCGGCTGACCTGCAGCTGGATGATATTGAATTCCTGCCCACCATTCCCAATCCGGAAAAAATCATCTGCATCGGCGTGAACTACGCCAACCGGAATGCGGAATATAAAGACGGCAGCAACGAACCGGATTACCCGAGCGTATTCATGCGCGCCAGAGACTCCCTGGTGGGCCATCTGCAGGATATTCAGGACCCGCCGGAATCCGAGCAACTGGACTATGAAGGGGAAATTGTCCTGGTGATCGGCCGGCCGGGCCGGCGCATCGCCGCTGAGCATGCTCACGAGTACGTCGCCGGCACCACCATCATGAACGAAGGTTCCGTACGGGATTATCTGCGCCACTCAAAATTCAACGTCACCCAGGGCAAGAACTTCACTCATTCCGGGTCCCTGGGCCCCTGGCTGGTGAGCCCTGATGAACTGGATCCATTCGGCGAATTGCAGGTGATCACCCGGGTAAACGGTGAAGAACGGCAGAACGATGTAACCGGCAACCTGATGTTTCCATTCCGCTACCTGATCAGCTACCTGTCCACGTTCTACCTTCTGCAGCCCGGCGACATCATTGCCACCGGCACCCCCAACGGCGCCGGCGCACGTTTTGATCCGCCCCGCTACCTCAAGCCCCAGGACCGCGTCGAAGTTGAAGTGCCGGGGATCGGCATTTTAAGCAACGCGGTGGTCATGGAAGACATCGAAGCAACAGGTCCAAGCCATGCTGGAGCCTGAACAGATCAGCCAGGCGGCGGCCATGCTGGATAGCGCCGAGCTGAACCGCCGGCAGATCAAACCGCTGACCCTGACGTTCCCGGACATGAACATGGCGGACGCCTACGCCGTGCAGAAAGCCTGGATCGACCTGAAGCTGGCGCGCGGTGCGCAGATTTCCGGCTACAAAATCGGTTTGACCTCACGTGCCATGCAGCAGGCGATGAATATCGATACACCGGATTACGGCGTGCTGCTGAGTGACATGGCGTTTGCCAACGGCGCAACCATTGCCGCCGGTGATTTTCTCGACCCGCGCATCGAAGCGGAATTCGGCTTTGTCCTGAAGAAACCCCTGGCCGGTGATGACGTTACCGTGGAGCAGGTATTGGACGCCACCGACTATGTGGTGCCGGCGTTGGAACTCATCTCCGCCCGCAGTGTGCGCACGGACCCGGACACCGGCTATACCCGCAATGTCTGTGACACCATTGCTGACAATGCCGCTAACGCGGGATACATCACCGGCGGCAGCCGGGTCGATCCCCGGACTATCGACCTGCGCTGGCACGGCGCCCTGGTCTATATCGATGATGTGATCGAAGAGACCGGCCTCGGCGCCGCGGTCATGGACCATCCGGCACACGGCATCCGCTGGGTGTGCAAACGTTTTGCTCAACACGGGGTAGGTCTGGAGCCGGGACAATTTGTGCTTTCCGGCTCTTTTACCCGCCCTGTTGCCGTGCAGCCGGGCAGCCGCATCCGCGCCGACTACGGCAGCCTAGGTGAGATCAGCGTGACCTTCCGCTGACTCTTCATCCAGTTTCTGCACCAGGTCTTCCAGCAGTTCATACAACAGCTCTAACTTGGCGGGACCAAAACGCTCAGCAATGTAGTCGTAGCGCTCGACCGATTTGGGGGCCACAGCGCGGAACAGCGCACGCCCGGGCTGACAGAGAAAGATGGCGCTGCGCCGGTTATCCGAAGCAACTACCTCTCGCCTGACCAGCCCTCGCTGCTCAAGGTTGCGCACGATACGGGTCAAACTGGGCATCAGCAGATAGCAGCGTGCGGACAATTCGGACAACTGCAGCCCATTTTCGTGTTGCAACGCCCTGATGACCCGCCACTGCTGGGCTGACAGACCATGCGCCTTCAGTGACGGCAAAAATTTTTTCATCACCGCTTCCCGGGCGCGCAACAGCGCCATCGGCAACGACCGGTCAAAACTCCGCAGATCTTCCTGGCGCACCCGTACCTCACCGCTGTGATTGGCAGGGTTATACTATATTTTATTTAACACATTAAGTATATGACGCTACCTGTGACCGCCCAGCGGTGCGGCTGTCAGGCCGGTGCGGCGCCCTGCCGGGACTGTTCAGTGAGGGCCGCGGTCAGGCCGGGCGGCAGTTGCAGCGCCTGGCCCAGTTGCTGCAGATACTGATTGCCGCTTTCACAGTTTCCTTCAATAACCATCACCGACGCAGCGTACAGTTCAATGCCGGTTTCCATGTCCGGCGCAGCCGCCGCCACCTCCGCGGCGGTCAAAGGCTGGCGCATCTGCGTATCCAGTTCAGCCAGATCCGCTGCGCTCAGACCCAGCTGCATGGCCTGCTGCCAGATCTGCTTGCGTTCCGCTTCACTGAGATGCTCGTCAGCGTGGGCCGCGGCAATCATGGCGGCCAGGATCAAACCCGCCGCGTTGTCCCCGGCCTGGCTGTCAGCAGCGTTCTCGAACCGCTGCCGGCTGAGTTCCGGCACCTGTTCCGTCTGCCGGTTGCGGTAGCTTTGATAAGCCTGCCAGGCTAACCCGCCCACCGCTACCAGACCGCCGGCCTTAAGCAGTTTCTTGGCCGATTTCTTGTTTGTGAAAGCACTGACCAGCGCGCCTCCGGCAGCACCGCCCAATGCACCGGACAGTGCCGCGTTCTTGTCGAATCCACCCAGTAGCTTGTCCAACGGCATAGGTCATCTCCACAACAAAACCGGTAAAGGTTAATGCTACGGCGCAGCTACCGCCAACAGAAAGCGCCTGCGCAACGGTCAGAAATTTCCGTAACCAGCTTGCTTCGAGGCAGCCGAAGAACCACCCCGACTATTAACTGCTTGTTACAACCGCGGCGCACGCCTAACCTGCGGAAAACTTACCGGAGCGCCACATGACGCCGCGTTTAACAATCGATCCCACCGTAGACCCCGACAGCCGGGCGAAGATCGAACGCCAGCTGGATTTTGGGCTCAGTTCCATCCAGTGGCAGCTGCAGTATCTGGACGTAGACGTGCAGTTCAACGGCAGCACCCCCGCCACTTATGTATGCCGTCTGCAGGCCGGCTTGCGGGGCGGCCGCCGTCAGGAGATCACGGTGTCAGCCAGTGCGCCGGAGCACGGAGTGGCGGATGCGGCGGCCAGGTTGCGCAGAGTAGTGATCCGCGACCGCCAACCGGGGCTGCGGGCGGGCCAGGCCGGCTGACCGCCGCCGCACTTTATATCAGTTGAACACTTTATATCAGTTGAACAAGGTCTGCCTGGCGCGCTCGGTAATCTGCACCACTGCCGGATGTTTTAGTTTACGTTCGGGAGAAATTGCATAGTAAGACTCGCGCATGCTTTTCACGCTGCCCAATTCCACCGAGTGGTACATGGATGCCACCTCACCGGCAATCGCTGAGGGCGCGGGGTAAACCCCCAACGCCGCTTCGCCGAACGCTTTTAACAAGGCGCTGTCGTCGAACTCGGCAGCAACCCGCGGCTGCACGCCGGCGTTATCGAACCAGTCTTCCAGGGTGCGTCTGAGGGGGCTGTCGCTGACCGGCAACAGCAGGGGTGCGTTGTCCAGGGATTCGGGGAAGTCGGTATACTTGCAGGCGATGGAGCGGTGGGCAAAAAAACTTATCGGGCTTTCTCCCAACGGATGATTAAAGGCCTTCACATTCATGCCGGCGGGAATCGATCGGTCGGAGATCACCAGATCCAGCCGGTGTACCGCCAGGTCGCCCAACAACCGGTCGAAGTCGCTTTCCCGGCAGACGATACGCAGCGGGTCTTCCAGGGTCATGGCCGGCTCGAGAATGCGCAGCGCCACCAGCTTGGGTATCGAGTTGACGATACCCACGTTCAGGGTGTTCGGCACCAGGGCCTGTTTACTTTTAACCCGCTGGGTCAGCTCCGCACCCAGCATGAAAATCTCGTCCGCATACTGGTTGACCACCTGGCCAGTTTCCGTCAGCACCAGACCGCGCCCGACCCGGTTGAACAACGGTTCCCCCACCGCCTGCTCCAACAGTTTCAACTGGCCGCTGATGGTTTGCGGCGTGAGATGCAGGACCTGGGATGCATTGGCAATGCTGCCCTCCCGGGCTACGGTCCAGAAATACAATAGATGGGCGTAATTTAGATGTCGCATATGTCCTCAACGGCTTATCCGGAACAGTTTGCGCCGTCCTGAACCTATATAAAAGTCGAATAATATAGCCCTTTTAATTCGATTTTATCGAGTAATGAGCACGTATATTGTTGTTCTGCATTAGTGGTATCCGATTGAATACCACGCACGGAGTGTATAAACTGGACACCTCCCATGCAAAGCTTCAGGAGGGCTTATGCCGGAACACCACAATCCCACGGGTGCCGTGCTGCACCGGGCCAGACAGCAGAGCGGCCTCAGCCTGCGGGGCGCGGCATCCCGGGCGGGGACCTCCCACGCCACCCTGTCAGCTTATGAAAAGGGCACCAAGTCCCCCACCACCGATACCTTTTTCCGCATCCTGCACGCCTGCGGCCTCAGCGCGGATATCGAGCTGCGGCCGCGTATCCGGGAATTCAACGGTTTGCCCAGAGGTGAAGAACTGGCTCAGGTGCTGCGGCTTGCTGCTGAATTTCCGGCCAATCCCGCGCGCCGCCCGCGGCAGCCCATTTTCCGTAAGCTCAGCGCCGCAGATGGCTGATCTGATTGAAAAAATTATCCAGTGCCATCAGCACCTTGCTGAAGCTGAGATCCCCCACGCCTTCGGCGGCGCATTGGCGCTGGCATGGTGCACCCGGGCGGCCAGGGGCACCATCGACATCGACGTTAACCTGTTTGTGGGCGCAGGCCGCATCGACCAGGTATTGGCGGCATTACCACCGGACATCCGCTGGTCGGAAGACGATGCAGCGCGCCTGCACCGCGACCTGCAGCACCGTTTATGGTGGGACAACACCCCGGTGGACGTATTTTTTAACAGCACCGAATATCATGCTGACCTGCACCGGCGGGTGCGCTGGGAACAATTCGGCGGCCTGCAGCTGCCGTTTCTGAGTTGTCCGGACCTGGCGGTATTCAAAGTATTTTTCGACCGCACCAAAGACTGGGCGGACCTGGAGGCCATGTACGAAGCCGGTACCCTGGACATCAACTTTGTCAGCGGGGTCATCACCGAATACCTGGGCGCAACGGACCCGCGTCTGCAGCGGCTGCTGGCGCTGCGGGAGCTGCCGGCAGATCAGCGGCAGGAGAACTGAGCACCGCTGCCGTCGGAACCGGCCAAAGGCGCGCATTGAGGCGGCCAACCATAACGCTGCCAGGCTTTTACGACACCTATCCGCTCGAGGAAGGCGGGAAATTCCGCATGGCGCCGCAACTGTCGGGAAACCGGACGGTCATCCCAGATGTAGAACAGGGTACCGGCGTTAACCGGAAACGGTCTTTGCAGAAAGCTGTGCATGAAGCGGTCCTGCTCACCCAGCGTAAAATAAAGCCCGGTGCGGTAAGAGTTGGTCCGCGATCCCGGTTGAGCATAGTAGTCATTCAGCCACGCGAGTATCGTTTCCCGGGCATTGGCATCACCCAGATAAACGGCGCGTCCCGCCAGTGCCCAGTTCGCGGGTGAAGCCATGGCGGGTATATAACGGTTTACCAGCTCGGGGCGCAGATCCCGCCAGATCTCCAACGCTTCATCATTTCGTTCCAGGTAGCCGGCCAGCGTTGCCGTCAACAAGCCGGCGGGCGCAAAACCAAGGTCGTAGCTGCGCCGCGCCAGCCGTTCCGCCTCACTGAATTCACCCAGCGCAAATAACGCGCCGCCCAGGTTCAGCAATCCCACAGCGTCGGTGGGATCCAACCGCAAGCCTTGCCGCATCAGCGCCGCACCTGCCGCCGTGCGTCCGATCATGGCCTGGTAGTAACCATGCCGGATGATCAGAAACGGATTGTTGGGGTCCAGCCGGTGCGCCTCAGCCACCGCATCCACCGCAGCGGCAAAATCCAACTGGTACTCCAGCACCAGCGCATGCACGTAATGGCCGAAGGCCAACTGCGGGTCGATCTCAAGCGCTTTCCCCACCGCCACCCGCGCCGCGTCGACAAACGGATCCACCGCTTGCTGGGAGTTGGTAATGGTGCTTAACATGTTGGCCCGGGCCAACATTGCCCAGGCTTCCGCAAACTGCGGATCGAGGGCAACCGCCTGCTCAAACAGCCTTATGGCGCGGGTTTTCGCTTCGCCGCCAAAGCGCCGGACCAGATCCCGGCCCTGCAGGAAGGCGTC
>JANQOA010000086.1 GCA_028279305.1 Pseudomonadales bacterium
CGGCAACTTTTTTGTGTTCACCGCCTTCGCGGAGGTGTTTATCCTCCGCCGCCACGCGCACGGGGTCGAGGGGTGCCCGGTAGCGGACACCCCGGGTCCACGCCAGGTTGGCGGCAATTACCGGGGCAAGATCTTCGTGCACCCGGTCTGTTTGCTGCGGGTTGGCAGCGGATGGCATGCTGCCTGCCGTCTGACTGCCGGAGGCCTCAGGCTCCCGGGTGCGGGCATAGTAAAACTTGAACATGTAGCGCGGCGCCTGGCCCGGCCGGGTGCGGCTGCCGCGGTGCATGAGGTCGTAATTACCCAGCACGACCGAACCCGCCGGAACTTCAACAAAACACCGCTGCAGGCCCGGAATGCCCAGTTTTTCCACGGATGCCGCCAGCGCTTCATCCCTGGCGGCCAGATCCGCGCCGCGCAGGGTTGAGTGCTTGAGATCCGGATCAATGGGATCACCCGGCCGCCAGCTACCGTCTTCGTTTTCAATGTCCGTGGTCCAGTACTGGGAACCGGGAATCACTTCCGTGGGGCCGTTATCCAGGGTCACCGCCTGGGGATAGTAGAACATGATCAGCCAATCGGGGCGGTGGCTGCGGTAGTGTCCCCGCTCGTTCCACGGCAGATTGCCGTCCTGATGAAAAGGCTGGTCCTGGGTCAGGCTTTCATGCAGGAAATTGTGCGGATGCAGGAAAGCATCCTCACCCAGAATGTTCCGTACCGCTGCGGAAACAGCCGGGTCGTTGAGCATTTGATCAATCTCAGGGATGCACGCGCGCAGGTTGTCGCCCAGTAGTTCCAGGTGGGCGGTGGGGCTTTCGAGCTTACGCGCGGCTGCATAAAGCTCATCAGCCCTGGTCCACAAGCGCTTGTGATCCGCCGCGCTCATGGCGCCGGGTTGCACGGTGATGTAACCGGTGCTCAGAAAGTTGAGTAGTTGGTTGTCGCTCGATGGCGCCATTCACGCGGCTCCGACGGTCCCAGGGCTTAAAATGCTACCTTCAAGGTCCGCCGCTACTCAACAGTCAGACGGGGGAGGCCGGTTCCATGCCCAGCAGCAGCCTTCCGTAGTTTTCGCCGCCGATGTCCATGTCAAAAACCGTGTGGCAACTGAGGGTGTTGATGTCGCGCAACACCCGTTGCATGGGATGCGGACGGATGTGTGCACCGGCGCCGCTGGCTTTCATCAGATTCTGCACCACGTCGCGGCACATGTGCACCGCCTGGGCAATCTGCACGCGCATGCGGCTGCGTTCCTCGGGCGGGCAGATCTCATCACTGCGCCCCCAGGCGTCCAACTGCTCGCCAACTTTCCGTATCAGTATTTCCGCGCTGTCCACCTGTATGGTGGATACGCCCAGCAAGATCTGGGCACTCTGCCGCTCCGCCTGTTTGGTCAGCGTACCGTAAATTGCCCGGCCGCCGAGGCGCTCCTGGAACAGCTCCAGCGCGTGCCGGGCGGCGCCGATTGACGGTGTTGCGGCGGCAATGCTCAGCAGCGGCAACATCGGATGGGTGTAGCGGGGATTGTTGTTGATCCCGGTACCGGACCCGCGGCCGATACCCATGCCCATAAGCGACTCGCTGTGTGCAGCGGGAATAAACAGATCTTTGGCAATCATGTCATTGCTGCCGGTGCCTTCCATACCCGCGCAGTACCACATATCGTCCACCTCAATGTCGCTGATGGGTACGACAAACAGGCGCGGGTCGGGCAGGTCGCCGCCCTGGACCATGCCATTGAGAATAACCCAGTCCGCGTGCATCACGCCTGTGCCCCAGCTCCAGCGGCCGTTTACGGTATAGCCGCCGTCCACTTGTTCCGCCACACCGTTGGGACTGATGCTGGCCGGGGCCAGAATGTAAGGCTGCTTTGCCCAGATGGCCTGCTGGGTTTCCGGGGGAAACTGGGCAAGCATCCAATTGTGTTCCATGTAGAACGTGGTGACCCAGCCGGTGGAGGTGCAGGCTTTACTGACAGCCAGCCCAACGTCGATAAAGGTCTGGGTATCGATTTCATAACCGCCAAAACGCTCCGGCACAAAAGCCTTGAACACGCCGGTTGCCTCCAGGGCGCTGATCACTTCGTCCACCGGCTTGCGCAGCTCTTCAGCTTTGGCGGCGTTGTCAGCAATCAGCGGGGTGATGTTGTGCACGCGTTCCAGCAGACCCGCGGCGGGTGGATGCGTGTTGGTCATCTGTCCCTCCTTACTGTTTCCGATCTTTACCGTTTCCGTTAACCCCTATATATTGTCAATTGCTTGACTAATAAATGTCAAGTGCTTAACAAAAATATCACGGTCATGCGGAGGCCAAGTTGAGTGCGGACGATTCTGATTTCATCTGGAAAGACCTGCTGGCTGCGGTTTACTGGTTCGATGAATCCCTGCAGCTGTATCTGAAGAGTGCCGGCTGGCCGCAGATGAGCCGCACCAAATCGCTGATCATGCTGAATATTTCCGAAGGCTGGGAGCGTTCCAACCAGATTGCGGAAAACCTTGGCCTCACCCGCCAGGCGGTACATCTGGCAATTAAGGAACTGCAGGCTGAAGGATTGGTTTCCATAGAGGTTGATCCCCAGGACCGGCGCGCCAAAAGGGTATTTTTCGCCGCCGGTGATCAGAGTGAACAGATGCGCAAAGAGGCCCGGCAGGCGTTGATGCAGATTGAAGCGCACCTGGCGGCAACGGTGGGCGCTGACGAATTTGCCACCTTCAGGAATGTGCTGCGCCGGGATTGGGGTGAACCCTTGCGTCCGTCGGCCCAGCCACCCGCCCCTTCATTGACCCAGCCACCCACGCAGAACGGCTAACCCGACAGTTGGAGCCGCAGAGGTTGGCAGGGCTGAGCTCGGTGTTAGGCAATCGACTTGCCGCTTCAGCAAACCGCGGGGCGGGGCTTGCAACAAAAATGGTCAATGTTGTTGAAAGTATATGATCTTGACCGTTAACATGACACCATCCTAGGAGAGGAGGAATGTCATGTTGCGCTTATTGTTTTGCCGATTGTTTAAAGCTGGTTTTTTAACTGTCATTTTACTGTTTACGCCACTCTTCACTGCCGCCCAGGACCAACCGGTCCTCGAGGAGATAGTGGTCACCGCCACCAAACGCGCTTCCAACGTCCAGGATGTGCCCATCTCAGTAGGGGTTGTGACGGGTGAGTTCATGGACACTTTTGATGTGCGGGATATGAGTGACGTACAGAATTTTGTCCCCGGGCTGCAGGTGCAGCAGACATTCGGCAGCTGGGCGGTGCGCATCCGCGGCCTGGGTTCGGGTATTACCAACCTGGCCTTTGATTCGTCGGTGCCGATCTACATCGACGATGTGTACTGCGGCCGCGGCAAGTGTATGGAGTCCGCCTTTCTCGACATAGAACGGTTGGAGGTGGCGCGCGGTCCCCAGGGCGCGCTGTTCGGGAAAAGCACCATTGCCGGCGCAATCAGCGCCATTACCGCGCGGCCTACCGACGAGTTTGAGGGTGAAATTAAAGTAGCCGGTGAACTGGAATACGGTGGTTATGCCACATCCGGTTATGTTTCCGGCGCCTTGTCGGACGCAGTGCGGGCCCGGCTGGCGTTTCGCTGGGATGACCTGGACGGCTACACGGATAACCTCTTCACCGGAGACGAAGACGGCGACACCCAAACGAAAGCCGCCCGGTTGGGGCTTGAGTTCGACTTTAACGACCTGACCACCCTGTACGTAAAAGCCGAGGTTGGCGACTGGGAGCTGGATGGGCGCAACAATCAGCTTGTCAGGCCCGGGGCCATGTCCGCGTCCACTACGGACCCGAATCAGGAATACCGCTCGGACGATCAGCGCAGCGTCAGTACCGGCGTTGAGAGTGAAGACTTTTATAACTATGAGTGGTCTTCTCTGGCCTTCAATCTGGATACAGAGGTGGGCGGCCACGAGCTGAAAGCGGTGCTGGGCTACTGGGAATACGAAAACGAGTGGTTCCTGGATGTTGACGGTCACCCGGAAGCCATTCTCAATACCTACCTGGCGGACGACTACGAGCAGACCACAGCGGAATTCCGCATCCTGTCACCGGCGGATCAGTCCGTGGAGTACATTTTTGGCGCCTGGTACCAGGACTCTGAACTGACCACCCGGCAGTTTTCACCCTTTTACCCGCTGTTCTGGCAAGCGGTGCTGCCGGCGTTCCTGCACGGGGCCATCAACCCGCTGGCATCCGGCATGGACCGCAACTTCGACCGCGACAGCGAAGCGTATTCCGTGTACGGGCAGCTTACGTGGCACATCAACGACCGCTTCCGCGCGATCCTGGATTTGCGCTATACCGACGAAGAACAGGAAGGCATCGGCCAATCCTGGCCGATCCTGTTCAGCGGCAGCACTTTTGCGCCGGAGCGGGTGGCGGGCGGTACGTTCGGGCACGAGCCGGAGTATCTGTTTTTCCAGGACCGTTCGGACGACAGCCTGGATCCGTCGCTGCGGCTGCAGTGGGACGTGAACGAAGCGCTTATGGTGTATGGCGTGTACGCGGAAGGCTCAAAATCCGGCGGCTTAAAAGCCAACGACGCCACCCTGGGTGACCAGTTGCTGACCCGCGCGGCGGCGGATCCGGCGTATGCCCAGCAGTTCCTGGGTGTCTCCGCCATCACCCCTGCGGAAGTGGCAGCCGGGCTGACGCTGCGGCAGGGTAACGGCGTTTTTGATTTCGAAGACGAAGAAGCGGGAAGCTGGGAACTGGGCCTGGAAACCAGCCTGCTGGATGGCGCCGCGACGCTGTCCGCAGCCCTGTTCACCACCGAATTCAAAAACCTGCAGACTTCAAACTACGACGGCACGCGGTTCATTATCGGCAACGCCGGCAGTGCCACGGTGGATGGGCTGGAGGTGGAGTTCAGCTGGCAGGCCACGGAGAATCTGCGCCTACACAGTTCCGTCTCTTACATAGATGCCGAGTACGACGACTTTGTCGGCGCGCAGTGCGTAGTGGATTCCGCAGGCCAGCCGGCCAACGCGGATTGTGATGCGGACGGTACCGAGAACCAGGAAGGTGAGCCGCTGGAGCGTTCACCGGATATGGAGTTTAACGTCAGCGCGCTGTGGGAATCCCAGCTGTCCGAAGCCCTGCGTTTGAAAATCACCGCTTCGGTTTACCATTCGGATGACTATTTTGTCCAACCGACCCAGGCCGGTTACGCCACTCAGGGTTCGTTTACCAAATACGATGCGCGTGTCGCGGTGGCGGCCAGTGACGAAAGCTGGGAGATCGGCTTGGTCGGCCGCAACCTGAGTGACGAGATGACCATCAATCACGCTTATAACATTGCCGGCAGCCAGTTCAGAAGCTTGGGTATAGGCCGCTCGGTGAGGGTAGAGGCGCTGATGCGCTTCTAAACCGCTTCAGCGTTCCCAGCCGGGGAAACGTCTGCGCCTGCATCCGGGACGGGGGGCGCGGACGCCATTTGCTGCTCGATCTCAGCGCGAATCTGTTTCAGACCCGCCCACAGGATCAGGCCGCCCAACGGGCACAATATGGCGCCGGTCAGGGCGATCGCCTGGCCGATGGCGTCATCCGCGCCGAACACATAGTCCGTGGTGGCGGCCAGCACCGTTGGCCCCAGGCCCAGGCCGATCAGGTTTGCCACCAGCAGGAATACCGCCATGATCTGTCCGCGCATGCGGTTGGGGGTCATCAACTGCAGGGTGCCGCCGGAAATACCGCCTTGAAACGCGGAGAAAAACACGGCCAGCGCCATGGCTGCAATGCCGAGACTGAAATCACTGACAAATCCCAGCGCGACGGTACAGGGCATCATGCAGAACATGCTGACCAGGATCACCCGTGGATACGCATCGCGCACGCCGCGCTGCATCCACTTGTCGGCCGCAAATCCGGCGGTCAGCAAACCGGCACTGCCGGCGCCCAGCATGATCAGGCCGAAGACATAACCGGCTTCGGCAATGCTGAGGTCAAAGGTGCGGATAAAATAGGTGGGGCCCCATAGATTCAGCGCATAAACAACCATAATGAACGTCGACAGGCCGAAGATGTGGCAGGCATAAGCCCGCCGGCGGGTTGACGCGTAGCTGAGCACATCCCGTATCGGTATGGCATCCGTGCCGCTGGTGCCCAGCCGCGGCGGTTCTTTGACCGTTGCGCGCATCAGCAGCGCCACCAGCAGACCCGGTATACCAACAATAAAAAAGGTTAACTGCCAGCCCTCAAGGTTGCCCAGCAGCGGCAGGGAGACGGTATCCAGGGTGCCCACATAAGCCACCACCGCGCCGCCCAGCATGTAAGCCGCCCCGGAGCCCAGGGTGACCCCCAGCATGAAGACGGACAGCGCCCGCGCCAGGGTTGATTTGGGAAAGTAGTCGGTGATCATGGAGTAAGCGGCGGGCCCCAGGGCTGCTTCCCCCACGCCGACCCCCACCCGGGCTAGAAACAGACTGACAAAATCCCGCGCCAGACCGCACAGCGCGGTCATCAGGCTCCACACGGCAATACCCCAGGTGATCAGCGAGCGGCGGTTGTAGTTGTCCGCAATACGCGCCAGCGGAATGCCCATGATGGCGTAGAACAGTGAAAATGCGAGCCCTGCCAGCAGGCTGTATTGGGTGTCGGAAATTTCAAATGAAGCGCGGATCGGGCCCACCAGCAAGCCCATGATCATGCGGTCCAAAAAAGAGAAAGCCTGAGCCAGCAGGAGGACAAATATAACGTACCAGCGGTAGCTTGACGCTTGCATCACGGTTTCCCTTCAATTCGGGGCGGTAAGCGGGCATGCTATGCGGGCAAGTACTAATGGTCAATAACGTTGAAAGTCTGTATTGTTGACTTTAGCCCGTAAACCCATTCCGCTGCTGTAAACGGCAGTGCACTTAAGCGAGGGAAATATGCAGATAAATGGCGTCCATCACCTGGCTCTGGTCTGTAAAGACATGGAGAAAACAGTCGATTTTTATACCAACGTTCTGGGCATGAAACTCACCAAGGGATTTGATCTCGAAGGTTTCGGCCAACACTTCTTCTTTGACATGGGCAACGGCAGTGAACTGGCCTTTTTCTGGTTCAAAGATGCGGCGGCGGCTCAGCCGGGGGTCTCTTCAGCGGGCAATATCGTCGGCCGCGACGGGCCCACCATCAGTTCCGCCCACGGTTCCATGAATCACCTGGCGTTTAACGTCGACAAAGACCAAATTGCCGGCTACCGCGAGCAGCTGGTGGCAAAGGGAGTTGATTGCACGGAAATTGTCAATCACGACGATGTGGTGACCGGGCAGGAATCTCGCACCGCTGAAGCCGCATCGGAAAAGACATGGCTGCAGTCATTCTATTTTTTTGATCCTGATGGCATCATGCTGGAGTTTTGCGCAACCCTCCAGCCCGGGCTTCCCGATGTGGATCTCCCTGTAAACGAGTTTGGCGTGAAAGCCAACGGTGAACCGATTACGGGGATGAACGAGTAAGCAGTAACCTGCAGTAAGGCAGTATGAAAGAAGAGAATTCGAGTGAAGTGCCGCTATTGGATGATGACGAGCACGGCCTGTTGCGGTCGCTGGTGCATGCCACCTATTGGCTGGATGACGGGCTGCAGGCGCACATGCGTAAACACGCAAATCTCTCGCTGCCGCGTGCACAATCCATGGCCATGATATACCTCACCGAAGGTGTGGACCGCCCGTCGGATCTGGCCGGCAAACTGGCGGTGTCCAAACAGGCTGCACAGCAGGTACTTAAGGAGCTTGCCAAAAAAGGCATCATCCGCATGGAGCCGGACCCGCAAAACGGCCGGCAGAAACGGGTGGTATTTACCGACTACGGCAGGGAACTGCGCTCCATTGCCAAGCAGGGTCTGTTTGCGCTGGATGCGGAGTTGAACCGCCGCATCGGCACCAAAAACCTGCTGGCCCTGCGCCGCGCCCTGGACCAGCCCTGGGGAGATGCGCCGGAGTAGCCGCCGGCGGGGTTATAAACCCTCGCGCAGCACCAGGTTGCGCCCCTCAACCATATTTGCCAGCTTGTTGTAGGCCACTTCCCGGGACAGGTATTTCATGCCGCAATCCGGCGCCACCACCATGCGTTCAGCGGGCAGCACGGCCAACGCCGCGCGGATGCGTTCGGCAACCAGTTCCGGCGTTTCGACGGTGGTGTCGCGCAGATCCAGCACCCCTACGTGGATTCGCTTGTTAGGCAGCAGCTGCAGCACATCCATTTTCAGCCGCGGTTGCGCGCATTCGATGGATACCTCATCAGCGTTACATGCATCCAGCTCTTCGAGGAATGCATAACCTTCAGGTTTGTTCTCCACGTGTTTACCGTAGCCGAAACAGACGTGTAATACCGTGGGGCCGGCGGCGCCGGCAAGGGCTGCGTCTATCGCAGCCACCGCGTACTCCTGGGCTGCTTCCGGGCGCGCCTGCACGTAGGGTTCGTCCAGTTGCACGATGTCAACCCCGGCTTCGAACAGCGCGTGCATCTCTTCGTTAACGGCGGCCGCATAAGCCATCGCCAGCTCTGCTTCGCTGGCGTAGTAGTCGTTTTGCGCCTGCTGGGCCATGGTGAAGGGCCCGGGCAAGGTGATCTTCAACAACTTCCCGGTGTGTTGTTTCAGCCACGGCACAAAGGCGGCTTCAACGGCGCGCGCCCGCTTGACGGGGCCGGTCACCCGGGGCACCGGCACCCGTTTGCCGGTGCGGTCAACGGCTTCTCCGGGCTGGTCCAGGTCGATGCCGTGCAATGCGTTGGCGAACCGGTTTGAGTAGCTTTCCCGGCGGATTTCCCCGTCGGTAACAATATCCACCCCGGCCCGGTGCTGATCCTGCAGCGCCAGCAGGGTTGCGTCGTCCTGCGCCTGGGCCAGGTCGTCGGCATCCGGTTTCCAGAGTTCATGCAGCAGCACCCGCGGCGGCAGACGTTCGCCCAGGCGGGTTTTGTCGATCAGCCAGCCGGGCTGGGCGTAGCTGCCCACCAGGCCGGTCGGCAGCATCGGGTATTCAATCATCTGTTGCTCCCGGTTGATGGCACAGGTGGGCGTAAGTTTGCGCCGGTACCTTGCGCGGTTGCCAGGTAAGGATCACTTTTCCCATGGGATACATGTAAAAAATACTTAGAGATCAAAGTATATTGATCCTGGCTGCAGGGCAAGTAGAATTAGCGTTATCTTTCGGGGTAGGAAGCGCGCTATGAGTGAACGGGAACTCATCGAGTCTCTGCAGAGCCTGGTGCCGATGCTGCGGGAAAATGCGGCGCTGGCGGAGCAGCAGCGTAAGCCTGTGGACGCGGTGATGCAGGCCATCGAAGACACCGGCGCTTACAAGTGGTTTGTGCCGCGCAAGTACGGCGGTTATGAATATTCGCTGACAGGGTTCATGGAAGTGGGGGTGGCGCTGGGTGAGGGGTGTGCGTCCCATGCCTGGGTGACTACTTTCTGCATGGAACACAACTGGCTGTTGTCTTTGTACGACCAGGCGGCGCAGGACGACCTGTTCGGCAGCCACCCCTACATCATTGCCCCGGGCAGCCTTGCCCCCAACGGTAAAGCCATTCCCGTGGAAGGCGGTTACCGGGTGACGGGGCGCTGGCAGTGGGGCACCGGCGTGATGCACGCCGGCTGGGTCATGGTTGGGGTACTGACGCCTGTGGAAGGCGAAGACGCACCCATGCTGGGGATGTATGTGGTGCCCATCGATGAAGCTGAAGTCATAGATACCTGGTATGTGGAGGGGATGGTCGGCACCGGCAGCAATGACATTGCGTTGGACGACGTGTTTGTCCCCGGCCACCGCCTGGTGAATCTTGCCACCGTGCGCGACGGGACCAGCCCCGGCGCCCGGCTGCATGACTCGTATATCTACAAGATGCCCATGCTGCCGGTGCTGGGTTTGACCGCCACCGCGCCTTTGGTGGGTGCGGCGAAAAATGCCGTAGCGCTGTTTGAGGAACGTATGCAGGGCCGTACCGTTTACGGCACGACGTCCAAACAGGCGGAACGCGCCATGGCGCAGTCGCGCCTGGCCATGGCCAAGGTGGAGATTGATTCCATTCACCGGCAGCTGTTTGCCATAGCCGCGGAAGTTGAAGAATTCGGCCGCCGCGGGGAACCTTGCGGTCAACTGGACCGTGCGCGCCTGCGGGTGGAGATCGGCCAGACGGTGCGCCGCTCGCGCAATGTGGTGCGCGATGTGGTGGAAGCCTGCGGCGCCAGCGCCCACTTTCTCGACAACCCGCTGCAGCGGGCCCTGCGCGATCTGAATACGGCTTCATGCCATACCGTCTTTGACCTGGATTTGAGTTCGGAAATTTACGGCCGCCTGCTGGTGGGGCTGGAGGCAAATGCACCGATTTAGGCAGCAAACCATTTGAGGAGAAGACTGTGCCGCGACTGAAACAGATTGCCAGAAAAGATGCTGGCGAAAACGTTCTGAAATATTATGAAGCTTTGTTCGGCGACCGGGACCCGGTGGCGCAGCCGGGCACAGCCACCGGCACGCCGGGTAACTGGTGGACGGTGTTTGCCAATGTGCCGTATGTATTTGACCATGCTACCAGCCACTTCGGCATGTTCGGCATGTTTGCTGCGGAGAGTGTCAGCCGCATGGATCCGGCGATCAGGGAGCTTGCCATCATCCGCGCCGGATACACTCAGGCCAGCCAGTTCGTATTTTCCCAGCACTGTAAGGCGGCGCGGCGGAACGGCCTGGCTGAAGACAAGATTGAGGCCATTGCCCAGTGGCAGGTGGCGGACGTCTACGATGCCAGGGAGCGCGCTGTGCTGGCCTGGACCGACGCGCTGATTCTGCAGGGCGGGCGGGCTTCGGATGAGTTGTTTGACGCCCTGCACCGGCATCTGTCCGACGAAGACATCCTTGAGCTGACCTATCACGTCATGGGCTACAACCTGCACGCGGTCTGCTGCAAGGCGCTGCGGCTGGAGTTTGATGATGTGGACGAACGCATTGTTGAAGTGCCGGCACCGGGGGAAGGAGAGCCGGTGGACTGGGCTGGATCTGCCTGGAACCGGGATAAGGACTGAGCACTCCGGCGGCTGCAGCCCTGAGTTTTGCGCTTGTCCGCGTTTTGTATAAAATGCAAATTTGTAAAGCGGATAAGCACTAGCCGGGTATGCCTGAACACACGCAAACCTCTGACCGGATGACCAGAATCGGCCGCGCTCTGTACCGCTGCATACGCGAGCAGGGTTACGCCAGTACCAAGCTGCAGGATATAGCGAAGCAGGCGCAGATGAGCCCCAGCCACGTGCGCTATTACTTTACCGGCAAGCAGGCGATTCTCGAGTGGTATTTCGAACAAACCAGCGAGCGCTACCAGGCGGGAATGAAACAATTGGTTGCCGCGGCGCCGGCGGACCCGGTCGAGGCGTTGGCGGAAGCCTTTTTCCCCGAGAGCCGCAAGCGCAGGGCCAATCTGGGGGTGTTCATCGAACTCAGAACCCTGGCCCTGCACCACCCGGCGCTGCTCGGGCAGCTGAAGAGCCATGACAGAATTCAGATTGGATCCATAGCTGAAGTGCTGGCCCCGGTGACCGGGGCCACGGACCCGGTTGCGGCGGCTGAGATTGCCTATTCGCTGGCCCAGGGTCTTTATATGGGAGAAACACTGCAGCGTTTTGAAACCGCGGCGGCGCGAGAGTACTTTGCCGCCACCCTGGGCGCGGTTTTGGACAATCAATCCATACCCAAACCGGCAGGGCGGCACTTGCGGGCTGTAACCGAACAGTAGAAGCGGCAAACGGCCGCGGCAAGAAAACAGGAAGGTACCACCATGTATGCTGAATCAGATGTTCCGCAGCAGTCCGGCCGAACCGTGCTGGTAACCGGGGCAAACACCGGCATCGGCTTAGAAGCGGCGCGGGTCATGGCCCAGCGCGGCGCCCGGGTGTTGCTGGGATGCCGGGATCAGGCCAAGGCGGACGCAGCCATGCAAACCATCCGCCGCCATGCACCGGAAGCCGACCTGAAGTGGATTGGTCTGGACCTGGCCAGTCTGGCCTCGGTCAAAGCGGCTGCCCGGGAAGTGGCGGCGGAATCACGCCTGGATCTGCTGATCAACAACGCGGGGGTGATGATACCTCCGAAAACCCTGACTGCAGACGGTTTTGAACTGCAGTTCGGGGTTAATCATCTGGGCCACTTTGCCCTGACCTGTCAGTTGCTGCCGCTGATGATTAACCAGCCCGGCGCGCGTATTGTGAATGTGTCGAGTCTGGCGCATCGCAACGGCCGCATCATTTATACAGACATTAATGCCGAGAGGCGCTACAGCCGCATGGAACGTTACGCCATGAGTAAGTTCGCCAACATCCTGTTTACCTATGAACTGCAGCGCAAACTGGAAGCGGCGGGCGCATCCGCCATTTCCGTGGCGTGCCACCCTGGCGGCTCCAATACGGAACTGGGCCGCCACTTTCCGGCGTTCCTGCAGGTGATATTCCTGCCCCTGCAGCTGGTCATGAATTCTGCTGCGGAGGGTGCACTGCCGACCCTGATGGCTGCTACTGAAAACGGAGTGCAGGGCGGTGATTACTATGGTCCGGCCGGGCTGGGTGAGTTTGCCCGCTCGGCGCGCAAGGTGGATACCGTCCCCAGCGCGAAAAGTGAAAGTGATGCTGCACGCCTGTGGGCCTTGTCGTTAGAAATGACCGGGCTTGGGGATCCGTTTGCCTGATCGGGCGGCCCGGTTTACCACACCGACTCCAGAAGCTGGCGCACGCTTTCCTCGCCCCTGGGTAAATCTTCGGTCAGACGCAGTTTTACCGCGGCCGCGCCGCTGGCTTGAATAGCTGCTTCCAGGGCTTGCCGCTGCCCGCCGGCTTCGGCTATGCGGGTCGGCAGCCCAAGCCCGCGGATGGTTTGCTCCAGCCGGTCCGCAGCCGCGGCGGCTATTTCCGCATCGCTGCCGCTGCTCGTGTCCAGACCCATGGCGCGGGCGATCCGAACCTGGGCGTTGAGGGTTTTTGGCGCCAGGTAGCGCATTACTCCGGGTAGCAGCACACATGAGGTGATGCCGTGGGGTATATGCATGGCAGCGCCGATCTGATGGCCGAGGAAGTGGCTGAGCCGCATGCCCGCGCCGCCTACCCCGGCAATCGACATCCACGCCGCCTGCTGGCAGGCTCCCCGGTGCTGCAGACTTGGACCGCTGACGGAAAGGGGTAAATGATGGAAAAGAACGCGGATGGCTTCGAGAGCCAGGGCGTCAACATAGGGATGCGGGGTCAGCGACCATACCGCTTCCATGGCGTGATCCAGTGCCTTGAACCCTGAGCCCAGCCACAATTCATCAGGGGTGGCGAGGGTAAACCCGGGATCCAGAAACACTGCTGCCGGTGAAGCACGAAGGTCAAGCACCAGCTGTTTGCTCTGCTTGTCAGCCGGCGTATAGCCGGCGCCTGCCGTGAACTCCCCGGCAGACAACGTGGTGGGCACTGCAATCTGCGGCACCAGTGTGTCGTTGGGGTCCGGGCGCAGACGGCTGAGCGCTACCTTGACGGTGTCGAATACGCTGCTGCCGCCCACCGACACCACCACGTCGGCCTGATGGTCAGCCACCGCCTGCATTACGTCGAGAATATCCTGCTCCGGCGAATGCTGGCGGCAGCCTGCAAACACCTCCACCGGCCGGTCTGCCGCCAGCGAGGACAGCGTGTCGATGAATCCGGTATTCGAAACAATACTGTTGGAGGTGGCAAGCAGGACCCGTGTCGCCTGCTTGCGGTTTAGAAAAGCCGGCAGGTTGTTTATACATTGAGTGCCGGAATAAACCCGTTCGGGTGCCACCGTGTGGAAAACCCGCGGTGTTTCATAGTTGGTGTCCGAGTCTGCCATCAGCCGGCGGTGTCTCCATTCACGTACTCAGCCTTAAGCAGGCGTTTATAAAGCTTGCCATTTTCCTTGCGCGGCAGCTCGGTGCGGAAGTCTATGCTGCGCGGACATTTGATCGGCGACAGTACTTCCTTGCAGTAAGTGATCAGGTCGCTTTCCGTCTGTCCGGTCTCCTGCACGCCGTCCGCCAGCTGAACCACCGCTTTTACCTCCTCGCCGAAATCTGCGTTCGGAATGCCAAACACAGCGGCGTCAGCCACCAGGGGATGGGTGATCAGACGGTTCTCGGATTCCTGCGGGTAGATGTTGACGCCGCCGGAAATAATCATGTTGGCTTTTCGGTCGGTCAGGTAGATATAACCGTCGTCGTCAATGTGGCCGATGTCGCCCAGGGTCATCCAGCCCTGGGGTGAGCTCACCGACGCCGTTTTTTCCGCATCATTGTGGTACTCAAAAGCCGCCGCGTGTTCAAAGTAGATGACACCGGTTTCCCCGGGTGCCAGCTCCTGCCAGTTGTCTTCGTCCAGAACATGCGCGCTGCCTGAAATCGACTTGCCGATGGAACCCGGGTGCTGCAGCCACTCGTTGGAACGGATCATGGCGCCGCCAATACCTTCGGTGCCGCCGTAGTACTCCAGCACCACAGGTCCCAGCCATTCGATCAACTGCTTCTTCACCTCAACCGGGCAGGGTGCGGCGGTGTGCAGAACAAGCTCCACGGACGAGACATCAAACGCAGTGCGCACTTCGTCAGGCAGTTTCAAAAGCCTGACAAAGTGGGTCGGCACACAGTTCAACTGTTTGACGCCGTAACGCTGAATCAGGCTCAGTAACTCAGCGGCGTCAAACTTGTCGATCACAATGCCGGTACCGCCGAAACGATGGGTGTACATGGAGTTGTGCAGCGGTGAGGCGTGGTACAGGGGGCCCGGTGAAAGCGTCACCGCCTCGGTGTTGTAACCTTCCGCCAGGAACATCATGGCGATGGCATCCACTTCGTGTATGGGACCTTCCGGCAGGGGCTTTTTGACGCCCTTCGGGTGACCGGTTGTACCCGACGTGTACATCATGTCCTGTCCCGCGCATTCATCTGCGATAGGCGATGCCGGGTGAGTATCACGCGCTGCTTCGTAAGAGAGGAAGCCGGGGATTGCCCCGCCCAACGATAAACAATTCACTGTCCCGGGTAAGGCGCCGGCCACCTCTGCTGCGGTTTCGCTGAACCGCGATGAAGCGATAAACATTTTGGCGCCCGCATCGTTGATGATGTAGAGAATCTCGGCGGCTGTGAGGTGCCAGCTGACGGGAATGTAGTAGAGCCCGGAGCGCTGGGCACCCCAGGCCAGTTCAAAAAACCGCGCATGGTTCTCGGCAAAGATAACCAGCGCGTCACCGCGGCTTAAGCCGGCGCCGCGGAACAGATGCGCGGCCTGGTTCGAACGTTCGTCGAGCTGCCGGTAAGAAACGCTTTCACCGGTGTCGGCCATGATGTAAGCCGGCTTGTCCGGTGTCGACCGGGCGTGGAAAGATGGATGATGGCCGGTCATTTCTGGCATGTTCAAATCTCCTGGTTAATTTTTTCGATCTTCATGAAGGTGGCGCCGGTTTCGGTCAGCGTCCAACGTACCGGTGTGCGCCGCTCGATACGCTCCCCGGCGTGGGTTTCCGCCAGCCATTCGAAAGTGGCTGTTGCTTCGCAGCGGCCCGCGTCCAGGGGCGTGAGCTGGAACGACAGGAGCCGGTTATGGCGCACCCAGCGGAACGCTGACGGGCCTGCCGCCAGCCAGGCGGCAAGCCCCTCGATACCGCGGATGGGTGCGTCCGCAGCCATCAACCCGTAAAACGCGGCGTCCTTTGTGATCAGCTGCTCCAGGCCGTGTGCCGTACCGTCAAGCCGGTCGACATGGGTTTGAAACTCGACAACAGTAGCTTTGGCCCGGTTGATGGTTGGATGCGGTGAAAATCCCCCGGCGCCGGACTTTGTTCCGGCCGGCATGCTGATGTGCTCAAAGACGGGTAGGCCGGAATCTGTTTTCCGCAAGGTGTGCCGGTGTCGGGTGTGGCGGCTGCGCACGCCGCCGGCGGGGTTCTGTATCTGGTGAATAAGTTCCGCCTGGACGGTAAAACAACCGGCGCCTGTTTCATGCATCTCCAGGCTGACAGGGTGATGTGTCACTACAGACGTGCGCGGCAATCCCTCAACCGCGGCGATAACCTCAGCGCTGCCGCGGTGCGTCCGGCCGTTCCACTCAACCACCACATCGGGGTGCAGCAGATTACGGAATCTTGGTTTCAGGGAGGTACCGGCGGGTGCTTCCAGTACGTCCCACCAGCGGTGCAGCAGGGCGGTTGCGGCGTTCAGGTCGGTACCGGTAACTGCCCACATGGCGGGTTATCCGATGCGCGCGGACTGGCCGCCGTCCACCGGCAGCACGATGCCGGTGATAAAACCCGCCTCATCCGAAGCCAGAAACAACGACGCGTGGGCAACATCCCATGCTGTGCCCATTTTGCGGTTTAAGGGTACCGCACGGTTGCGTTCCAGACGCAGTTGATTGCGGTCCACGCCCCTTGCGGCGGCGTGACTTTCAATGGCCATGGGGGTATCAAGCAAGCCGGGCATGACCACATTTGCGCGGATGCCACGCTCAGCGTTACCCATTGCAATGGTGTGGGTCAGCGCGTTCACCCCGGCTTTTGATACCTTGTAGCCGAGCAACGGAACCGACATCACCGCCGCGCCGGAGGAGATATTGGTGATAACACCGGAGCCCTGTTCACGCATGTGTGGAATCACGTGTTTGCAACTGAAAAACATCCCTTTCAGGTTTACTTCCATGAGGTGTTCAAAAGTTTCAGCATCGAGGGAGGTTGGACCGCGGTCACCGGTGCCGATGCCAACAACGTTCTGCAGTATGTCTATACGGCCGTAGCGTTTAAGGCACTCACCGGCAAATCGGCGGCAGTCTGCTTCGCGGGTGATGTCGGCGATGCACACCGCGCTGTCGCCGCCTTCAGCAGTAATTAACTGCTGGGTTTCCGCTGCGGACTGCTCGTCCCGGTCCACCAGCAACACTTTTGCACCTTCGCGGGCAAACAACAAAGCGGTGGCACGGCCGTTGCCGATGGTTTCCCCGGGCGTCTGCCCCGCGCCCACCACTATGGCAACCTTGTCATGGATCCTCACGCTTACACCCGGCTTAACGAGATTTGCATAATATACAAATATTTGTATAAAATACAAGACTTCCACCTGAGTTTGAGAGCTGCGTGATATGGATTCAGCGCGTGTTGAACCACTTTTGCCTGATCAACTGACTACTGAGCAACGGGAGTTTCTGCAACCGTTTACGAACAAGCGCGGTCGGTTTCCCAATATATTCGGCACGCTGGTCAGGCATATGGACCTGCTGAAAGCCTGGTCCGGGTTCGGCTTGTACACCATGCGGGAGAACCAGCTGGATGCCGTGCAGCGGGAGGTGTTGATCCTGCGCACGGCGGTTCTGACAGGCAGCGACTACGAGTGGTATCAGCACCGCAAAATTGGTGAACGGCTGGGCATGACGCCGGCGGACTTTGAGCACATCCGCAACGGCGGTGGGTTCGCGGACAGCCACAAAAATCTCATGGTCAACTGTGCTGACGATCTGGTTCAGCATCACCGGCTCAGTGACAACACCTGGCGGGAGATGAATGACGCTTTCGGGCTGAACTACGTACTGGACGCCATCTTCACCGTCGGTGCTTATACCGCCCTCGGCATGGCGCTGAACAGCTGCGGCGTACAGGTTGAAGGCAGTGAATAAGTTATCAGCAGACTGGAGCAACTCCATGAACGAACAGGTGGCAATTCAGGACGCCGAATTTATCCAACAGGCGCTTGAGCTTGCGGACATTAATGCGCTGCGCGTTGCCCTATACCACCAGACCGGGGATGAATCGCTGGCTGCCATGCAGGTATCCAATGAGCTGCAGGAAGGCAACCCGTTTCAATTCACCCGTCTGGCCAAGGCGCATCACCCGGAAGTCAAGGAAAAAGCGTTGGCTTACCTGTTGGAAAAACCGGCAAGCAGGGCAATGCCTGATAAAGCGGAAGCCGCCAGACTAATGAATATCTTCTGCGGCCGTGAACTCGGCCAGGCTGAAATCGGCTATGCCTGGGGTGATCTGGCGTTTGAGGGTTTTACCCGGGGTGCCGGGTGGCGCGAACAACCGCCGCAGGAGGTGTTGGATCCGATCGACATCACCATAGTGGGCGCCGGCTTCGGCGGTATTCTTGCCGCCATTCAACTCAAGCGCCTGGGGCTTGATTTCCGCATCATCGAAAAGCGCGACGGGGTCGGCGGCACGTGGTGGATGAATGACTATCCGGAAGCCAGGGTGGACATCATTTCGTTTCTGTACCAGTACAAATTTGAACTGGGTTATCCGTGGAAACACTATTACCCCACCCAGGGGGAATTGCTGGAGTACATGGACTTCATCCTGGATAAACATGGACTGCGGGACAAAATCACCCTGGATACCGAGGTTGTTGAAGCGCGGTGGGTTGAAGAGGATGCCAGGTGGCATTTGACCGCCGAGCACGCGGACGGCACCCGTTCCGAATTCAAGTCCAACTTCTTTATCAGCGCCAGCGGTCAGTTTCTCAAGCCTAATCTACCCGATATTGAAGGTATCGATGGGTATCGGGGGCGGGTGTTTCACTCGACCGCCTGGGATCATGATTACGACTTCACCGGCAAACGGGTGGCGGTAATTGGTACCGGCTCCACCGGGGTGCAGATGGTCCGCGGTCTGGCCGCCAAAGCGGCTGCGGTCACCATCTACCAGAGATCGCCGAACTGGATCTCGCGGATGCCCAAATACCGGGAGCCGATCGAAGCACCCATGCGCTGGCTGATCGACAACATGCCCGGCTACCTGAGCTGGCACATCTTTGCCCAGCATATCGCCCAGGGCCGCATGGACGGCATGAACGAAGTGGACGAAGAGTGGGTGGCCAAGGGCGGCCTGTTCAACGAACGGAATGATCAACTCCGGGAGTTGATGAAAAAGTACATCCACAGGTCCGTCGGCGGTGACGAGGATCTGTACGGAAAACTGGTGCCGGACTATGCGCCGCTGGCGCGCAGGCCGGTGGTCGACAACGATTTTTATAAGTCGCTGACGGAAGACCACGTTGATCTGGTTGCAGCCGGAGTTGAACGCTTTACTGAAACGGGGGTGGTGGCCTCGGACGGCAGTCAGCGGGATTTTGACCTTGTTGTGCTGGCCGCCGGCTTTGAGGTGGAGGCCTTCCTGTGGCCGGTGGAGTACACCGGGCGCGACGGGGCCAAACTGGGTGATCTGTGGGATTACGACGGGCCCAGGGCCTATGTCACATCGCTGCTGCCCGGCTTTCCCAACTTTGTAATGATGTACGGCCCCAACTCCGGCCTTGTTGCCGGCAGCTTCCATTCGTGGATAGAAATCTTCAGTAACTTTTTCTGCCAGATCATAGCGCGCACCATTGAGACCGGCGCCTCTTCCTTTGAGGTCACCCGCGAGGCTTACGATGAGTTCAACAAAGAACTCGACGAACGGGCAAAAACCTGGGTTTTTCAGGTGGAAAACACGGGCGGCGGCTACTACAAGAACGACCGCGGGCGGTCCGCGGTACGTCTGCCGTGGCGGACGCCCGAATTCTACGAGAAGGTGGCTGAACCTGATTTTGACCATTTTGATATTCGTTAGACTGCAGGGTTGAGGCATTTATGAAAGTGATTCCTAATGAGGAGGTGCGCCGGAGTTATCTGGAGCAGGCCCAGCTTTCCCAGGCACACCGCTGGCTGGCTGCCTGTCTCACTGAACCGTCAGCAGCGCAGTTGTCAGAGCTTCTTGCGGATGCCCCGGGGCTGGTGATCAATGACGTTGAACAAGGGTCGGATACAACGGGGCTGCCGCGGTTTTCCAACCTCAAGATAGAGAAGCTTACGCCGTCCGTCGACAGCAGTGCCGTGCGCATCCATTGCGCTTATGGGTTGCAATCCGGAGCCGCCGAAAGCGGCACCGTGGATCTGCATTTTTCCGCGGTACAGGCAGACTTTCCCCTGATAACCTCTGTTGTCATCAACGGTGCGGGCACAGAGCCCGTGGCGGAATCCGCACCTGCCGCCATCATGCGCAGCCGCATCCTGGCGCTGAAACACCGCTGGCATGGTCTGGTTGAGAATCCCACCAAACGGGCGGAACCCTTTCGTGAAATTGTCACGGAAGATTTCTCCATGGACTGGGGCAGAGGCTCCCTGAGCACCTTTGAGGCGCTTGCTGAGTGGGTACAGTCCACGTCTTCCATTGCAGCGGCGCGCCATGATATAGCGGGATTTGACTGCAGCGTTGCCGGAGAAGACGAATATACCGCCCGCTTCGAATTCGCCTGGTCCGGTATATCTCTGGAAGGGGAGCCCATGCAGGCGGAATCAGAGCACCGCTGGCTTGTCAGGGAAGAGCCCGGCGCGCGCTTTCCGCAAATTGCGCGCATGGAGGTTAATCTTCGCGTGCCGTTTCACATTGTGACGGAATGATGCATAGCCGCTACGCCGCGTCAGAATCCTTCAGCTCAGTGATAAACCGTTCGCGAATGCCTTTCTTGTAGATTTTACCTGACGCGGTGCGGTCGAGGTGTTTGTCCTGCACACGGATAACCGCCGGCACCTTAAATCTCGCCAGCCGGTCAGCGACATGGGAGCGGATATCTCCGTCGGTCAGGATTTCGCCGGGCTTAACCATAACCGCGGCTGCGACAATTTCCCCCAGACGCTCGTCGGGTAAACCGAAGACGATACATTCAGCCACGTGCGGGTGCTCGTAAATTGCGGTTTCCACTTCCGAACAGCCGATGTTTTCACCGCCGCGGATAATCATTTCTTTGGCGCGGCCGGTGATATAGATGAACCCCTCATCGTCGATATGGCCGAGGTCGCCGGTGTGAATCCAACCGTCGCGCAAGGTCTCAGCGGTGGCCTCGGGATGGTTCCAGTAACAGGTCATATTCATGGGGCCCTTGATGCACAGCTCCCCGGTTTCACCGGCGGGCAACTCATTACCGTCACGGCCCACCGCTTTGATCTGTACCAGCGGCCGCAGGGGCAGACCGCAGCTTGTCGGTCTGGACTGCAAATTGTTGCCCGCGTTCGATGCGCCCAGACCGTTGGTTTCGGTCATTGCGTAGGCCGCGCTGGCGCGGGTCTGATTACGGCTCTTTTCTTTGATGCGCTGGGAATGTTTGGGGGTCATGGCCGCGCCACCGCCGCCGATACTGCGCAAGGTCGACAGATCATACTTGTCGTAGTTGGGGGAGTTCACCAGCTCATAAGCCATGGTCGGCACACCGCTGAAATGGGTGACCTGTTCTTTTTCGATGATGGCCAGCGCCTTCTCCGCGTCCCACTTGTACATGGACACCACCTTGCGGCCGTTGCGCAGGGACGGCAGCAGCTGCCCGTTCAAGCCGGTGACATGAAACAGCGGCACGGTAATGATCATGCAGGGCTGGCGTTCCCGCGGTCTTTGCCGGCGCCCGGCTTCGGCGCGGGCAATCGCGGCTGAAGCTTCCCAGCCCAGCAGAGAATGGATTACCGCCCGGTGCGACGACAGCACTCCTTTCGGATGTGAGGTGGAGCCGGAGGTATACAACAACATGGCCGGGTCGTCGGGATGTATCCGCGGCGTCTGGCTGATGCCTTCACCGCCGGCGAGAAAATCAGCCCAACCCACCACCCCCCGGCCGGCGGAGTACTTGGTGCGCACCGCAATCACATTCAGGTCCAGGGTGTCCAGATAAGGCCCCAGGGACTCCAGCCGCTCGCGGTCTACGAACAAGGTTGTCAACCCGCTGTCTTCGATGGCGTACATCATCTCATCACCGGTCCACCAGGCGTTCATCGCCACCGCCACGGCACCCATGGAGGTGATGCCCATATAGGCGAACACCCATTCCGGATAGTTGCGCATGGAAATGCCCACGTGATGTCTGGGGCGGACCCCGAGCGCGTGCAAACCGGCCATGACCGCTTCAACCTCGCGCCAGGCCTGGGCAAATGTATACCGCTCGTCTTCGTAGACAAAAAACGTTTCATTGGCGTGCTCCAGGGACGCCTGGTAAAGCTCCCGCAGGTGCTGCGGCGCGTTTTTGAACACCGGCGTGGATACACCATTGATGTCCACATGAGTGAGTTCGTATTCACCCCCGGCGCCGGTGAGTTCTTCCAGTGTTGGTGTGTAGTCCATGGAGCCTCCGAACGTCTTCTGACAGCGAGACTTAACGTCTCTTTAGCGCTTTCCCTGGGGCTAAAGGTATCACACAAGTGTTGTTTTTTTCCCTCCGGTAATTCAGCGCCTGCTGCTCCCCGGCGGCCGCGGTTACTCGCTCATGAAGCGCTCACGTAGGGCTTCCGTATAAGCGCTGCCGGTATTGGCGTAGCGGACAAAAGGATCTCTGGAAGGGTCTTCATTCCACTCATATTCCGTTGCAGCGGCAATCATTCTGGCCGCTTCCATGCCAAAAAACCGGGCCACCACTGCCAGGCTCATATCGATGCCCGCGGATACACCGGAGGAGGTAAAAAACCGGCCGCTTTCAACCCACCGTGCCTGCAACTGCCAATCCGCTTTGCCCTGGCTGACAATGTAATCAAAAAAGACCTTGTTGCCGGTTGCCTTAACCCCCTCCAGCAGTCCGGCTTTGGCCAGCAAGGCTGATCCGGTGCAGACGGAAGTTGCCACCGCAACTTCGGGGACCTGCCGCTTAAGAAAAGCGATCATATTCGGATTATCCACCTCAACAAGGGTGCCTACGCCGCCGGGTACCATCAGCACGTCCAGTTCGGGTGTGTCCTCGAAAGCATACTGAGCGAGGATCAAAGGCGCGGAAGCTTTTGGATAACTGGTGGTGGTGAGCACAACCGGGCGCTTTTCTTCCGCGATCAGGTGCACCCGGATGTTGTCGGGCCCGGCGTTCATCCACATCTCCAGCGGGCCGAAGACATCCAACGGCTCAGCCCCGTCATACAAAACCACACCTATATCTAGGGGCGGTGTCCAATCGTCATCCACAAAGCCATCCGGCCTTTGTACCCTGAACGGAATCTCTCCCTGCTGCGCCCCAACCCGCCAGCGCAGCTTGTAGGCACCATCCGGGACCGGCTTGAGTACCATTGCCATCAGGTCGGTTTCGCCCATGGCGTGCACGCCGGTGAGTTCAAACGAAGCGTGTTCACCGTCAACGGAAAGGCGGACAGGCTGGGCGGAGGGTGCCCGGTCGAACCGGAGCCGCACGGACTTCAGAGGTTTGGTCAGCACCGATCCCGGTTCGGGATAACTGTTGATCAAGCTAAGGCCTTGCTGCGTGTCCGTGCTGTAGACAGCGCTGCTGAGCCCGATAAGTAACACCGTAACGGCTAACTGGCAGCTGCGTCTCATATCTCTACCCCCACGCTGAAGTAAACGGAACGTTCCTGGCCTTGCCGTACCACCTCCTGTAACAGGTACTGCCATGGTTTGAAGTACTCTTTGTCGGTCAGATTCACGACGTTCAGACGCAGGTTGAAGCGGTTGATCCGATAGTCGGCTTGCAGGTCAAAAACGGTATACGGGTCTGAGTAAAACACATTGGCGTCGGTAAGCGGGGCCTCATCCGCATAGGTCATGCCGATACCCACCCCCAGGCCGCGCAACACGCCCGCGCTGAACCGGTAGCGGCCGGCCAGCCGCGCGCTTCTGCGCGGCACCCGCGACAGTTCATTGCCTGCGGGAAACAGTGTGCCGAATGATGCAATATCGGTCTGGTTGACCGCATCCACATAAGCGGCGCTGGCGAGCACGGAAATATCCGGGTTCGGTTCCCAGATCAGATCAAGTTCCGCGCCTTCGCTCTTCTGCCTGCCGTTCTGCACGGAACCAAAAAACGGGTCCGTCAGGTCGGTCTGGGGGATGTGGTCGCGTTCCAGTCTGAACAGCGCCAGGGTGCCTGACAGCGTGCCGCCTGCAAATTTGAGGCCCAGTTCGTAAGATTCCGACTCTTCCGGTACCGGCGGGCGGCTGTTCACCCCGGTAAAAAACGGTACCACCCGGGAACCCGTTGCGTACCCAGCAAAGATGGAGAGCGTGTCGGAAAGTTTGTAAGTTAAGCCGATGCGGGGATCAAACTCGGAATAGGTTTCATCCGCGCCGGTTCCGCCAAGTACTTCGTCCAGGCTGTAGCGCGAGTAGCGCCCGCTCAACAACAGCCGCCAGTTAGCCGCAATTGTGATGTGATCTTGGACGTAGACGGCGAGGGTCTGATACTCGTTCTCCACCATCTGATTGATGGCCGGAACAGTGCCGAAGTCCAGCGTATTTGCCGGGCTGGCATAATCGAGCACACCGATGGGGGTAAAATCAAAGCCGCTGCCGGCCTCGTACTCGGTGTTGTCCCAGGTCACGCCAACAAGAAGGGCGTGCACCCCCCGGGCGCCCAGGTCCATATTGTATTGGAATGCGGCGTCCAGGGTGATCTCGTCTGTGTCGACCGGTAACCGGCCGCGGATAATTGGCGCAGATGTCCCTGCAATCGGGAAAAAGCTCAAAAACGGGAATGACGAAAACTCATCAAAGCGGTTTGCAAAGTAGCGTGCCTGCAGGGTCATTGATAAATCGTCACTCAGACTGTGATCCAGGCTGATGTGTAACGCTTTATTCTCGATTTCCGTGAACGGCGCATTGACTGCCCCGCTGAACTGGTCTGGCCGCACACCAGCGATGTCTGCAACCTGCGCAGGTAAGCCCGTGTATTCCAACTGCTCGATTTGATTGTAGAACCCTCTGACCAGCAGGCGGGTAGAAGCGGAGATGTCCCAGCCCGCAGACGGGTTGATGGTCCGCCGCTTCACTTCGACGGCGTCGATGGTATCGTCAGATTCATACCATTCACCGGCCAGGCGCAACAACAACGCGTCACTGACGGGCTGATTCAGGTCAGCTTGGATTGCCCTGGTGGAATGGCTGCCGCCTTTGAGCACAAACTCGTAGTGACTGTCCGGTAAAGGGGATTTGGTAACCAGGTTAATCAGGCCGCCGGTAGGTGCCCCGGTGCCGCCCCCGTATAACACCGAGTTTGCCCCTTTGGCGACTTCAATGCGCTCTACAACCGCGAGACTCGACGGGTCGATCACCGCGGTGTCACCGTAAGCGATCAGACCGTCCAGGTAGATTTCTGACTCCAGACCGCGGATAAAAGGATTAACCAGCACCTGTTCCTGATCCTGGCTCGCCACCACGGACGACACGTTTGTGAGTACGTCTGTCAGGGTTTGTGCATTCTGCTCTTCGATCAACGTGCTATTCAGGACCTGCACGGATTGGGGCCAATCCGCCAGGTCGATGTCCGCTTTGATAACCGACGCGTTGTCGGCGGCGTAAGTCTGCAGCCGCTCACCCACGACCAGGATCTCCTCTTCTACCTGCTCATGCTGCCAGGAAGGTGCTTCCGCAAAAGCAACAATAGTTATGAGCCATGGCGTTGCCCAAAGGCTCCGCCCGGCGAATTTCCGAATTTTCATAATATCCACACACACTCATGGCGTACCGCAACAGGCGGCACGCCAGGCCTTAAACCCCGCATTGCGCGGGCCCTGATTTTTAAGCGGCAGTGGGAGCCGGCGGGGCGCGCGGCCGGTAGGCTGTGTAAGCGGTTGACGTATGGCGCGGGCCCGGCACTGGCAGAAGGACCTGCGCATCTGGGCCGCCGGTGAGGGTTGCGGCGGCGTCCGGAATATCGTTATCTGCGGATAAGCCCGACAGATCGCATTGCTTGTACGGTACGGATTCATCCGCATGATGGTGGGCGTGCCCGAACAGGGCATGCATCAGCTCCGTGGACATGCCGTCGGGGCACCATTTCAGATGCCAGCCGTCATCAACGCTCGCCGGCATGAACCCCGGCGGCACAACCACCTGCAGGGAAAGGCCTGCAAGGGCGAGGGTTATGAACAATCGTCTAGACATGTCGGACCTCACATTAGGTTAAACTGCAAACGAATGCCAGCATGGAGAGTACACGGATGGTTGAGGTTACCGGTTTGTATATATATCCCGTGAAAGGTGCCCGGCCGGTGGCGGTGGATTCGGTGACGGTCGATGGCTCCGGCTTGGCGGGAGACCGGCAGTTTGCGGTTTTTCAGGACGGCAAGCGGTGTAACCTGAAACAACTGCCCGGACTAATGTTCCTGACCGCCCGTTGGCAGGGCACCGTATTGGAACTGTTGTACCCCGAACACGAGCCGTTCTCCCTGCAGACAGACCAACCGGGTACTCCGGGAGTGGAGCAGTTCCGCGGCGCGGATACACCGACAGCGGACATGGGAGATCGGGCGGCCAACTGGTTGAGCAATGCTCTGGGTGAAAGCGTGCGGCTGTGCAGAATCGCCGCACCGGCGCCTTTTATCATTCCGCTGCCGGAATTCACCGCAGTGCACGGCAGGGAGCAGCAGCGCTTTGTTGACGCGGCGCCGGTAATGCTGGCCAATACAGCCTCCCTGGACGACTTGAATCAGCGGCTGCAGCAGCCGGTGGAAATGGACAGGTTCCGGCCTAACATTGTTATTTCGGGGTTGGCGGCTTACGCCGAAGATGAGTTGCAGACCTTCCCGTTTTCCCAGGTTGAGCTGGCCCGGGTTGCACCCTGCGAACGTTGCGCGGTGGTAACCATGGATCCGGTGAGTGCAGAGACCGGCAAAGAGCCCCTGGCCACGCTGGCGGCTTACCGGCGGCGTGAAAATCACTATGCCGGCGGGGTGATGTTCGGTTCCTATCTGTCGGTGGCGTCCCCGGGTGAACTGGCGGTGGGTGAGGTGATGAAGCAGTAGCTTCGGGAAGGCAGACCATTGACTGTTAAAGCCGTATTGGAAACCACGCTGGGTGATATTGAAGTTGAGTTGTGCGTGGATGAGGCACCCCGTTCAGCGGGCAGTTTTCTGCGCTTCCTCGACAGCGGACGTTACAACGGCGGCGGATTTAACCGGGTTGTGCGGCCCGATAACGACAACGGCGAACCCGCCATAACCGTTATTCAGGGCGGCGTGCTGGACTTCGACAGCCTGACGGAAGAAGACCTGGTGCCCCACGAGACCACCGCACAGACCGGCATCAAACATGTTGATGGGGTGCTGTCCCTGGCGCGCGGTAAACCCGGCAGCGGCAGCGGCGGCATGTTCTTTATCTGCATTGGCGCGCAGCCGGCACTGGACTACGGCGGCGCCCGCAACAAGGACGGTCAGGGTTTTGCGGCGTTCGGCCGGGTGGTGTCCGGCATGGATGTGGTGACGAAAATCAACGCCAATACCGAATGCCTTAAAGTTGACGACCGGTATTTGTACAACCAGATCCTTGCCCAACCGGTCAGGATCAAAAACGCGTACCGCAAACAGAAGGGGAGCGCCTGATGAGCCATCACCTGCAATGTCCCGGCTGCGCGGCATGTGCGTTGTCTGCCTCCGCGCCGGATCCTTCTCTGCTGATCACCGCGGCTGACCGGCAGGCGGGTGCCGGCAACGAAATGGCCCGGCTGCTCACCGGGGGCGGTAAATCCGTGCCGGAACCGGGCGCCAGGCTGGATATCAAGCAAGGGCCCTACCGGCGGCTGGTGATCCGCGGAGCCACCGTTATCGACGGCACCGGCGCGCCGCCGATTGGCCCGGTGGACATCGTGGTCGAACAGGACCGGATCGCGGAGGTGCGCACAGTTGGCCATCCGGGCCTGCCCATCAGCCCCGGCGCCCGGCCCGCCGCCGGTGAACATGAGCTGGACGCGGAAGGCATGTATGTGCTGCCGGGTTTTGTCGACGCCCATGCGCATATCGGTTTTCCGCAACAGGGCCGGCACGGTGCATTAGCGCCCGCGGACTACATTTACAAGTTGTGGCTCGCTCATGGGGTCACCACCATCCGTGAAGTGGGCAGCATGAACGGGCTGCAGTGGACCCTGGAACAGCGCGGGCAAAGTGCGGCGGGAGAAATTGCCGCGCCTGGCATCGAGGCTTACGCCTTATTCCCGCTGTCTGAATTTATTGCCCTCACCCCCGAGGAAGCCAGGGTATGGGTGGAAGAGGTGGCAGCCGCCGGCGCCTGCGGCATCAAGTTTCTCGCCACCCATCCGGATACCATGAAAGCCGCGTTGGAAGCCGCTCAGGATGTGGGGTTGAGAACCTGCTGCCACCATTCGCAGATGTCGGTGGCGCGTATGAACGTGCTGCAAACCGCTGCCTGGGGTTTGAACAGCATGGAGCACTGGTACGGGCTGCCGGAAGCCCTGTTTGACGACCGCACGGTGCAGGATTATCCGGCCGCTTACAATTACCAGAACGAACAGGACCGTTTTGCCGAAGCCGGACGCCTGTGGCTGCAGGCGGCTGAACCCGGCAGCGTGCGCTGGCGTGAAGTGATGGAGCAGCTGCTGGAGCTGGATTTCACCATCGTGCCCACGTTCGGGATATATGAAGCGTCCCGGGACGAGATGCGGGCGCGCCGGCAGGACTGGCACGATGAATACACCTGGCCCAGTGTCTGGCAGTTTTATCAGCCCAACCGCAACGCCCACGGCTCGTTCTGGTTCTACTGGACCACCCGGCACGAAAACGACTGGCGCCGTAACTATCAGCGCTGGATGCAGTTCATCAACGAGTATAAAAACTGCGGCGGGCGCATCTGCGCCGGCAGTGACTCCGGCTTCATCTACAACCTGTACGGCTTCGGTTTTGTACGCGAGCTGGAACTGCTCCAGGAGGCGGGCTTCCATCCGTTGGAAGCCATCCGCGCGGCTACCTTGAAGTCAGCGGAATTGTTAGGCCTGGACCATGAAGTGGGCACGGTGGAGCGGGGCAAGCGCGCGGATCTGGTGATTACCCCGGAAAATCCGCTGGAGAATACAAAATCCCTGTACGGCACCGGCGCCATTAAGCTCAACGATACAACCCGCCGGACAGAACGTGTGGGCGGAGTGCGCTGGACCCTTCGCGCCGGCATCATTCATGACGCCGCCCAGTTACTGGCTGACGTCAGGCAGATGGTGGCTGCGGCAGAAACTTAGTCGAACTGCTGCTGATAAGATTCCACCGCGGCGTATACCTCAACAGAGCCGTCTTTTTTCAGCAGCAGCACTTCGTACGGCATGAACTGATCTTTGTACTCCATCCCCGGGCTGCCCACCGGCATGGCGGGTACGGTGAGGCCCAGGGCATCCGCCGGCGGGCTTGCCAGGAATTGTGTGATATAGCGCGCCGGCACATGCCCCTCAAAGACATAACCTTCCTGGCTCACCCCGGTATGGCAGGAGCCATAGCGCGCGGGCACTCCCAGTTTTCGTTTCAGGGCGCCGATCTCATCAGGATGATGGCCGGTGCTGCTAAAACCGTACTCCGCCAGGTGGTCCATCCATTTTGTGCAGCAGCCGCAGGTGGGGGTTTTGTAAACATCCAGATGCACGGCGGCTTTTTGTTTCCCGGCTTGGTCCGCGGCTGAAAAGCTGGTGATGCCGCATAACAGCAGCGCGGGGAGCCAGGTCCGCAACAATGTTTTCATAACGTTCTCCGATTGCTCATACGTGCTTGTGTCACAAAATTGATGCTAATCATAAATCGCCGGGGATGTCAGCGCCCAAGAAGCAGTCCTCAAATTCGGCAACCGGTTAGGGCTTCAACTTTATGCTTCAACTGCCTGTTTCAGAAGGGACGGATGGGATTTATCACTCAGCCAGGCCAACAGGCTGATCAGCGGCGCGGCGATCCGCATCGGGCCTGCGGCGGAGCAGTTGATGGACAGGGAGAGCCGGGTCCCGCGGCTGTCGCCTGTCAGGTCGTAGCGGTAGGTTGCGGTAAACGAGCCCTGGGTTGATGTCAGCACCAGGGTTTGCAGGGGAATACACGTATCGACCCTCGACTGACGCGTTTTGCCCCGGGCTTCGAACAGCAGAATTGTACCCTGCTCGATCACACTCCCGTGTGCGGTTCTCAAGTTCTGCACGCCTCGCATCCACCCGCCCATCAGTTCCGGCACGGTCAAGTGGCGCCATACGTCTTCCAAACCGGCATGAATTGTTTCGGTCACTTTCCGCATCCGCGCAAACTCCGGTACTTAAGGCGGAGTTAGTGTTGCAGGCGGGCGCCGCCCGGCGATTGTAAAAATCGGTACAGTCAGTCCAGAGGTGCAAAGACAACGTGTTCACCCTGATTGACGGCGGGGTAGTTACGCCGCCGCTGGGCCAGGTATTCGCTGGGAAACAAGCCGCTCAACTTGCGGAACTCCCGGTTGAAGTGGGGTTGATCATAAAAACCGTAGTCGTGGGCAAGCGCTGTCCAGTTGACGTCCTGCTGCGGGTCCACCGCATCCAGCAGCGCCAGCAGCCGGTGGATGCGGCACAACACTTTGGGTGAGACACCCACCGCCTGGCTGAACTTTCCGGTCACGTAGCGGCTGCTGCGGCCCGACGCGGCGTACATGCTGTCCAGGCTGACAGCGCCGCGGGAATCTTCAATGGCGGAGTAACTCCGCCACAGCCAATCAGGCAGCGGCGCTGACGTGATGTTGCTCAGCAGGGTGTGTATTACCTGATGAGATTCAGCCGCAACCGCCGGTGTCAGATGGCGCTGCATGGCGGCAAGAAAACCGGCGGTAAACACCTTTTCCGCGGGCAGAATTGTATCAACCAGGTTTGCCATATTGTGGCCGAAAAGCGCGTGGAAGCCCGGCGGCGTGAATTGCAGGCCAAGCACGTGGGTGCCGTCGGTGGGGCTATGGTAGTTGGGTGTGGTTTGCAGTCCCTCCACCCAGTGCCGGTAGGTACGCTGGTCACCGTCATGGGGTGATTTTCCAAGCCGGTGCGGGGCGCCGAGATTGAATATCGCCACGATATAGCCGGTCGGCAGGATCTTTTCAGTGCTGTAGGGGATTCGGCCGCGGGCGTAGAACGTCCGCCGGATGTACTTTCGCAAGGCGGGTTCGGGCTCAAATGGACGGAATTCAAAGTCCTGCAAAGGTGTAGCCATTGTTGTGCCCCTCTATCCAGCCGCTGTCCAGCCCTCGACCCAACCCTCTATCCCAGCGCTCCACGGCTGTGAACTGATTTTACCAGCAGTGTGCAGCGGACAACCCGGCAATACCGGGGGTTAAATGATGCCGCGGCGGCAACACTGCAGCGGCAGGTGTTGGCGGCGGCCCAACATACCAGGGCTGAAAGCCGGCCGGAGCACTGCCGGACACGTAACTTTGTGTTGGCACAGTTGTTGCTAACAAGTCGACACCCACAAACTGAACGGACATACTGATATGAACATTATAGACATTAACGAACCAGCACCTCTCAATGGTGAGAAGCTGCAATCCATCCGCGGTGGTAAAACCCTCGGGCGGATTTACATTACCAGGAACAAGGCAGGTGTTAAGGCTGAGATGACCCTGGAATTCGGCGGCCAGAAGATTACCTACATCCGCGGCAAGGGGCCGTACGAAGGTACCGGTTACTGGCGGGTCATCAAGAAAAGAAAATAAGCGCTGGTTTCCGGGCCGGGAAGCTCCCTTCCAGATCGGGTCCATTATCCATAACATTGCGGGCATGAACCCCTTAACCGCCCAACTTGGATTTGAAGATTTCGAAATTGACCCGGCGCGCTTTGAGCTTCGCTGCAAAGGTGAAACGGTGGCGGTGGAACCGCAGGTGTTTAACCTGCTGATGTATCTCGTCAACCACAGGGACCGTGTTGTCGCCAAGGATGAGATCTTCAATGAGCTGTGGGGGCATCACTTTGTCTCCGACGCGGCGCTGGCAACGCAGATTAAGGCGCTGCGCCGCGCGCTGGGCGACAGCGGGGCGGAGCAGCGCATAATCAAGACCGCGCGCGGCCGGGGTTACCGCTTTGTTGCATCAATAGAGGTGAAGGGCGGATCCCAAGGTGAGGCACAAGGTCAACAAGCCGAGCTCTCCCTGCCGGGGGTGAGTGCAGGAAACCTGGGCAGCCCGCGCACCCCCTTGTTCGGGCGCGATGAAGATGTCCGCCGCTGCAGCAAAATGATTGCACGTCACCGCATGGTGACGGTACTCGGCATTGGCGGTACCGGCAAAACCACGCTGGCAAAAGCGGTAGGCAGGCACCTGGCGCCGGAATTCCCGGAGGGTGTCTGGTTTGTCGATCTGATACCGGTCACCAACGGTGCCGGCATCGACTATGCCATTGCCAACGCTTTGGGTTTGCGTCTGGGCTCGGGAGATGCACGCAGGCAGTTGGCGGAAAATCTATGTGACCGCAGCATGCTGCTGATACTGGATAACTGCGAACACATAGAAGATGAAGTGGCCGCGGCCATGGATTGCCTGTTGGAATTCACAAGGGCGCCAAAATTCCTGATGACCAGCCGCGATCCCGTTGACCTGGCGGATGAGTACCGTTTTTTCCTTGAACCGTTTGCGGTTGACGGTGCCGCCGGGGCTGCCGCCGCGGTACAGTTTTTTGTCGCCACCGCGAAGCGCCAGGGCGGGGTTGTTGCGGCGGACGACAGGCACGCCATAGAACGGCTGTGCCGCCAGTTGGACGGGCTGCCGCTGGCTATCGAACTGGCGGCGTCGCAGTTACACTATCTGTCGCTGGACGAACTCAGCCAGCGCCTCGACCGCCGCTTTGAGCTGTTGTCCGGACGTCAGCGCCGGGATAACCGCAGGCAGAACAGCTTGCGCACCGTGCTGGAAGATACCTGGACATTGCTGACCCCGCAGGAGCGGCAAATGATTGCCCTGCTGGCTGTATTCCCTGCCGGCTTTACCATGCCGGATGCTGAGGCGTTGTTAAAAACCTCAGCACAGCCGGATGTGCCTTTTGCCATCTCGCGGTTTGTAGAGCTTTCGCTGGTTTGCAGAACAACCGGTACCAGCGCCGGGTGGCAGTTGCTGGAATCGGTAAAAATGTTTGCGCTGGCGCAGTCCGACGTAAAGACGCGGCGGCAGAATGCCGGCCACCACGGTGCATGGTGCCTGCGCTGTGTCGGCAACAATGTGCTCAGACACCGCCATGACTTTACCGCCGCGCGTTGGGCGATTGCTCATTATGATGATATTGTTGCCGCGCAGGATTTCTTCCACCAGGAAGTTGATCACCAGGCGGTAACCACCTTGTGTTCAGCCCTCTCCCTGACCATGCAGTTGGACGAAGGGGTGCGCGCCCGGGAACAGCTCGACCGGGTGGAACACTATCTCAAATTCACTGAAGATTTGTATTTGCGTTCCCAACTGCACGCCATCGCCGCTGTTTGCGGGATGATCCTGCCGGACCTGGAGGTGTTTACCCGGCATGCCGCCGCAGGGTTGGAGGCGGCTGAAGGCCTGGGGGATGAGAAAGAAATTGCCTCGCAGCTGATCCTGATGTCGGTGCGCACCAGCTTTGCGGATCCGCCGCTGGCGCTTCAACAGCTCGACAAAGCAGTCTTGTTGGCTGCCGCGCATGCGGAACAGGAACTGGTTGACGGCGCCAACACGTTCCGCGCCTGGCGTCTGGTTGTGGAAGGGAAGGATCAGGAAGCCGGCGGCTACGCCAGGGAAATTGCCGAGCGTCAATTCGAAACGGGCTTTAACAATCTCACCTTTAACGCGGTGTGCGCCTTGATTGTTTGCCTGATGCTCGAAGAACCCGACGAAGCGCTGGCATGGACCGAGCGTTTAAGCCGCAAGGAAGACGCGCATCTGCTGTGGTCGGCGCAACTGCTGATGGCCTGTATTTTTGCCATGCACAACCGCATTGATGACAGCGTGCAACTGGTCCGCGAGGTGCGCTCGCGCCTGCACCAGGCCGGATGTGACAGCCTGCCGGATATTCTGATTCCCGCCGCGCTGCTGGCCCGCGCCCATGGCGACGAGACCCGCGCGGCGGATTTCCTGGGCTGTGTTAAAGCCATGCGGCAACCGCTGCAGAGCTTCCACATGACGGCGGCGTACCAGCGGGCCAGGCGTATGATCTCCATAGAGGGCGTGCGGGCGGATATCAACCGGGAGCGGATTGCGGCTGCTTTGGATACGGTACTTGACCCGGGATAACACTCCCGGGTTGGCAACGTAAGCCGGCCTGGCTTATAACGGACTACTTAACGGCGGCGGGGGCATACTGCGGAGGGGCCATGCGGGATCGGATAGACGGGTTATTCAAGTCATGTACGGCGGACGGACGCTTGCGGGCGGTGGCCGCGTCGGTATGCACCAGCGAGGGGATTGTATACGCCGGAGCCTTTGGGCAGCGTGCGCCGGATGGCCCGGATATGACGGTGGACAGTGTGGGCCGCATTGCGTCCATGACCAAGGCGATTACCGGCACGGCTGCGATGCAGTGTGTGGAACGGGGCCAGTTGAGTCTACAGGCGCCGGCCGGAGATGTTTGTCCGTTCCTGGCCGAGGTGCAGGTATTCCAGGGTTTTGCCAACAACGGCGAGCCGGTGCTGCGGCCGCCGAAACGTCCGGTGACGCTGCAGAACCTGCTGACCCATAGTTCCGGGTTTGTTTACGATATCTGGAATCCGGACGCCGGCGAACTGCACGCCAAGCTCGGCCTGCCGCCGTTTTTTCTCGGGCAGAAACGCTCGTTGCAGCAACCGTTGATGTTTGATCCGGGTGACCGCTGGGAATACGGCATTGGCATCGACTGGGTCGGCCAGATGGTGGAGGCGGTTTCAGGTCTTTCCCTGGAGGATTATTTTGCCCGGCATATAACCGGGCCGTTGGGCATGCGGGACACCGCATTTGCATCCACGGCCGCCATGCAGGCTAAAGCCATTGCCATGCTGGCGCGCATGGAGGACGGCCGCCTTGTTGTACCGCCGGAACCGGATCTGCCGGCAGCGGAGCGTGAGTATGATGCGGGCGGCGGCGGCTTGATCTCCAGTGCGGCGGACTACATCCGGTTTCTGCAGATGATCCTGTGCCGCGGCGAGCTGGACGGGGTGCGGATACTGGAAGAGAAGACTGTTGAGCAGATGGCAAGAAACCATATGGCTGAGCTGCGGGTGACGCCGCTGCCGTCCCGCAACAAAGCGTTGAGTATGGATGCGGAGTTTTTCCCCGGTGACGAGAAGAGTTGGGGCCTGACCTTTCAGATTAACGAGGTGCCGGGTTTCACCGGACGCTCCAAAGGCACGCTGATGTGGGCGGGTTTAAGTAACTGTTACTTCTGGATCGATTTTGCAAAAGACGTGGCGGGTGTTTTTGTTTCCCAGAGCCTGCCCTTTGCCGACCCCATCTGTCTGGATGCCTATTTCGGTTTTGAAGCGCTGGTGTATGAGCACCTCTCTTAACATCGCCCATTACATCGCCGCGCACGTGCGGTTAACGCGCCCGTCGAAAACCAATATAACGCCTTTGCTGCCACGCCGAATGTTGTATATTAGTCAATCAACAAATAAAGTTGTGTACTGACACAGGGGTGCGCTGTGACCAAATCCGACAAACTTCCGGCTGACAAACTATTGTCCCAACAACGTGTATTGGAATGGGTACCGGACGGCTGCCCTGACATGATTCATATCGCGGTTTCCTTTGCCGGACGTCTGTTGAGTGACCTTGGTGCAACGGTTATCCGCGTAACGCCGGAGAGAGATCCACTCCTCAGCATACCCAGCGCGGAGGCGGAAAGCGTAGGCAGCAGCAGTGTGCTGGCAACCTTTCTGAATAGAAGCAAACACCAGGTTCAGACGCAGGAACGATCATCCAACATGCCCGGGGTTGATCTGGCGATTCTGGGTTCACCGGTATGCCTGGAAGATACCGGAGTTCAGGACATCTCCAGCGTGCTTGCGGAAACCGGCCTCGGTGACCGGCCGATCTCCGAGTTGGGTGTGCAAGCCTTGGTCGGTCTAACGGACCTGTTTGGTGAGCCGGAACAACAACCGCTGGCGATGGGTGGCCACCAGACCGCTTACGCCATGGGTTACGCGGTTTTTTGTGCAGCCATGGCGGCGGTTGCAAAACTGTCTATTCAGGGTGAAACGGACCGTGCCAGGGTCACTGCGGTGGATGCGCTGGCCTGGATCAATTGGAAGGGAATCGCCGCAGGTGCGTTGGGTTTCCCGGTAGTCCGCGGCGGGCGCGGCGCGGAGGCTCCGGTATTAAAGTGCGCGGATGGCTACTTTGCATTTCTCCACCTGCCCAACAATTGGCCGGATGTCTGTGCAGAAGTGGGTGATCCGCGGTTGCGCGATGAGCAATTTGCCAGCGCCGGCCTGCGGGCCAGGAACGCTGCCGCACTCAACAAAATTCTTGCTGAATGGGCAGCCGGTTGTAAAAGCGCATACCTGTACGAGTTTTGTCAGAGGTGTGCGATTCCCGGCGGCCCGGTGATGTCTGCGGATGATTTGCTGCAGGAACCGCTGTACCTGTACCGCAACTATTTTGCTGACGCGAGCCACAACGGGGCTGACGGCGAGTGCAGTATCAGGGTGCCGGGCCTGCCGATGACGGTAGAGGGCAGCGCCGCAGCGATTGATGCCGCAGCTGCCGGAGCTGAGAGAGTGGATTGGGGGAGCCCCAGCACAAAAGCACTGCCGTTGGCCGGCATGCTGGTGCTGGATCTGGGAATCTTTACCGCCGGATCGGTAACGTCAACCCTGCTTGCCGATCTGGGCGCCCGGGTCGTTAAAGTTGAATCGGAAACGTATTCGGATCCGTTTCGCATCTGGCCCGGCATTAAGGGTGACTCGCCGCTGTTTACTTTCAACAACCGCAACAAACTGGCAGTTAACCTCGACTTGAAAACGGAAGCAGGCCGCGCCGCATTTCTGAAACTGGTCGCCGAGGCTGATGTAGTGGTGGAAAACTTCCGCCGCGGTGTGCTGAAGCGTTTGGGTATTGACTACCCGGTGCTGCAGAAGGCTAATCCGCGGATCGTGCTGGCGTCGATCTCCGGTCAGGGCGCGGAAGGGCCCGGTGCCGGACACGTCAGTTTTGGTTCAACCCTCGAAGCAATTGGCGGCGTGGCTGCGCTGACCGGTTACCGGGACGGCCCTTGTTACATCAGCGGCCGCAATCTCAACTATCCGGATCAGATTGTCTGTCTATATGGCGCGGGCGCAGCCATTGCCGCGATTTTAAAAGCCAGGCAAGCCGGCTGCGGCATGCACATTGACGTTTCCCAGCGCGAGGTGACCAGCCTGGCGGTGGGTGAGCGGATAGCCGCGGCCAGCTATCTTGGTGATGCCGGCCTGGCGGGCGGTTTTCCCGGCAACAGCGACCCGAACATGGAATTGCAGGATATCTTTGCCGTGCAGGATGGCTGGCTGTGGATCAGCATGTCTGATTCCGGCAGTCGAGAGGTGTTGGTGGAGGATCTGCGGTGCGAGCCGGGGCAGTTGGAGGCGGCGCTGGCCGCATGGCTGTCAGGGCAAAATGTAACTGACGCTGAAGCGCATCTGCTGGGTTTGGGTATAGCGGCCGGCCGTGCCAACACGGGCAGCCAGGCCGCTGAGGAACCGGCCATCAAGGCCGGCATTGCGTTTGCGGAAACGGCAGCGGGAGCAATGGTGAAGGGTTTTCCATTTCAATTCGAAAAAACGCCGATGGTGATTTACGAAGAGTCGCCCCGCATGGGTGAGCATACGGAACGGATTCTGGATCTGTTGTAACCGCACGCTGCCTGTAACCCTGCGTTCAGTCCAACTGCTGCAATAAACCGCGCCGCGCCGACTGGTACTCGCCGATAAGCTGTTCACATAACGCACGCACCGGAACCACCTCGGTAGTGGCGCCGATACCGTGGCCTGCGGACCAGATGCCTTTGTAACGTTGTTTCGACTGTCCGTCAGAAGTCACGATCTTGCCGGGGCGGGTAACCGCCAGTTCGTCGAGGTCGATGCCGGCTTTGACCAGGCTGGGGGCGTACCAGTTGGCCGGCGCGCCATCCAGGGCCGCGGACAGAAAAATGTCGGTGGCTTTGCCTGCAATCAGCGCGTCGCAATACTCCCGCGGCGCCAGAGATTCTTCCGTGGCGATGAACCGGGTACCCATGTAGGCCATGGCTGCCCCCATCGCCTCCGCGGCCAGCAGATCCTGCCCGTTTGTCAGTCCGCCGGCGAGAATAATGGGTTTATCGGTAACCCGTTTGATCTCACTGACCAGGGCAAACGGGTTGATTGTGCCGCAATGTCCGCCCGCGCCGCCGGCTACCGCGATCAACGCATCAGCACCGGCCTCGACGGCTTTTTCCGCATGCCTGGCGGAAGCCACGTCGTGAAACGCAACGCCGCCGTAGTCGTGGATCATCTTGAAAACATCATCGGGTGCACCTTTGGAGGTGAGCACAATGGGCACTTTGTGTTTGATCACCAGTTCCAGGTCACCCTCCATGCGCGCGTTGCTGGGGTGCACAACCAGATTTACCGCGTAGGGCGCGGGTTTCTCCCCGGCGTTCTCAGCCGCTGCCAGGGCGGCTTCCGTCTCGAGCAGCCATTGCGCAAAAATCTCCCGGGTGCGGGTGGAATGAGCCGGGTAACTGCCGATGACACCGGCGCGGCAGGCGGCGATGGTCATTTTGGGATTTGAGACCAGAAACATCGGCGCGGCGATGAGCGGGATTTTCAGCCGGTCGGCAAAATCGAATGGGATAGTCATAAGATTCCTTAACTGGTGATACTTGCAAATACGTCCACGGGTTCCCGCTCCATCTTGGCGGCGGTGGAGTTGATCTGTGCTTCCGTATCGGCGTAGCCGAAGGAAAGGCCGCAAAGGATGGCGTTTTCTTCCGGGACAGGCAGCATGGCTTTAACCGGGCCCGGGTAGGTGGCCAACGCGCCCTGGGGACAGGAGGCAACACCGCGCTCGACGAACAGCAGCATGATGGTTTGCAGAAATATGCCCATGTCGATGGCATTGGCGCGGTGCATGGTGGCTGGATAAGACAGGAATGCGGCGTGGGGCGCGCCGAAAAATTCCCAGTTTTTCATCGACAATCCCATGCGGGCTTTTTTGTCTTCTTTGTCAATGCCTACCGCGGCAAAGTATTGGAAGGCGCACTCCCGCTGGCGCTCCTTGTAGCGGCCTTTCAGCCCGGTGCCGCCGGGCGGGAATGCGGGGTAGGGTTTAACCCCTGCCTGGATCTCCGCAAAAATGGCGTCCTGTAAGCGCTGCCGCGCCGCGCCGGACACTATGTCGATGCGCCAGGGCTGGGTGTTGCTGTTGGATGGCGCGTGCCTTGCAAGTTCAAGAACCTCGCGGATGACTTCTTCGGGCACCGGTTCATCTTTAAAGGCGCGGATGGTGCGCCGGGTCTGGACCGCTTCACTGACTTTCAAGGCTTTCTCCTCAGCCGAAACTGACCCGGCTGGCGGTGCCGAGTTCTGCGATAGTGTGCCGGTGTGAGGTGCCGTCCTGGCCGGCAAAATTACACAGGCTGTTGAATTTGCTCTGCAATTTGGCGCCCTGTTCATCGTAGTCGCTGACGGGCTCGGAAAGATCGTTGAATTCCGCGTGGGCATTCTGGTTACCGTCCACCCACACCACCTTTGACTGAAACTGCGACAGTGAATCGTCAGTTTCCACGGTGACTTTGTCGATTAATTCCTGCACGGGTCCGCTGCTGATCACTGCGTCGACAAAGGTCTCGGGATTGGCGGTATCTATGCCGTTTAATGCCAGCGAAGCGGTGCCGCGCAGGCTGAACTTGCCTTCCAGGCCGGTTTTCGGTTCCGCCACGCCGCAGATATCGAGCAACATCGGATTGACCGTGATGGTCAGCGAAGACAGGTCATCCGCATTCAGAGTGGTGCGCAGTTTCAGCACGCTTTCGATGGCTGAGTGAGTCAGGTGGCAGGCGGCGTGGTATTTGAACAACGTACCGAGGATCAGCCATTCGTCAGCAATCGCCGCCAGCCGCGCTGCGGCATCCTCAGCGTTTGACGCCGCCTGCACAAAACCCTGGTTGCCGAGTACCGCCTCCGGGTTGGCGGTAAATCCGGCCGCTGCCAGGCGTGTGCAGTTGACACCGTTTTCCGCGGAATGCCCGGGGTGATACGGTTTGGTCATGGTGCCGAAATTGGCTTTAACGCCGCAGGCATGCGAGGCGGCCAGCCCCATGGCGGTGGCGTACTCCTCCTGCGGCAGCTTGAGCAGGTGCGCAACCCCGGCGGTGGCGCCGAAGGTGCCGTAAGTGGCGGTGGTGTGCCAGCCTCTCGGGTAGTGGTCGCGGCCCATGGCATGG
>JANQOA010000093.1 GCA_028279305.1 Pseudomonadales bacterium
TTGAAGCCGAACCGCGACATGGCGCGTTCCACCAGTGCTTCGCGGTTAATCGGCACCACACACAGGTGGTCGCCCGGCGCGTAACTCATGCCTTCGGGCAGCGCCAGTTCTATGTGCCGGGTGGAGCGGCCGGACCCTTGACCCTGCAGTTCGCGGTTGGCCAGTACGCGCATCGGCAGCGCACCGGAACGGTTGGCTACCGGATTGGCGGCTACACTCTGCACCACTTCTACTTTGTACAGGGGTTCCGCTTCCGCCGGGCTGGTCAAGTCGATCTCCAGTTCCAGGGCGTCCGCCACCGCCGGCCACAGGTCAGCAAACCAGGTCTGAAACTGCGAATCGAGGTCTTCGCGGGCGTCCGCTTCGCCGCGTTGCCAGATGGGCCGGCCGCCCAGCGCCTGCAATTGCTCATCGATGCGGCGCGGCACCGCCTGGTAGGTGGATGCCCAGTCGCGGCTGCCGCAGCCGAATACCGTGTAATTTACGCCTTGCGCGGCGCCGTCCTGCGCCTTGTCCAGCCAGTCCATAAATTGCACAGCGTCGTCGGGCGGCGTGCCGTTGTAAGAGGCGCTGGCAATCACCACCGCGCCTTCGGTAGGCAGGCGGCCGGCAAATTCGTCGAGAGGAGCCAGGGTGGTGTCGAACCCGTTCAGTTCAGCGGATTGGGCAATTTCCCGGGCGAACGATTCGGTGGTGCCCAGATTGGAACCGTACAGCACATGCAGCGGGGTGCCGTGCTTGGGCCGCTGCCGGGCCGGGCTCACAACTTCCTGCGCTTCGCTTTCTTCCGCGCCCGCGCCGCCGGTGCGGGTTACCGTGGGGCGCAGTTTCACCCGCATGTAGAAACCGTCCGGTTTGATAGAGCCGGTTTCCTTGATCTTGAGGGTGTAGTTGGTGTGATCGAGCAGCTCAAAACGCTGCAGGATCATACCCACCAGCAGGGTTGCCTCCTGAATGGCAAATTGGCGCCCGATACAGGCGCGCTGGCCGTTGCCAAACGGCTTGTAAGCATATGCCGGGCGTGCCGCCTCCGCCTCGCGGCTGAAACGTTGCGGGTCAAAAGACTCCGGGTCGTCGCCCCATACCGCGGGATCCCGGTGCAACATCAGGGTTAACACGGTGACAAACGCGTTCTTGCGGATCGCGTACTTGCCGCCGATGACTTCGTCCGCATAGGGGGAGAGGTTAAATACCGGGGCCGTGGGCCACAAGCGCAGGGCCTCAAACAGGATCGCGCGGACGTACTCCAGCTGATTAACCTGGGCGTAGGACGGCGGCGTGGCAATGTCGTTACCCAGGACCCGGTCCACCTCATCGTAAGCCCGGGCCAGCACTTCCGGATGTTTCAACAGGTAATACATGGTGAAAGACAAGAGGCCGGACGTGGTTTCGTGACCGGCGATCAGGAAAGTGTTGATCTGGTAGCGGATGTTCTCATCCGAAAGCTGCTCGCCGCTGGCCTTGTCGGTACCGGTGAGCATGTAGTTCAGCAGGTCGTTGGTCTCGCCGGGGGCGCGGCGGCGCTCGCGGATAATCTGGTCCACCAGCGTGTTCATGTAGTCCGCATCTTTCTGCAGCCGGTCCAACTGCTTGCGCATGGCCACTTTTTCAAACGGCAGGCCGCGCCGCTGGGTAGAGGTTTCCAGGGTGCGGGTGAGGGCGTCGATAAACGGGTGGAAACTTTCCCGGTAGAAGGAGTTGAAGCGGTAGTTGAAACCGCACAGGCCGATGGTATCCAGCGCCAGCCCGGTCATGTCGCGCACCACATCAATCTCGTCATCCGCGTTCAGCCGTTCCCACTTCAGCATCAGCTGTTCCGCAATGTCCACCATCATCGGCAGGTAGTTCACCATGGCGCGCTGGCTGAAGGTGGGCATCAGGATGTTGTGTGCTCTGGACCAGTTCGGTTCCTGGGTTTCCGCGGTAAACAGGGCATCACCGGCAATGATGCGCAGCCGCCGCAAGGCACCGCGCACGGTTTTGTCGAAGCGGCTTTCGTCGCACAACTCACCGACCAGTTCAGCACCGCTGACAATGATGTTATCAGTGCCGCCCATGTCCATGCGGAAGATGCCCGGGTATTCGCGGCTCAGATCCATCAGGCTCTGCAGCGGTGCATTCAGGTCGACGCTCAGCGCGTTGCCGACAATGGGTTTGGCAGCCGGGCCCGGAATGGCCGACAGCGCGGTTTGGTCTGCTCGATCTTCCATCACAATCCCCCAGTGGCGTGTTAAGACCGTGCGCCGAGTTTAGCGCCGTTCTTGCGCGCGTGCGACATGCCGGTGCAGCAACTGCATGGCATCCCCGGGGCTTTAACGGATCAGATGCAGGAAGTGCAGGTGTTTTTCGTAGTGTTCAACAATATCGAGAATCACCTGTTCGCGGGTCCAGCCCATGATGTCATAGTCCTGGCTGCCTTCATTCAGATGCACCTCAGCGCGGTGATAGCTCTGTTGGGTGTCGGATGTGTTGGCAATTGCCGCGGGTGGTATCGCATGCTGTCGTTTGACTACCTGGTATTGAAAGTCCACTTCATCGCCGTGCAAGACCTGCAGTGACAGGCTGTGATCCTGGATATTGGATACCACCTGGACGACCAGGTTGTGGCTGCGTAACTCGTCAGCAACCTCCTGCATCGCAGGGGTGACGGTCTGGTGCATGAACTGCTCAACCTCACCCGGCGCGGGGAAGTTCAGCTGATTGCGCAGGCGTGCCTTCCAGTCAGTGGGGGTTGCGCCGGTGCCGGGGCCAATCGGCGGCATCAGCAGGGTCTGGCGTTTTGCGTGGTCAACAGCCAGCGCCTTAACAAACCCCCAGATGGCGGCGAGAATGGCAAGGGAAAACGGCAGGGCGGTGGCAATGGCTGCGGTTTGCAGCGCGGACAGTCCGCCGGCCAGCATCAATACCAGGGCGGATAAGCCGATCATAGCCATCCAGAAGACGCGGCGCAGAACCGGCGTGTCGTCACGCCCGTTCGAGGACAGCATATTCAGCACCATGGCGCCGGAATCGGCGGATGTAACAAAAAACACCACTACCATGGCGATTGCGAGCAGGGACAGCAGGCGGGCAAAAGGAAAGTGTTCGAGAAAGCGGAACAGGGCTACGGATTCGTCCTGCCGTACCGCAGCCGCCAGTTCATCCACCCCCTGGCCGAGGATCAGCTCGATGGCGGAGTTTCCAAACACCGTCATCCACAGCAGGGTGAAGAGAGTGGGGCCTAACAGTGCGCCGAACACAAACTCACGCAAAGTTCTGCCTTTGGAAATGCGTGCGATGAACAGGCCGACAAATGGCGCCCAGCTGATCCACCAGCCCCAGTAGAAAATGGTCCAGCCGCCGATCCAGTCGGTCGGCTCGTATGCATAAAGGTTGAAGGTTTTAGCCACAATGTCGGCCAGGTAATCACCGCTGTTCTGCATGAACATCTGCAGCAGATGTACGGTAGGGCCGAGAATAAGGATGCCGATCAGCAGAGTCACGGCGAGGATAATATTAATTTCCGACAGACGTTTGATGCCTCTATCCAGGCCCATGGCAACAGATACGGTTGCCAACGCGGTGGTTAGGATGATCAGAGTCACCTGTATCGCCGTGCTCTTGGGTATTCCAAACAGATAGTTTAAGCCGGAGTTGATCTGCTCCACGCCAAAACCCAGGGAGGTGGCAACCCCGAAGGTAGTGCTGAGGATGGCAAAAACATCCACCGCTGAACCGATGGGCCCGTACACACGTTCGCCGATTAATGGGTACAGGGCTGAACGCAGGGTCAGCGGCAGGCCCTGACGGAATCCGAAATAGGCCAGGATGAGGGCCACTATCACATAGGTGGCCCAGGCGTGCAGTCCCCAATGAAAAAATGTCAGCTTCATCGCTTCCTGGGCTGCGGCCACGGTGCCGCCGGATCCGTGAGGCGGGTCCAGGAAGTGCATGACCGGTTCAGCAACGCCGAAAAACATCAGGCCGATACCCATGCCGGCGGCAAACAGCATGGCAAACCAGGAAACCAGCGGATAGGCGGGCTGCGCATGATCTGGCCCTAGCTTGATATCGCCAAAACGGCTCAATGCCAGGGCGATGCAGCTGACTATAATGATGGCCACCACCAGCACGTAGTACCAACTGGCGTTGGCCACGATGCCCGCCTGGATCCTGCTGAACAGTGCGCTGGCTGTATCTGGCAGCAGCGCCGAAGCGCCTACAACCAGCACGAGTAGTGCCGCCGAGGTATAGAATACCGGCTTGTTCATGGAGGCTGCCGGGTCAGACCGGGAGTCTGCTGAAACCTGTTTCATGGCGCGGGCTCGATTCCGTATTGCCTGCAAAGGTCGTGCCCCAGAGCCCGTTTCAGCGGTGTGAGCCAGGCTTCGTAGTTGCGCCAGGTATCCAGCGAGCTACGGAAGATGGGTTGGCGTACCTGTTCGGAGCTGGGGGTGCGGACACTGCGTTCGGTTTTGTGATACTCCACGCAGGCTTGTTCAAAGGGTAACCCGCAGAACTCAAGCATACGCCGGACCTGACCTTCGAGATCATCAACCAGCGCCTCGTGTTGCACCCGCAGAACAAACCCGGGCAGGACGTTGTCCCAATGCGCCATCAATTCCACATACTCCCGGTAGTAGTTGCCGATTTCGTGCAGGCCGTAGGAAAACTCCTGGCCGTGGCCGAACAGCTGCTTAAAGCCGCTGAAACAGCAGGACATCGGGTGGCGTCGCGCGTCGATAATTTTTGCCCGGGGCAGGATCAGGCGGATAAGGCCGACGTGAAAGAAGTTGTTGGGGTTCTTGTCAATGAAAAACGGTGCGCCGCGCCGGTGGATTTGCGTGTTGTCGATGTATTGCCTGCCGAAACGCTCGAAATAGTCATGGGCCAACTCATCAAGAATTGCCGGATACTTCGGTGGATCGGCGGAGCCGGCAAGTTGTTGCGGCCCGCCGCGCAGGCGCTGTACCAGGGAAATAATGTCGGGCAGCTCCATGGTCCCGTCCACCTGGCTGTGGGATGCGAGAATCTGCTCGATCAACGTTGACCCGGCGCGCGGCAAGCCGACCACAAAAATCGGCGCCGGGTCGTCAAAACCGCAACCCGCGTGGCGGTCGAATAAAGCCGTGGTGCACACTCGTATCTGCTCACTAGTGCGAATGGCCAGATATTCAGGTTTGTGCCTCGCCGAAGCCTGTTTCAGTGAGTTGCCCTTTTCGTAGAACGTAAACGACTCGGCAAATTTGCCGCGGTCTTCAAAAGCTTTGCCCAGCGCAAAGTAGAGGTGGATGCGATTTTCGCCGCCGCTGGCCGGTTGCTCAGCCTGGGTCTGCATCTGCTTGAGCTCGTGGTCGGTAAACCGGTAAGACTTGGTGTTGGCCAACGACCAATAGGCATCACCGTACGCCGGATTATTGTTATAAGCCTGGCGGTAGGAGCGCACTGCGTCATCCAGGCGGCCGATGGTCTTTTGCGCGTGCCCGCGCATGACCAGCAGGGCGTTCTGCCCGGGGTTGGCTTCAATCACCCGGCTGTACAGTTCGATGGCCTGTGCGTGTTCTCCGACGCCGGCACACGCGTTTGCGTGCAGCGCCTGGCAGGCGGGGTCTTCAGGCTGAATCTCCAAGAGACGTGTGGTCTGCTCAAACGCACGCCCAAACTTCTGCATTTTCAGCATCAGGTTGGCATGGTCGAAGCGGACGCTGTGGTTGTCCGGGGCAAGCTCCAGCGCGGTTTCCAGGAGAAATTCGGCGTCGGTCAGCACGCCGGTGCGCTCCAGGATCTGCGCCAGCAAACGCATGCCCTCGATGTGCTGCTTATGGCTGCGCAGAAAGTAGCGGCACAACTTGTCTGCCTCAAACAGTTTGTTTTCATGCAGGTAGCTGTTAACCGTGACCAGTTCCTCGGGCAGGCTGAGCAGATACTCCAGAGCGGCTTTAGCCCGCGCCTGGTGCTTGCCTACTTTTCTGTTCAGCTGCCTGTCATGAAGCTGGTAGAGATTAAGCAGCGCTTTCCAGCTTGCCGCCAGCGCCGGATTAAGGTTAACGGCCTTTTCGTAGGCGCGCTGGGCGTCGGTCAGCTCGTTGCGCGACATCAAAGTGTGTCCGCGCTCCTGATAAACCCGGGCAAAGTCCGGCTGATGTTCGATCAGCAGGCTCTGGGCGTCGATCGCCTCGTCCAGCCTGTCCTGATAGCGCAATGCCACAGCAAGCACGTACAGGCACTCGCTGCGTTGCCCGGCGGTGGGAAAGTCGTTCAGCAGGCTCTCAACCACACGCTGTGCACGAGGAAAATCTCCCTGTTCGAGGGCTTGGCGGGCCCGGCTCAGGCGTTCGCTGGCAGCGTCAATGGCGCCTACTCGAATTCGTAGCCGACCCGCAGCCCGATGGTGCGGGGCCGGTTGGTTGTCACGCTGGGTGTATAGTCCGTGGCGTTGATGTTCAACTGCGCGCTTTCGTCAAACAGGTTGTTGACAAAAAGCTCCGCTTTCCAGCCGTCACGGCGAAAACCCGCCGCCACGTTAACAATTGTATAAGCCTCCTGCTCGTAGCGCCCGGCTCTGAAGCGGGTGTCGCCGTTTGCGTCGACCCCCAGGAAACTGGTATCGACCACGGAGGTCAAATCGCCGCCGGTTAATGGCGTGCCGCAGAAGCCGCCTTCGTCTTTGATGGTCAGGCCGGAGCCGCGCCCGAACACCTGCATGGTCACGTCTTCAACAAAATAAGCGTCGCACGTCGACTGCGCGCGGCTGTCCCCTGTGTAAATTATGCCGGCGCGCACGTACGCTTCCGCTTGCAATGCATCCAGTACAAAGTCGTACTGAGCGCGGATGTTGGCGCGGAATTCCGGGGTCCATGGCAGGCGGCTGCCGACGGGGACCACAATTTCCTCCAGCTGCGGGTTTACCCGGGTGAGCTCATTGTCGACCCAACTGGCGGCCCCGCTGATGGTGAGGTTGGCTGTGGCCAGCCAGGTAAAGTCCAGATCCAATCCGTCTACCTCCGCGTCCCCCGCGTTTTCGATAAACACAAGAAAAGCAACGTTGGATGGATCGAAGCGGGAAACCTGCAGGTCCTTGATCTCCGAAGTGTAAGCGGTTGCGTTAACCCGAAGCGTTTTATCGAAAAACTCCGCTTTTAAACCCAGTTCAAAATTCTCCAGTTCATCTGTCTTGGCAATGGCGGGGACGAGGTAACCTTCGTATACACCCGCCTGGTTCCCGGAGGGCTGGCCGGCGTTGCGGTTGGCGGTTTGCGGGCGGAATCCTTCCGAGTAGGCCGCGAACAACATCGTGTCTTCGCCGGCAAACCAATTCAGGGTTGCCCGGTAAATGGTGTCGTCCTGGTTGATCACCCCATCGCTGCCGAGTCCCTGCAGAAAGAAGCTGCCGTCGCTGGCCCCCTCAGCAATGATCGCAGCCTGGCCGGGGCTGAAAAATGTCTCCAGGTCGGCGACAGCTCCGCTGCCGTTGAATGCACCCAGGGCTTCCAGGCGTTGTGACACCCGGTTGTCGAATGATTGCCCGTCACAGGGCGTGGGAGAACCCTTGCAGCCGAAAGACGAGCCGGTGGAGCCGGTGAATTCGTAGTCGATGTCGTAGGTGCGCGCGCCAACGCTGAAGGAGACGGTGTCGGTGATGTCGAATGCAACCTCACCAAAAAACGCCACTTGCTCTTCTTCGCGGGTGAAATTATTGACAAATATAGTCTGCGGTCCGCGGCCGAACGGATTGTCCACGCCATCAACGGTGCTGACGATGTTGCTCTGTGAGGGTTCAGCGTTTGCCGGAGAGGTGACGGTGCCTGGCGCGGAAGCAACGTTAAATCCGGCATCCACCGCGCCAAAATACTGGAACTGGCCGTCGGAAACGGTCTCCTGCTCATCCACAAAAACGCCGGCGGTGATGCGCAGCCGCTCGGTAGGGTCCCAGTTGACCCGGAACTCGTGGGTCATGCGCTCGTTTGTTGTGTTGCCCAGATATTGTTTGGTGGGATCGTAACATTCGCTGTAGTTGGAGTAGCCGCCGGTGCAGATGTAGTAAGCCTGGTAGCCGCCGCCGTTGGTATAGCCGGTATAGTCCTGGATGTAAAACACATCCCGATCCAGGTAACCGCCTGTGTAGAGTAGGTCGAGTTGGCTGATGCGGCCGTTGATGGTCCAGGTGGTCAGCCCGAATTCGTCCTGGTTGCGGCTGGGTGTAAACCGGTTTACCGCGTCTTCGCCGCCCAGTGCCGGATCGTATTCGAACACGCCTTCAGTCTTCAATCGCTGGTCGGTGTGCTGTATAAGCACGTCCCAGTTGTCGTTGATCAGATAGGCCGCGCCGAAGCGCACCCCTGTGTAGGTGGCCTCGTTAAAATCGTCCTCGGCCAGGGTGCTGTTGTCAGCGCTGGCCATGGTCGCGCGCACGGCGCCGCAGCTGCCGCCGATAGGATCGTCGATGGCCGGGTTGCCGGTACAGATGTGGGCGGCGGAGGAGATCTGGTTGCGGTTCATCACTTCGATGTCCGCGGCGTAGGTGCCGGGTTCGTTGTCGATCCAGCCGCCGGCGGTATCGTTATATGCCGCCACCCGCACCGCCAGCTTTTCAGACAACGGCAGGTTGATGAATGCTTCCAGGGCGGTGCTGGGCTCACCGCCGGAGGTCACGGCAAACTTGCTTTCAAAGCCGGCTTCAAATTCCCCAAGTCTGGGCTTGTTGGTGATCAGGCGCACGGTGCCGGTCTGTGAGCTGGCGCCGAACAAAGTGCCCTGGGGACCGGGCAACACTTCTATGCGGGCCAGGTCGGTGGAATAGACATCCAGATTGCGCCCGCCGAACGACACCGGCTGCTCGTCCTGATAGAGGGCAACCGCCGGCGCGGATCCCTGAATGGAAGAAATCGTGATGGAAGACTGCTCGGTGGCGGCGCCGCGAATATACAGTTCAGCCTGTCCCGGGCCGCGTCCCGAATAGACCACATTCGGCAGGTATTGCACGTATTCGCCAAAATTGTCGACCCCGAGCGCCTCAATGTCGTCACCTTTCATGGCCTGGATTGAGACGGGAATATCCTGCATGGGTTCAGCGCGTTTGGTGGCGGTGACCACAATTTCTTCGATAACCCGGGCTTCTTCCGCAGCGGCGCTTGCCGCGGTTGTGGCCATAGCTGTTGCTACCGCCTGAGCGATCTTCGTACGTTGAAACTCCAATTTAGACCCCATTCTTTTAGTGTGCGAAGGATATTTTTTTCGCGTTTTTTATGGTTTTTGCCGATCCCCCGCCGAAAGTATACATAAAATAGGCGTTTATTAAACCGGGCAAGGGTTGGGGCATAAACGTTTATGTTTATAGCTCTAATATTGTTTGCCGTGGTGGCCAATATCATTTCGCGGTTTTAATATAGGCGGACCTGACCATTGAAGGTGTATCAGCAGCCCCGTGGAAATCCCGAACCAGGAAGAACAGGTATTAATCAATATCCGTCAGATCATTCGCGCCACTGATCTGTATTCCCGGCGCTTGAGCAAGCAGGTAGGTTTGACCGCGCCGCAGTTACTGATTCTGCAGGCCATTCGTGATCTGGGGGCGGTGTCAATCTCAAAACTGTCGGGGGAGGTCAGCCTGAGCCAGGCCACCGTTACCACCATCATCGACCGTCTGGAAAACCGCGGGCTGGTGGCGCGGCACCGCAGTACAAAAGATAAGCGGGTGGTGCATGCGACCCTGACTGAAGACGGGGAGGCCATGGTGTTACAGGCACCGACCCCCCTGCAGGATGTATTCAGCAAACGTTTTGGTGCATTGGAGGATTGGGAAAAATCGATGATCGTGGCGGCGCTGCAGCGGGTAGCCACCATGATGAATGCGGAGGATATCGATGCGTCACCCGTGCTGCACGTGGGTGGTTCTATTGCGCAGCCGTCGGTTGGCGAAGTGGCGCAGATGCCCGATAAAGCAAACCGCAACTGATTGCCGGGTGAGTTGTTGTCGGTAAAAAAGATCATTCTTATCACCGCGGCGGTGCTGGTTGCGTTGCTGTTGATCATCAGCATCACCGTGGGTGTATTTGTCTTCACCAGCGAACCGTTCCAGGACGCCTACGAAGCCAACTGCGCCGATTGTCACGGTACCGATCTGGAAGGCAGCGGTAACGGCACGCCGCTGTCTGGTCCCATGCATCACGGCGCCACCGTGGCTGGCCTGATGCGGGACATTGCAGCGGGCAATCCCGACGCCGGCATGCCGGCTTTCAGCGGCGTGCTGACCCCTACCGAAATTAAGGGCATTGCCATCTACATTGCCGAGCGCCGGGTCGGCCGGCGCTTCAGGGAGATGCGGATTGATGCCCCCCTTGTAATTCCGGTGGCACCGGTTTCCAGCGAGGTGCACGACTTCCGCATAGAGGTGGTCACCGCGGACCTGCAACCCAACACCTATTCCGTTGCAGCGCTGCCGGAAGGCGGCTTTCTGGTCACGGAAAAGCTGCACGGACTGAAACACGTGTCAGCAGACGGTGAGGTATCCGCGCTGATCCCCGGTGCGCCCGTGGGTTACGACGACGGCTTTGAACTGCACGGACTTAACGTCGGCACCGGGCATATTCTGGAGGTGGCCATACACCCCGACTATGCCCGCAACGGTTGGATCTACCTGCATTACGGTCACCGCTGCGCGGACTGCAATAGAGCGTCCAGGGAGTCGTGGCTGCCGGTGTCCATGAACCGGGTTATCCGCGGCCGCCTGCGTGATGGGGAGTGGGTGGACGAAGAAGTCATCTGGCAGGCTGACGACCGGTTCTACACCACCATGGCGGATACCGCGGCGGGCGGGCGGCTGGCCTTCGACGGTGAAGGTTACCTGTATATGAGCATCGGCCTGAAAGGGCTGAGCAACTTTGAAGGGCCCCAGGATATGGGCTCACCCTACGGCAAGGTGTTCCGCCTGCACGATGACGGCCGCATCCCCAATGACAATCCGTTTATCGGCCAGCCGGGGGTGCTGCCTGAGATCTGGACCTACGGCCACCGCACCCCCCAGGGCCTTGAGTTCGACCGCGGGACACACACTTTGTGGGGTACCGAACACGGGCCGCGGGGCGGTGACGAGTTGAACATTCTGCGCAGCGGGCGCAACTACGGCTGGCCCTTGTACTCGAAAGGGCTGGACTACAATCTTACCGAAGTGGAGTACGGCAAGGACCTGCATCTGGAGTTTGTGCTGGAGGACATTGAACAGCCGGTATTCGATTTCACCCCGTCACCGGCCGTTTCCAACCTCAAGTTGTACGAGGGGACCCGCTTCCCGGGCTGGCAGCGTAATCTATTTGTTGGTTCACTGGCGGCCGCGGACCTGTTCCGGCTGGTGGTGGAGGACAACCGGGTTGTGCATGAGGAGACGCTGATTAAGGATCTGGCGCGTATTCGTGATATCGAAACCGGGCCCGACGGGCTGATTTACCTGCTGTTGGAGAATGATGCCGGCGGCATGCTGGTGCGGCTGGTACCGGAGACGGAAGCGGCCGGTACGCTCAGCGGTGTTTGAAAGCACCGCCGGCGGCAAGGTTGGCCGGCCGGCCTAAGTCGGCTCCAGGGTCAGCCCCAGGCCTTCCAGCTCACCCGCTTCGCGCCAATCTCTCAGCAGTTTCCGGTATGCGCCAAGGCCTTTACCGTAAGATTCCAGGCGCACGTCGCGGTAGCGCTCGTGGGTGCCCTCCTGGTTGTAATAGCCGGGAGTGCAACTCTCCGGGGAGCCGCCGAGAATAAGCTGTACCCCGGACGAGGCTTCGCTCAACTGGTCGTCCACCCAGCGCTGTTCACCCTCCGCCGTCACCTGCGCCACCCGGACCCGGCGTTTCAGCAGTTCGCTTACCGTATAAGCCACATGCTCAGCCTGCACGTCCACCCCATAGCAGTAGTTTGCCCCCAACTGGAACACAAACAAGCCGCCGCACAGGAACAGGTTGGGGAAGCGCTGAGCCATCAGGCCGTGCATGGTGCGCATGCCGTCATGCCATTGATCGTAAATGGATGCGCCGTCCTCCCCATAGATTGGAATGCCGATGCGCCGCCGGTAACTGCTGGTGATCTCAAAGCCGCTGGCGTAAATAATGCAATCAACCTCATATTCCCGGCCGTTTGCGACAATGCCGCGGTCGGTAATGCGGTCCACGCCTTTGGCTTCGCTGACATCTACCAGTTCCACGTTGGGGCGGTTAAAGGTGTCGAGATAGTCATCGTTGAAGGTCGGCCGCTTACAGAACTGGTTGTAAAAGGCTTTCAGTTTGTCTGCAACCGCCGGGTCTTTAATGGTGCCGTCAACCCGGCTGCGGATCTGCTCCATGGTTTTGAAGTCCGCCAGTTGCGGCAGATTGCCGAGCTGCTCAGCATCGATATCCCCCGCCTCGGCCATCAGCGCGCGCAGATTGCGGGCCATGCGCGTCCACCCCTCGTCCTCAAACTCGGGCGCAATTTCTCCGCCCAGCAACGCGTCACCGAACCGCTTCTGGCGCTCCTTCTGCCACCCCGGCTGCAGGCCCGCCACCCAGTCCGCATCAGTCTCTGAGTTGTTGCGCAGATCCACCGACGAGGGCGTGCGTTGAAAGACGTATAACTGTTTGGCGCTGGCGCCCAGGGCAGGCACACACTGCACCGCGGTGGCGCCGGTGCCGATGATGGCAACCGTCTTGTCCGCCAGTTTATCCAGATTGCCGTCCGGGCCGCCGCCGGTGTAGCCGTAGTCCCAGCGGCAGGTATGAAAGGAGTGACCCTGGAAGTCTTCAACCCCCGGAATGCCGGGCAGGCGCGGACGGTTGGCCGGGCCGGTGCCCAGACAGACATAGCGCGCTTTCATCTTGTCGCCGCGGTTGGTCAGTACGGTCCAGCGGGCGTCCTCGGCATCCCAGCGAAGTTCCGTCACCCAGGTCTGGAATACGGCATCTTCATACAGATTGAAGTGCCTGCCGATACGCTGGGCGTGTTCGTAGATTTCCGGCGCGTAGGAGTAACGCAACTTCGGCATGTAGCCGGTTTCTTCCAGCAACGGCAGGTAGCTGTAAGATTCGATGTCACACTGGGCGCCGGGGTACCGGTTCCAGTACCAGGTGCCGCCGAAATCAGCGCCGCTTTCCACAATGCGTACATCCGTAACGCCGGCCTGAATCAGCCGCGCCGCGGTCATCATGCCAACCCAGCCGCCGCCGATGATGATGACATCACGTTCGTCGCGCAGCGGTTCGCGTTCGATAAGTTCGCTGTAGGGATCGTTTTCCAGGTACTTGTTGGCAAAAGGAGAATCGTGATCCAACTCGACAAACTGAGCTTCCGCGTCATCACGCAGCCGCTTTTCCCGTTCCTCGCGGTAGCGTTGGGCCAGTTGTTGCGGATCAAAGCCCAGTGTTGCAGGTGAAAATGCCGGGTCTGCTTTGCTCATGGCAGGTGTCTCCTTGCATCGCCGCCGGCTGCGGGCCGCTGGCTGATGTTTGCCGGGTCAAAACCTGCAGTTTAACAATTTTTAAGCTTACGCGGCGCGCAAACGCAGTTGCTGCTGGATTTCCGCGGTGCGGGCGCGGGTCAGTCCGTAGCCGAGCAGACAGAATATGCCGGGTACCGCAAAAGTTGCGATGACCGGGCCAAAAATCACCGCCATGGCCAGCAGCGTGTCCGGCGGCACGTCACTGGCGGATTTGATCGTTTCACCGGTAGGCCAGTCGATCAGCCGCAACACCAGCCCGGCAATCAAAGCCCCCAGCGCGGTTGTACATTTGCCGGCAAACGAGGCGGCGCCGAACAGCACGCCTTCCTGGCGGCTGCCGGTGGACAGCTCACTTTCGTCAGCAATATCCGCCATGGTTGAATTGGCGCCGACGATAAGCTGGGCAACCGAAGCCCCCAGCAGAATGTAGTTCAAGGCCAGCAGTGTGGTCAGCGCCCAGGAGCCTTTTGCCGGTACCGCACCCAGGCTGAATAAAATCACCGGCAGCGCGTGGAAACACATCCACAGGACGGCGCCGATAATCATGCCGTTACGCTTGTCCACCCGGGCGAACAGTCTGGCAGCCACCACATAACCCAGCAGGCTGCCGGCAGGCCCGGTCAGCAGCACCACCAGTACCTGGAACCGGGCCAGCTCCCAGAAGAAGGTGAACATGTACAGGGCGGTGGCGGAACCCACGCCGAAGGCGACGATGACTATCGTGTAGCCTGACATCATCCACAGGAACGAGCGGTTTTTCATCGCCTGCAGGCTGTCCAGAAAAATCTCCTTAATGCTCACGTTAGTCAGCGGCCCTGACGGCCCCGGCAGATTCGGAATGCAACTGCGGGTGCCGTACGCACTCCACCAGATGGTGATAAACATGATCACCGCCAGGGTCAGGGCGTACGGGGGGTAAGCGTCCGCGTTAAGCTGGCCGTTTTCAAAAGCTTCCGTGGGCGCAAAGAAAAGTCCAAAGCCAAGGCCATAGACAATCAGGTAGCCGCTGGCCGACAGGAACTGGCGGATGGCCACCAGGATGGTGCGTTCGTCATAGTCGCTGGACAATTCCGCGCCCAGCGCCAGGTGCGGGACGTGATACAGGGTCATCGCCCCGCGGGTCAGCACCGTGAAACACAATAGCCAGGCAAACAGGGTGGTCTGGCCGCTGCTGACAGCAAAGTCCGCCGGCGCGAACAGAAAATAGAAGCAAACGGCCAGAGGCAGCGCTGAGGCATACATGAATGGATGCCGCCGCCCCAGGCGGCTGTGCCACCGGTCCGAAACAGTGCCCGCCAGCGGGTCGGTGACTGCATCGAACATCAGTGAGATGGCAATGGCAAGCCCCGCCAGATCGGGTGATAAGCCCAGCACCTGGTTGTAGTAGAACAACAGAAAGGCGGAGAAACTGCTGTTCTTGATGCCTTCAGCCATCTGGCCGATACCAAAACTGAAACGGACCGGGTTGGATAGTTTGCCCATAAGCTGCCGGGTGCGGTTAATTTTAGTTGAACGTGTTCATCATATACTTTTAAATGAACTTGTTCAATTTATATCCGGAGAATCATGCATACTTCCCGCGGGACAGTTACAGCAAAAGGGGGGAACATGGCGCAGGCACATGTCCAGGCTGTGGACAACAAAGACCTGGTGCTTGAGTTCTGGGCGGCCTTTTCGGCCAGCCGGTTTGACGAGGCGCTGGCGTTACTGGCTGAAGACGCGACCTGGTGGGTGGCCGGTACCACCAGCATTTCCGGCACTTACAGCAAACCTGAATTTGCTGAACTGGTGGCGGGTGTGGCGGAGGGTACCGAAAACGGCGTACAGGTGACCGCCACCACCCTTACCATTCAGGATGACCGGGTGGCGATGGAAGCAGATTCGTTTGCACAGATGAAAGACGGCAAGGTGTACCGTAACAAGTACCATTTTATGCACGTCATTAAAGACGGCAAAATTACCGCGGTCCGCGAATATATGGACACGGAACACGTGACGGAGATCTTTGGTTAGGCGTCGCCGGCCAGAGAGCGGGAGTTGCCCACGCGTGCAACCGGCAGCACGCTGAGCATCAGCAGAATGACGGCTGTGGAGGCCGGGTCGTAGTGTGAACCCATCACCGGAAACAGCATCCAGCTCACGTTGTTCATGGCGTGAAACAAGGACGCGGAAAAAACACTCTGCCCGCCCCGCGCATAGAGCCAGACAATCAACACCCGCCGCGCCATTGTGCCCAGCGCCCACCAGGCGATCCAATCCCAGGCCCGGCCGGCCTGCAGCAGGGGAATAACATGCCATACCACAGCAACACAGCCGATGCCGAGGCCGGCGGCAATCATGCCGTGCCGTTCTACCAGCGCACCCGTCGCATAAGCGGTCCAACCCAACTCCTCCGCCGTGGCGGCAACCAGGAACAGGCTCAGCAGCAGGAGGATTTGTATCAGGTCGAACTGGGGCGCGGGTAGCGGCTGCCCCAGCAGGATCAGGGTTGCGGCTGAAAGGAGCATGACCGCGGGCATGGTGGCCAGGGCCACAAGCCACGCCCAGGGCCGCATGCGAGCGAAGTCAGCGGCCCGCAGCAGCAGTGCTTGCAACGCTTGCCAACCGGATGCGCGCCACACGAGGATGCCGGCCGCCAGGACCGGGCAGACCGCCATGAGGGCGCTCACCGGCAGCCCGGGCAACAGCTGACCGCCCGCCAGCATGCCTAAGACCCAGAACGGCACCGACAACCCGAACAGCAGGCCAAAAAAACGTGATGGCAGGATGTGCTCAGGCAAACGCTGAGTTGCCGCGTATCTCAGCGGCAATCTGATACTCGCCGCTGTCAAAAACACGCACCATTTCCGCCGCGATGTCATCCGGCTGGATAAAAAAAGCAGTGGGCTGGTCCTGGTACACGGCCCGCATCTTCGGCTCGTCGATGGCGCCGTTAATGGAGAAGACCGAAAAAGCCAGGCCGCTGGCCGCCAGGTTCTCGTGTAACAGTTCAGCCAGCACACGCTGGGCGACGCGGCTGGGGGCCAGGCCGAGAAAGCGTGCCGGCGGGGTGTAAGCGGCGGGTGAACTGCTGATCATGATGCGGGTGCCGTCCGGAATGTCCTGCTTCGTTGGAAACAGGACCTGCACCAACTGCAGCAGGCTGATGACGTTAACGTCAAAACTGACATCCATCTGGTCCAGCGACAACTCGTTGTACTCACCCCAGGCGGCGGCTTCGGTGTTGACCAGGATGCGTTTAGGCAGGCCGAACCGTTCGGGGATCTGTGTGAGCGCGGCCTGCCAGGCCCCGCGGTCCGCTACATCGCAGGGCAGCGCGTGGGTGTCCGGCAGTTCTTCAGCGAGGGTGTT
>JANQOA010000157.1 GCA_028279305.1 Pseudomonadales bacterium
GCCTGCCGCAGGCTGGCACGGGCATTGGCCTGACCGCGTCCGGCCCACAGCAGGTTGGCGATATATTCGCGGGTATTGGGCCGCTGTTGATTCAGCGCCAGCCAGGCCAGCAGCGCCTGTGTCTTGTGGCCTTTGATATCAATGCTGGAATGTGTTTCGGCTTCAGACAGGGTGACGTTAAAGCCGCCGAACACACTGATACGGATGTCCATTCACGTATTAGAGCCTTTATTTACGCTTTTTTCACGCCTGGCCGGCGCTTTCAATGACGCCGCGTCCTTAATCTGGTCCCCGTCATGATGACACATGAACGTAATGTTCAAATTTCACGCAGACCCATGCGGGGTCACGGAAGACAAGAGGAATTTCGGATGAACATGCTCAGGCAAAAATACGGAACGGCAGTGGCCATTATTTGTATTGCCGGCAGTTTGGCGGGTTGCACCTACTGCGCGGCGGTTCTGGCCACCATTATTGCCAACTATGCAGCCAACCGCATCGCCGCGGGCCTGACCGCCCGCGGCAGCGAAACCCCAACTCACGATTACTGGCTTCAGGGAGAACAGGTATGAACAGCATCGCACAAGTACATCTCAGCAACCCCATGTATGCTCTGGAGAACGGCAGCAAGCTGTTTGTCACAGACGGCGGTCTGGAGACGACGCTGGTGTTTCACGAAGGTTGGGAGCTACCGGACTTTGCCGCATTTCCGTTGGTGGATACCCCCAGCGGGCGCATGGTGCTGACCAAGTATTACGAGCGGTACATTCAGATCGCCCAGCGCTACCAGACGGGTTTTGTGCTGGAAAGCGCCACCTGGCGGGCAAGTCCGCGCTGGGGCCAGAAAATCGGCTACAGCGAAGATGAAGTTGTGGCCATCAACAAACGCGCGGTCAGCATGCTGAAAGAACTGCGCGATCAGTATGCGACCGCGGATATGCCCATGGTCATCAGCGGTTGTATCGGTCCCCAGGATGACGGCTACCGGCCTTCGGAGCAGCTCAGCATCAGCCAGGCGCGGGCCTATCACAGCGTGCAGGCGCAGGCGCTGAAAGACGCCGGCGCGGATATGATTACCGCGGTGACCATGACTTATCCCCAGGAGGCGATCGGCATTGCGCTGGCGGCTGCTGACGTGGGTCTGCCGGCGGTGATCTCGTTCACCGTTGAGGTGGACGGCAAACTGCCCGTTGGCATGTCGTTGTCCGGCGCGGTGTGCTGGGTGGATGAGGTGGTGCAACCCCAGCCGTTGTACTACATGGTCAACTGTGCCCATCCCGACCACTTTAAAAACACCATGCGTACCGACATGGACTGGACCTCACGTATCGGCGGCGTGCGTGCCAACGCCTCGCGCATGAGCCACGCGGAGCTGGATGAGGCTGAAGAGCTGGATGACGGCAATCCGGCTGAATTCGGCGGCCTGTATGCTGATCTGGCCGGCGTGCTGCCGAACCTGCGGGTGCTGGGCGGCTGCTGCGGTACCGACCACCGGCATGTGGAGGCCGCGGCCAGCAGTTGCGCGGCAGGCGGCTGGGTGCGCCAGGCCGGTACCGTCTGAACTACAGCCTTGCCGGGGTAAGGGGCCTTTAACGGCCCCTTTTTCATATAATGGGGCTGCCTAACCCGGGTCATCCACATGCTCAGCGCCATTGCCCTGTTCCGCATTGTTGCCGCGTCCCAGATACTGTTGTCGGGGCTGGTCTTGTGGCGTGCCGGCGGACCGCGGGTGACGCGCGGTTTTGCCCTGGCCCTGTTGTTGTGCATCTGCGCCTATCTGATATTGCCGCCCATCGCCCGGGGTCTGGACGTTCAGGGGGCTGCCGTGCTGCCGCTGATGCTGCTGCTGGAAGCCGGCGCCAATGCCATTCCCGGGTTGCTGGCCCTGTTTGCCTGGCATCTGTTTCGCGATGACAACCAGCCGGCCCCCTGGCAGATGTGGGTGCTGATTGGGTTGTACATGTCCGCCCTGCTGCCGCGTCATCTGCTTGACCTGGCCCCGGGCGGCACCCTGCATGGGCTGGTTTACGATGCGCCGCAGATCATCAAGCTGTTGTTGACCCTGTGGGCCATGGTGCTGGCCTGGCGCGGGCGCGAGGCGGATCTGCTGAACAGCCGGCTGCTGTTCCGCTACTACTTCTGCGCCGGACTGGGTGTGGCTGTGGTGGTTGTGGTGATTGCGGAACTGGCTGCGCGTTTTAATGTGCCCGCCTCCATAGAGCTTTTAGGCATGGCCGCCATTTGCGCCGCTGCGTTCGCCGCAAATGTCTGGCTGCTGCGCCCCGGCCGTAATCTGTCCTTCGAGGAGGTGGCCGCGGCACCGCCGCCGCAAGTCAGCCAGCCGTTGGTGGACAAGGTTCTGGCGGTCATGGAAAGCCAGCGGTTTTACGCCAGGGAGGATCTGAAGATTGGCCTGTTGGCTGAGGAAGTCGGAGTGCCGG
>JANQOA010000159.1 GCA_028279305.1 Pseudomonadales bacterium
GAGGGTAGATGCGCAACTGGCTGGCGTCGATTTCCGCCAGCGCCTGCTGCACGGCCGGACTGGGCGGATAAGGGTTTTCGTTGGTGTTGAGCTTGACCACGCGGCGGTCGTCGGGCTGCTCGCCGTAGCTGTAGCCGCGCATGGCGCGGATGTTGGGGCGCGCGTAGTCAGCCATCTTCCGCGGCCGCGGCGGCGGGTTCAGACGGCACGGCGGTTTCCGTTTCCGCACCCGGCGGTTCCGCATCCGCCGGTCCCAATAGATGCGCCAGCCATTCCGTGCCCGGGTTGGCTTCCAGGGCAATTTTAGCGGTCATGGTCAGCGGGACCGAGAGCAGCATGCCGACCGGGCCCAGCACCCAGCCCCAGATGACCAGGGACAGAAATACCACCAGCGTGGACAGGCCCAGGCCTTTGCCCATGAAGCGGGGTTCCACCACGTTGCCCATGATGATGTTAATGGCCAGAAACCCAACCGCGACAAAGCCGGCCGGAGCCACCCCCAGTTGGATCAGCGCCAGAATCACCGGCGGAACCGCGGCAATGATGGAACCGATTGTGGGCACGTAGTTCAACAGAAACGCCAGCAGCCCCCACAGTATCGGGAAGTCAACTCCCAACAGCCATAAGAAGCCGGTCACCGTCATGCCGGTGGCCACGCTGACCGAAGTTTTGATGGCGATATAACGGTTCATGTTTTCCGCAAAGCGCGAGAAATGCGGCAGGTCCTTGTCCGGATCCTGCAGAATGTCGGAAAGTTTGCGGGGGAAACTGGCGGCTTCAGCCAGGATAAATATCACCGTCAGGATAATCAGGAAGCTGTTGCTGAGAACACCGCCCAGGCGCGCCAGGGTGGTGCCGGCCATCTGCAGGGCCGAGGTGGGCGAAAAGTTGGCCAGCACCGAGCGGATGTCGATATTAATCCCCAGCGGGTCGATCAGCGGTTGCGCAAATTGTTCCAGTTCCACCTGCAGGGTCTGCAGGCGGTTCTGGTACTGGGGCAGCTGGGCGGTGAAGTCCGAGGCGGACTGGGCCACCAGCGCACCCATCAACATGACAATAATGACCATGGCCACCATCACCAGGGGTAAGGCAAAAGCCGCGGGTACGCCCTTGCCTTGCATCCAGAACATCGGGGTTGCGGCTATAGTGGCGATAAAGGTAGCCAGCAGGAAAGGCACCATAAGGTCCTGAGCCGCCTTCAGGCCGCCGGCGATAATCACCAGGGCGGCAAAGATCAGAATACCGTTACCGCGAATTGTTGCCCGGGTTGTCATGACAGCAACCTAACTGAAGGGTTGCCGGTTGGCCAGGCTGGGGATCTCCGTGCGGATGCGTGACACCGCCGCCGGGTCGAGTTCAGCACAGATAAAGCCGTCACCCTGGTCGAGTTCCGCCAGCACCTGCCCGGACGGGTCGATGATGAGGCTATGCCCGTAAGACTGGCGGTGTTTGCTGTGCCGGCCGTGCTGCGCCGGGGCAATGACGAAGCTTTGTGTCTCGATGGCGCGGGCGCGCAGCAGGGCATGCCAATGCAGAGCGCCGGTGGTGGCGGTGAATGCCGAAGGTACCGACATGGCGATGGCGCCCTGGTCCACCAGCTGTTGATAGAGCAAGGGGAAGCGCACGTCGTAACAGACCGTCATGCCGAGGGTGCCGAAGCGGGTAGGCACGCATACCGCGCGGTCGCCGGCGGCGGTCTGTTTGGATTCCTGCAGTTGCGGCCCATCGGGAATGTTAACGTCAAACAAATGAATTTTGCGGTACAGGCCTGCAATATTGCCGTCAGCGTTGAGATAGACGCTGGTGTTGTAACAGCGGGAAGCATCCTGCGCAACGGCTTCGTGAAATCCGCCCAGCAACAGTTCACATTGCAGCTCAGCGGCCAGGGCCTGACACTGTGCGAGGATCGGCCCGCCGCCGGGCAGCGGTTCAAGGATCGGCTGCTTGCCCCGGTGGGGGCCCAGGTAGGCAAAAGCTTCCGGCCAGGCGATGACCCGGGCGCCTTGCTCAGCGGCCTTGCGGCTGAGCCGGCAGAGCACCGTCATGTTGGCGTCAACGTCTGTACCGGCACAGTGCTGTACTGCCGCCACCACACACTTGCCCGGAATATTGTCGGCGGATACCGCCACCGTTGTCTCGCTTTCAGCCGGCCAGGAGACCGTGGATTTTAGCGACTAATTGGTCAGAGTTCAGAGGTTTTTCAAAGACGCTGGCGACCCCTGCGTTAGCCAGGTCGTGGGCATCAATGTGATTGGCGTTGCCGGTGGTCAGGATCACCGGCAGGTCCGGCCGCAGCGCGTGGATGTCCTCAGCAAGCTCCAGACCGGTGCCGTGGGGCATCTGATAGTCGGTAATGACCAGATCAAAATTGTGCGGGTTGGCAACAAAGGTTTCCAGCGCCTGGGTTGGCATCTGTGCGTGGGTGGTGGAGAACGCATTTTCTTCCAGCAGCGTCTCCAGGTACTTTGCTACCGACGGATCGTCTTCGATCAGCAATATGCTCTTACCCTGTTTGCTACCCAGCGGTTGGGGGTGGGGCGGCAGATAGATGGTAAAGCGGGCGCCGCCCTCAACCCGGTTGCCGGCATGGATATGACCGCGGTGCTCGTGCACGATGCCGTGCACTACCGATAAACCCAGGCCGGTGCCCTGGCCGGCGGTTTTGCTGGTTTCAAACGGGGTAAATAAGCGGTCGGCGTTGCCGGCGATACCCTCTCCGGTATCCTCCACCTTGAGGCTGATGTATTCGCCGGAAAACCGGCTCATGCAGGATGTGCAGTGCAGATTGGTGAGTTCGGTCACGTCCAGGGTGATGTCTATTTTGCCCCGGTTGCGCATGGCTTCAGCGGCGTTGACACACAGGTTGACCAGCACCTGCTGGATTTGCTCCGGGTCCATATGCATGTACATGGCGTTGTGCGCTGCCTTTGCCGGCAGGTGGGTGTGGATCTCCACCGTGGCCGGCAGGCTGCCGCGCAGCAGGGCCTCGGTTTGCTGCAGAGTTTCCGCCAGGTTCAACTGCTCGGGTTCGGACGGCGAATTGCGGCTGTACACCAGCAGCTGCCGCACCAGTTTGGCGCCGCGCTGACCGGAATGCTCGATTTCGTCCAGATAGCGCAGCAGTTTGGCCTGATCCCCCAGGCTGCTTCTGTCCCGGGCCAGTTCGGTGAAGCCCAGGATGCTGGCCAGGATGTTATTGAAGTCATGGGCAAAACCGCCGGCCAGCTGGCCCAGGGTTTTCAGCTTCTGCGCCTGCTGCAGGGACTTCTGCAGTTGCCGGTGTTCCTCCGCCAGGGCTTTGGCGGCGCTGAGTTCCTTGTTGCGCCGGGTCAGGTCTTGGGAACGCCTGAATGCCTGCCAGCGCGCCCGCTCGGAGTCTCTGACCCGCCGGCCCAGGGCAATGGAGAACAGAGCCAGCTCCAGCATCGAGCCGATATGGATGCTGTGATGCAATGCCGGATTGGGTGCGATCACGCTGAACAGCATCAGAATGTGCGCAAAACTGCCGGCTACAAACATGCCGTTGGCGATGAGAAACAGAATGCCGTTGGGCAGGCGCCTGGCGGAGAAGAAAATGCTGTTCGCCAGCACAAAGGTCAGGACCAGCGCGCTCATGGCGGTTAAGATACTGTAAAACAGCGCGGTGGGGCTGATCGCGACCAGCACCGCGGCGCCCAGGCCGGCCAGCTGCAGCAGGCGGTGGACCCGGGTCAGGGTAATACTGCGCCGCGCCACATGCAGGAACCGCAGGCTCAGCTCAAGCACAAAAAAGGACAGCCCGGCCCAGCCCACCACCAGCATGATCTGCTGCATTTCCGGGTTATCGGGCCACAGGAACATGGATCCGGTGCCGTCCGCAACGGTCAGAAAGGTTACCAGGCTGGCGGCATACATGCAGAAAACAATATAGGTGCGGTCGCGGGTGCCGAAAAAGAGCGCCAGGTGATACAGGATCATGATCAGCACAATGCCGTAGTACATGCCCAGAAACGCCATCAGCCGGGTGCTGAAGGCGGAGTAGCGCGCCGGGGTTTCCAGTACCACCGGATAGTTGGCGGCGGATTCCCCGCTGTCACGAATGTAAACGTAATTGGCGCCAGCGGGGATCGGGAAGGCGAACCCGGTGGTGGCCAGGGGCCGCTGGCGGAACGGCAGGTTGCTGCCGCTTGGGTAATGGCGCAGCACTTCACCGTCCGCCACTGCATAGACGTCAAACTGGAAAAGCCAGGGATTGTTCACCGCAAATATAACAATCGTGTCGTGCCTGGGAATGGCGTAGCGCAGCCACTGCACGCTGCTGCCGTAGCCGAAGCTGGCCACGCCTTCGCCGCGCCGCCATTCCCGGTGCTGCAGGACGTCACCGATCTCCATGGCCGGCTGGCCGGCGGCAATCGGCGGCAGGTGCTCAAACTGCAAGGCGTCAGCAGCCGCGTTAGTGGCGACGGCTGCGACGAAAACCCACAACCATGCGCATTTCCGCAGTATACGGGCCGCACTATTGGCTGATGATTTGTGCAGAACACC
>JANQOA010000166.1 GCA_028279305.1 Pseudomonadales bacterium
CGGCGCTGCCGCGCTTTCTGATGATGCTGGCGGTCACCGGCGGCGGACTGGTGATCTATGCCGGCCTGCTGTTCATCTGCGGGGTACGCCCGCGGCACCTGGTGCACCGCATTTAGGGCCCGCCGCCAGCGCAGGCCTGTCATCAGCCCACACCAGGCATTGGGTAAACTGCGGGCAGCGCCGGTATACTTAATGCCATGGAAATCATAAACGGCGTACACAACATCCGCCCGCGGCATCTGGGCAACGCGGTAACCATGGGCAATTTTGACGGCGTGCACCGCGGCCACCAGCTATTGCTGACCAGGTTGGGCGAAAAAGCAGCGGAGCTGCAGGTGGCCAGCCTGTTGATCACCTTTGAACCCCAGCCCAGGGAATATTTTGCCGGTGCGGAAGTGCCGCCGCGCTTAACCCGGCTGCGGGAAAAAGTCGAGTTGCTGCGCCGTACCGGCCTGCAGCGCCTGTTGTTGCTGCCGTTTAACGAGCGCACCGCCCGCACACCGCCGCGCTGGATTACCCATGACCTGCTGCACGACCTGCTGGGAGCCCGCTACATGGTGGTGGGGGATGACTTCCGCTTCGGCCGCGCCCGGGAGGGCGACTTTCAGGCGCTGAAAGCAGCCGGCCGGGAACTGGGCTATGGGGTGGAACATCTGCATACCCATGAGTTCGGCGCGGAACGCATCAGCAGCACCCGGGTGCGCAAAGTGCTGGCCGCCGGTGATTTTCAGTTGGCGCAGAAACTGCTGGGGCATGAGTACTTTATCATGGGACGCGTGGTCTACGGCCGGCAATTGGGGCGCCAGTTGGGTGTACCCACCGCTAACATCCGCCTGCAGCGTTACAAAGCGGCATTGGAAGGGGTTTATTGCGTATCCGTTGAGGGTATCGGCAACAACATTTATGAGGGGATTGCCAATATCGGCGTCCGCCCCACTGTCGACGGCAAAGAACCGCTGTTGGAGGTGCATGTATTTGATTTCAGCGGCAATCTGTACGGTCAGTTGTTAACCATCCGCTTCAAGCAGAAGTTGCGGGATGAGCAGGCGTTCGCCTCCATTGATGCTCTGAAGGAGCAGATTGACAAAGACATAGCGGAAGCCAAAGCCTGGTTCAGCGAGAGCGCCAACGGTGTTTAGCCCCAGATTAGCAGGCGGGCTGGGCGTGGCCGCGGTCATTTTCGCGCTGGATCAAGCCACCAAATACTGGGTGGTGAGCCAGCTTGCATACCAGCAGCAGGTACCGGTTCTGCCGTTTTTTTCCTGGGTGCGCTGGCACAACGACGGTGCCGCCTTTTCCTTTCTGTCCGGAGCCGGCGGCTGGCAGCGCTGGTTTTTTATCATTCTGGCGGTGGGTTTTTCAGCGTTTCTGATTTACGAGCTGGCCCGGCTGCCGAAAAACGAAAAAGTGATGGGCTGGGTATTCAGCCTGATTCTGGGCGGCGCGCTGGGAAATCTCACCGACCGCGTGCTGAACGGTTACGTGGTGGACTTTATTCTGGTCCACTACCAGCAGTATTACTTTCCGGCCTTTAACGTGGCTGACAGTGCGTTGTTTTGCGGCGCGGCGCTGTGGATTCTAACGATGATTCTGCAGTGGCGGCAGCAGCGGCGGGACCATGGCGAGGCGCAAAGCGGCGGCAGATGAACGACGTTATTGCCAAAACCGGGTCGCCGCGTATCACCCAGGGCAGCCGGGTGACCCTGCACTTTTCCCTGCTGTTTGACGGCGGCAGGGAAATCGACAGTACCCGGGACGGTAAACCCGCCAGTTTTGTGGTTGGCGACGGCAACTTGCTGCCGGGATTTGAAGCGGTATTGATGGGCCGTCAGGCGGGTTACGCGGAGCAGATTGTCATCCCCGCGGCGCAGGCGTTTGGCGAGCACAATCCGGACAACGTGCAGCTTATCGAGCGGACCCGTTTTCGCGATCTGCACAGCCCCGGGGATAACGCCGACAGCGGACAGGTTGGGCTGGAGGACGGGCTGCAGGAAGGTCTGGTGGTGTCGTTCCAGGCCCCCGATGGAGAACTGCCCGGGGTTATTGTGGGCCTGTATGAGCGCACCGTTAAAGTTGACTTCAATCACCCGCTGAGCGGCAAGGACATCACCTTTGACGTTGCGGTGCTGAAAGTGGAAGAACCCGGCTGAACCTGTCAGCAATGTCAGCCGGGGAGTGCGCCTCAGACGCATTCCAGCGGCCTGCCGCGAACGTCTTCATGCACCCCGTCATCGTCAGCGTCGTTGGACAGGTAGACCCGGCCGGCAAAGTTCAGAACCAGTTGGCGGGCATGCCGTATGTCGCCGTTGACCGGGCAGAACAGGAAGTGGCCATTCTGCCAGTCCGTCATGCCGGAGGGATTAAAGCGCAGGTAGCCGCGGTTGCGAAAGGCGCGCCAGGCCACCCGGGTGGCCGGCATCCGCGGCAGCCGGCGTATGACTGCATCCTGCCCGTCGATAACCCGGTTACCGTTAAGGTCTTCAAACGCCATGGTGCCGTTGTGCCAGGTGTTGCGGCTGCCGCAGCCATCAGCGGCGGCGGGACACAGAGTGACCACCACGCCTTTGATGATGGCAGTGTGCCGGGCGGTGCTGATGAGGCTGACAAACTGGTCCACGTCCGCTTGCAGGCGGCGTTTTGCCGCCAGGGCCGGCCACTGCACACTTGCCATGCCGAGCAGTATGGCTATCAGCAGCACGCTGACCAGCAATTCGATTAAGGTGATGCCCGCATTCTGTTGCACGCAACAACGTTACGCGGAGCCGGGGCTCCATACTGTAGGCGCATAACCCGGACCGGGGTGGGTTATTCCATCTCCAGTTTTTTCAACTTATAACGCAGGGCGCGGAATGTAATGCCCAGGGCTTTGGCTGCCGCGGTTTTGTTCCAGCGGGTATCGTCCAGCGCCTGGGTGATCAGCGCCCGCTCAATACCTTCCAGATACTCTTCCAGGCTCTGCCCCGGCGGTAACGACAGGTTGCCGGCCTGGGCTGCGGGATCATTGCCCGCTGCGTTAGGCGCAGCGGCTGCAGCCGCATCCGCAGTCTCGCCAGCGGCGGCTGATGCCTTTTCGCCATCAACCGGGCTGTCTAGCTGTTGCGCGGGGCCGGCCGGGGCTGGGGCGCCGCCGTGATTGCCGCTGAGTTGCAGGTCGTCGAGAGTGATGGTGTTGCCTTCACATAAGGTGAAAGCGCGTTCCAGAATATTCTCCAGTTCGCGGATGTTGCCGGGAAACGCATAAACCTGCAGAGCCGCTGAGGCTTCATCGGACATGACCGGTACCGAGCCGCCATATTCCGACGCCAGGCGTTTAAGCGTGGCTTCCACCAGCTCGTGCAGATCATCGGGATGGTCGCGCAACGCGGGTATGTGCAGTTCAATCACATTCAACCGGTAGTACAGGTCCTGACGGAAATTATCCGCCGCCACCTCTCCGGCCAGGTCCTTATGGGTGGCGCTGAGAATGCGCACGTCGGTCACGTCCTCGTTCTGTGAGCCCACCGGCCGCACCGCTTTTTCCTGGATCGCGCGCAGCAGCTTGACCTGCATGGACAGCGGCAGATCCGCCACCTCGTCCAGAAACAGGGTGCCGCCGGCGGCAGCCTGAAACAGGCCCTGTTTATCACTGACCGCGCCGGTAAAGCTGCCTTTTACATGGCCGAAGAATTCACTTTCCATCAATTCCGAGGGGATGGCGCCGCAGTTGACCGGCACAAACGGCCCCGGCTGGCGCGGCCCCATGGCATGGATGAGGCGCGCCGCCACCTCTTTACCGGAGCCGGATTCGCCGCTGATGTAAATCGGCGCCTGGGAACGGGCCAGCTTTTTGATCTGGTTGCGCAGTTGTGTCATGGGGGCCGACGTGCCCAGCAGGGTGGGGCCGGTGCTGCCGCCATCCGCCCCTTCACTGTCCAGATCGGATACTTTCAGCGCGCTGTCGACCAGCGTGCGCAGTTGTTCGAGATCTATGGGCTTCTGCAGAAAGTCAAAAGCGCCCGCCTTCAGCGCGGAGATGGCGGTGTCCATGGAGCCGAACGCGGTAATCATCGCCACCGGCAGTTGCGGGTGGTTCTGATTAATGTGATTCACCAGTTCCAGACCGTTGCCGTCCGGTAGGTGCATATCGGTCAGGCACAAGTCGAATTCCTGATCCTGCAGGCACTGGTAAGCCTGGCCCAGATCCGCCGCGGCCACGGTCTCCAGCTTCATGCGGCCCAGGGTAATTTCCAGCAGTTCCCGGATGTCGGGTTCGTCGTCGACAATCAGCGTGCGTTTGGTGCTCATGGCTAAGTGCTTATGCAGTGATCCGGTCAGGGTGGGCGAATAGGATCCTAAATACGCTGCCGGTTGTCACATCTCCGCTCTGTTCATTGGGAAAGTAGCTTAACTGGGCTTGATTGGCTTCACATAATTCTCTGGAAATGTACAAACCCAGGCCGGTGCCTTTGAGGGACGATGTGGTAAAAGGCTGGAACAGTTTCTCCGCCAGGTCCGGATCCACGCCGGGACCGAAGTCAACCACGTTCAAAAACGGCCGGTCGGACGACTTGTCCACCCCGGCGATGAGTTCCACGGCAGGCCCGGCGCCGTTCTCTTCGGAGTAACGGATGCCGTTGTCAACCAGGTTGGTCAGCGCCTGGTTCAACTGCACCGGGTCGACGCGTATTTCGGTGGAGTCCGGCTCCACCCGTACCGTTAACTGGGCCTGCGGTTTGGCTTCCAGAAATTCCGCGCGGAACTCCTGCAGGTGTTCCGCCAGGTTCAGCCGCTGCGGCTGGGGCGAGCGGCGGCGGGACATTTCCAGCACATTTTCCACCACCCCGTTCATGCGGCGGCAGTGGCTGATGATGATATCCGTCAGGCGCTGGTCCGGCGCCGCCAGTTCATCGGATTCGTTTAACAACTGGGCGGCGTGACTGATCGCGCCCAGGGGATTACGTACCTCGTGGGCAATACTGGCGGACAGACGCCCCAGCTCCGCCAGCTTGAGTTGTTGGGCCTGTTGCTGAACCTCGCCGGTGTCTTCCAGAAAGATGGTGATATCACCGCTGCTGTCGGTGGTGCGCAGCGCGGAAAAGTTGGCGCGGATTTCCGGCGTATGCGGGCGCACCTGGAAGGGCGGGGTGCGCAGCGAGGTGTTTTCCCGCCACGACGCCAGCGCGGCACTCAGGGTGTCCGGCAGATGGGTCAGATCTTCATCGCCGCGGGCGCCGATCAGGGCGGTTGCCGATTGGTTGTACATGCGCACCTGATCGTTCTGGTCCACAACAATAATGCCGGTGCGCATGCGCTGGATAATCAGGCGGTTCAGCCGTTCCAGATCAGCGAGTTCCGCGGCCTGGGTCAGCGCGCGGATATCGTTCTGGCGCAGCCGGTTGGACAGGCTCTGCACCCCCAGGCTGGCGGAGAAGTAGATGATGCCGAATACCCCGGCCTGGAAGAAGTCGTAGTTACTGTCCGGCACCGAGATGAACAGGTAAAACTCTTCGTATAACAAAGCTACCGACGCAATGGCGGCGAGAAAGGTGGCGCTGCGGCCGGTCACCAGGATGGCGCCGGTCACTACCGTAATCAGGATCAGCGGCGCAAAGCCGCTGGCGATGCCGCCTGAGGCATAGGTCATGAAAGCCAGGCTGACGATGTCGAATACCACCAGGCCGAGGCTGAGCTGGGCCCGGTTCACCCAGATTTTGGGGATAAGCTGCACCAGCAGGCCGGACAGCAGGTTAAGCAGCGTATACCCCAGACAGAACCAGAGGAAGACTTCGGGTAACAAATCCCCCAGGCGGGTGCTGAACAGGTCCTGGCTATAGGCCACCAGCAACGCAAACCCGACAAATGCGCGGTAGTAATTGTAGATGCGCAGCAGGCCGAGATTCAGATCCAGCCGGCGGCGCTCGATTTCGGCGATGATTTCGGCGCGGTAGGTGGTCACTCAATTAGCCGATGGTAGGGGGCCACTTGATCAGCCGATAAAGGGCAGCCAACTGAACCAGCCGCCCCGTTTCTTCGGCGCCTCTTCCACTTGCGGCTGAGGCTGCACGGGTGGCGGTTCAAATCCCTCGGGATGCTGAATCTTTAATGGCGGCGGTACATCCGGACGGTCGAACAGGCCCAGGGTCATGATGTTGGTCCAGGAGCGGTCGCGGTTGCGGATCTGCTCGTCCAGCACCAGGTTGCCGTTTTCGTCAAAGGACGGATGGTTGGGGTAGTTAATGGCCAGTACCCGCAGGGCGTTGTTGGCTTCGTCTTCAAGCCCCAGTTTGTAGTTGGCCTCCACCAGCACGGTTAACGCTTCTGCCGTGCTTTCAGCTTGCGGATACACTTCCAGTACATATTTTGCCCGCTTGGCGGCCGCCACGTAAGCGTTGCGGCGCATATAGTAGTCCGCCACCGCCAGCTCGGAGCGGGCCAGCAGGTTGCGCAGATGTACCATGCGCTGTTTGGTGTCCGCTACGTAGGGGCTGTCCGGATAACGCGCCAGCAGCTGGGCGAAGTCGCTGTACGCCTGCCGGGCCGGGGCCATATCGCGTTTAGCGTAGTCCGTTTTGAAAAAGCGGTCCATCAGGCCCTGGTTTTTGCCGTAGGCGGACAGGCCTTTTATATAGTAGGCGTAGTCCACATTTGAATGTTGCGGGTGCAGGCGGATAAACCGTTCCGCAGCCGCGCTGGCGCCGTCCAGATCAAAAGACATGTAACGTGCGAACACCAGCTCCAGTTGCGCCTGTTCAGCGTAGCGGCCGAACGGAAAACGCGCTTCCAGCAGTTCCAGCTGGCTGATCGCCTGCTGGTAATTGCCCGAGCGCAAGCTGCGTTGGGCTTCGCGGTAAACTTTTTGTTCGGTGGTGTTGATTTCCTCAACATCGCCCCGTGTGTCCTTGTCTTTGCCGAAGAACGGAATCCAGCTGCAGCCGGCCACGGTCACCGCCATCAGTACTACCGCCAGGCACTGTTTGAGTGCGCGCAAACACTTTCTAAGTCCGCGCAAGCGGGGGGCGCTGGAAACGGGGTAGGGGTGTCTCAATATCATGATCTGATCACAGGGGAAACTGGTCGCTATTTTTACCAATTTCGTTAGGGTTGCAACCTGCATGAGCAATTTTCCCCACAATTCTGAACACATCGACCAGCGGGTTGTGGTGCCGCCGGACCTGGGAGGCCAGCGTTTTGACAGAATTGCCGCCGACTTGTTCAGCCGTTTTTCCCGGGTGGAACTCAGCCGCTGGATCGAGCAGGGCTGTCTGACCGTTGACGGGCAGACCCGCAAAGGCAAATCACGTCTGCGCGGCGGTGAAGTGCTGCACCTGCAGGCTGTACAGCTGCCCCGGGAAGACTGGCAGCAGGCTGAAGCGATGCCCCTGGACCTGGTATATGAAGACGACCATCTGCTGGTGCTGAATAAGCCGGCGGGGCTGGTTGTGCATCCCGGCGCCGGAAATCCGGCCGGTACCCTGTTGAACGGGCTGTTGCATCACCGCCCCGGTCTCAGCAGGCTGCCCCGGGCGGGGGTGGTACACCGGTTGGACAAAGACACCAGCGGCATCATGGTGGTGGCTGCTTCAGACCAGGCGCAGAAGGCGTTGAGCCGCATGATCAGCAGTAAACAGGTTGGGCGCACTTATCTGGGGGTGGCCGAAGGGCGCATGGTTGCGGGCCAGGATGTGGATAAGGCCATAGGCAGGCATCCCCAGGTGCGGACCCGGCAGGCGGTGCGTGAAGACGGCAAACCCGCCTACACGCAATTCCGGGTCCGGGAACGCTTCCGCACCCATACCCTGGTGCAGGCGAAACTGGGTACCGGCAGGACCCATCAGATTCGCGTGCACCTGCAGAGTATCGGTTATCCGCTGGTGGGCGACAGGCGCTATGGCGCCCGGGGCCGTGTGCCGGCGGGCGCCAGTGCGGAACTGCTGCAGGCGCTGCAGCAGTTTCCGCGTCAGGCCCTGCATGCCCTGCAACTTACCCTGCAGCATCCCGTCACGCAGCAGATGCTGGATTTTACCGCGCCGTTGGCGGCGGACATGCAACATCTGCTGGCGCAACTGCGCAAGGACACTAACCGCAGCGACGTCCATGACCAGCCGGCCTGACTTTCTGCTAAGCGCCCGATGGCCGGCACCCGGCAAGGTGGCCGCCGGGATCACCCTGCGCCGCGGCAGTGGCATTGCCCAACCCAGTGCGCCGCCTTACAACGACTTTAATCTGGCGGCGCATACCGGCGACAATCCAAACCGGGTGCAGGCCCACCGTCAGGCCTTCAGCCAGGCGATCGGGGCGCGCCAGGTGCAGTGGCTGACCCAGGTGCACGGCACCGCGCATCTGCGCGCGGACGCGCAAACGGCGCAGCAGGCACCGGAAGCGGATGCAGCATGGACCGACGTTGCGGGCCTGGCGCTGGCCATCATGACGGCGGATTGCGTGCCGGTCATGTTGAGCCATCACCAGGGTCTGTGCGTGGGCGCGGCACATGCCGGCTGGCAGGGTTTGCTGGCCGGCGTGATCCCGCGCCTGCTGAGCGCCATGCCGGCGGCGGCGGACAGCCTGCAGGCATGGATCGGCCCGGCCATCAGTCAGGCGAGTTATGAAGTGGGGCCGGATGTGTGGCGGGCGTTCAACAGCGATTTCCCGCACCGTCTGCAGCCGGTTGCAAACCAGCCGCACAAGCGCCTGCTGGACTTGAGCGGGGTTGCCGGGGATCAGCTGCGAGCCGCCGGGGTGAAAGAGGTCAGCGTAAGCGGGTTGTGTACCTACCGGGATGAGCGCTTTTATTCCCACCGCCGGGCCGGGCACCAGGGGCAGGGGACAACCGGGCGCATGGCCAGCTATATTTTAGTGCACGGATAAATCAGACACTGGTTCAGCCGTTGATGTAACGGCGTTATCCGGTTAAGCGTCGCAGTTATCAACAATCCCCTGCTGGGCCATTTTGATGCGCTCCTGGCGTTCATCTTCACCCAGCGCGCGTTGCGTGCCGTCCGGCATGTTGACGCGGATTTTGTCTTTTGAAGACAGGTTGGCCAGCACCTCCTGGCTGCGCTGGCAGTTCTGCTGACGGATCTGCGCCATGGAGGCCTGGCGGTCCAGTTCCGCCTGCTCCAGACGTTCCAGCATCTGCTGTTGTTCCGGCGTCAGATTCTGCTTGCGGCGTTCGTTGCTGATGGCGCGGCTGCTGGGCGTGGGCTGGCTGGTTACCGCAGTTTGCGGTGCCGCGGGCGCACGGCTGGTGGTTTTACCGCTGTCGCTGATGCGGGTGACCTGGTCGCTGGGAATGCCCCGGGGCAGCTTTTCCGCGTAATTCACCACGCCATTGGCATCCACCCAGCGGTACGTGTCCGCCTGTACCGGGGTGTGCAGGGCTGCTGTGGTCAGGGCGGCTGTGGCAAGGGTCAGCGTGAATCTGAATCTTCTCATCTCATGCTCCTTATCTCTCAGGCTCCGCTTGGTCTAAAGCGTGAGGGCAAGCTGCAGGTCTGGGGCGGCAAGCATACCACAGGCCACCGGGTCACGAAGGCTGCGGCCGGCAAAATGGAAACCACCTCTCATATCTCGTCCAAATTGCCGCATTCATTGACATAAGGCCTTGATATCACAAGAATACCCCGCTCGATTTTATGCGGCGGGCACCGGTTTTGGGTGAAGCGGAATCCAAGTTGCCTCTGCCAGTATAAAGTTTAGAGAAATCAGCAACATAGGTGGGTTTTTTACAAGGCAGGTCATGATCTGTCCTTGATGGGCGTCACCCGCCTGGTTTTTCTTCGGGTGCAACAGGTAAGTTGCACAGTTTTAAGCACTCATCCGTTAGGGGATCCACAATGGCAGATATGCTGTCTGGTGGCGACATGTTAATACGCGCACTGCAGGACGAAGGCGTCGAATACGTCTTCGGTTATCCGGGTGGTGCCGCTCTGCATATTTATGACGCGATTTTCCGTCAGCAGAAGGTAGAACATGTACTGGTCCGCCATGAACAAGCAGCCACACATATGGCTGATGGTTACGCACGCGCTACCGGTCGTCCCGGGGTGGTGCTGGTGACCTCCGGCCCCGGCGCCACGAATGCCATTACCGGTATTGCCACGGCGTATATGGACAGTATTCCCATGGTGGTGATCTCCGGTCAGGTGCAGCAGGACCTGATCGGCACCGATGCATTCCAGGAAACCGACATGGTCGGGGTCAGCCGGCCTGTAGTGAAACACAGCTTTATGGTGAAAAATGCCGCGGAGATTCCGCTGGTAGTCAAAAAAGCGTTTCATATCGCCACCACCGGGCGTCCCGGTCCGGTGGTTATCGATGTGCCCAAAGACACCACCGATCCCACGGTATTCGCCGAGTACGCGTACCCGGACAAAGTCAAAATGCGTTCGTACAATCCGGCCACCCGGGGCAACGGCCGGCAGATCCGCAAAGCGGTGGACGCTTTGTTGGAAGCCAACCGGCCGGTGTTCTACGTCGGCGGCGGGGTTGTGCAATGTGATGGCAGTGAGCCTTTGCGCGAAATTGTCCGCGCGCTGGGGTTTCCGCTGACCAGTACACTCATGGGTCTGGGTGCGTATCCGGGCGAAGACCCGCTGAGTCTGGGCATGCTGGGCATGCACGGCACTTACGAAGCCAACATGACCATGCACGAGACGGATCTGATTGTTGCCGTCGGCGCGCGTTTTGATGACCGGGTGACCAACAATCCGGCTAAGTTTGCACCCGCCGCCAAGGTCATTCACATTGACGTTGATCCGGCCAGCATTGCCAAGATTGTGGCTGTCGACATTCCCATTGTCGGCAACGCGCGGCTGGTGCTGGAGGAAATGGCGGTGATCCTGCAGGGAGAGCTGGCCAAGCAGAGCCAGGAACAGAAGCTGGCGCGGCAAGACCGGGTCGAGCGCTGGTGGCAGCAGATTAAGGAATGGCGCGGCGCCCACGGCCTCAACCATAATGTCCAGGCGCAGCCGGACAAACCGATTCTGCCGCAGCTGGCGGTGCAGGCCCTGTACCGGGCCACCAAAGGGCAGGCGTACATCACCTCTGATGTGGGCCAGCACCAGATGTTTGCCGCCCAGTATTATCATTTTCCGGAGCCGCGCCGCTGGATCAATTCCGGCGGCCTCGGCACCATGGGATTCGGCCTGCCGGCGGCCATGGGTGTGCAGATGGCCTTCCCGGACGAAACCGTGGCCTGTGTCACCGGAGAAGGCAGCTTCATGATGAATATGCAGGAACTGTCCACCTGCCTGCAGTACGGCCTGCCCATCAAGGTGATCAACCTGAACAATCAGGCACTGGGCATGGTTAAGCAGTGGCAGGATATGCAATACGGCGGCCGCCACTCGCAGAGCACCTACAGCGACTCGTTACCGGACTTCAAGACGCTGGTTGAGGCATTTGGTCACGTGGGCATCAAAGTCAGCGACGCGGCGGAGCTGGAACCGGCCATGCAGCGTGCGTTTTCCGACGAGTTGAAGCGCAAGCTGGTGTTTGTCGACGTCTGGGTAGACCCTCACGAGCACGTTTATCCGATGGCCATCAAAGGCGGCTCCATGCGCGACATGGTACTCAGTAAATCAACGGAGGATAGCTGATGGAACGGCGCATCATCGCGGTTCTGCTGGAAAACGAAGCCGGCGCGCTGTCGCGGGTGGTGGGCCTGTTTGCACAGCGCAACTTCAATATTGAATCGCTGACCGTGGCACCCACTGAAGATGTGACCCTGTCGCGGCTGACCGTCACCACCACCGGCGATCAGCGCACCATTGAGCAGATCACCAAGCACCTGCACAAGCTGGTGGAGGTGGTGAAGGTGATGGACCTTTGTGCCGGCGCGCACCTGGAACGCGAGCTGCTGCTGGTGAAAGTACGCGCTGAAGGTACGGCACGGCAGGAAATCAAGCGCGCGGCGGACATCTTCCGCGGTCAGATTGTCGACGTCACCGAAGATACCTATACGGTGCAGCTGGTGGGTCCGGGCGACAAACTGGATGCGTTCATCAACGCGGTAAATCCGCCTTCAGCCGCTGGCAATGCCATTCTGGAACTGGCGCGGTCCGGAGTCTCCGGTATTGGGCGCGGCAAACGGGTGCTGGCGCTTTAACAGTTACCGGTACCAACAATTACCCTTAGACAGGAACCTCAACATGCAAGTTTATTACGACAAAGACGCTGACTTATCACTGATCCAGAAAATGAAAGTAGTCATCGTCGGTTACGGCTCTCAGGGCCATGCACATGCCAACAATCTGCGCGATTCCGGGGTGGCTGAAGTAGTGGTGGGATTGCGCAAGGGCTCCGGCTCCTGGCGGAAGGCTGAAAATGCCGGGTTTGCGGTGGCGGAAGTGAGCGAAGCGGTGGAAGGCGCGGATCTGGTCATGATCCTGGTGCCGGACGAACTGCAGCCGGCGCTGTACCGCGACCACCTGCATGACAATCTCAAAGAGAACGCCGCCATAGCCTTTGCCCACGGCTTTAACGTGCACTTCGAACTGATTGAACCGCGGGCGGATCTGGACGTGATCATGATTGCACCCAAGGGGCCCGGCCATACCGTGCGCTCCACCTACGTCGCCGGCGGCGGCGTGCCGAGCCTCATCGCGGTGGCTCAGGATGCTACCGGGCAGGCAAAAAATATTGCCCTGTCCTACGCCAGCGCCAACGGCGGCGGCCGTGCCGGAGTTATCGAAACCAACTTCCGCGAAGAAACCGAAACTGATCTGTTCGGCGAGCAGGCGGTTCTGTGCGGCGGTGCTTCAGCCCTAGTGCAGGCGGGCTTTGAAACCCTGGTGGAAGCCGGCTATGCCCCGGAAATGGCCTACTTTGAGTGCCTGCACGAATTGAAGCTGATTGTTGATCTGTTTTACGAAGGCGGCGTGGCCAATATGTGGTACTCGGTATCCAATACAGCGGAATACGGCGGTCTGACCCGCGGGCCGCGCATCGTCACCGATGAGACAAAAAAGGAAATGAAGCGGATTCTGAACGAAATTCAGACCGGCAACTTCGCCAAAGAATTTGTCGCGGAAAATCAGGCCGGCGCCCCCAGCATCAAAGCCATGCGCAGAATTTCGCAACGCCACCCCATTGAAGAGGTTGGTGAAAAACTGCGTGGTATGATGCCCTGGATTCAGGAAAACCGGCTGGTGGACAAAGACGTCAACTAACCGGCCCCAGGAAGGCGTTCATGAACCTGACCAGGCTGCGCACGGCTGAGGCAAATTTTCTCCAGCAATACCCGGGTGGTTTCAGCCACCCGGATATGCAGGCTATCGGCAAGAAACATAAAGTGGATCAGGTGGCGGAGCTGGCGGCAACGGTGTTGAGCAAGAAGCGGTTTGCAAACCAGGGGCAGGTGCTGGATGACATTGTGAAAATAGTCAGCCGCTCATCCATGGTATCGCTGTTTGAAAAACCCAAATTCCGGGACTATGTGAATGGTCTGAACCGTGACGACCGCGCTTATCTGGCTGACGGGTTCCGCAAACTGCTGCACGGCAATCAACAGAAGGGGTTTGAGGAGATTCTCGACGTGCTGGTGGAGGGCAAGCTGGCCAAGTGGAGTCTGATGACCATTGTGCCGCTCTACTTCCGCCCCCAGACCGAGGTTTTTGTCAAACCCACCACCACCAAGAATGTGATCCGCCAGTTTGAACTGGAAGACCTGGTTTATCATCCGCGCCCCAGCTGGGCGTTTTATGCCGCTTACCGGGACGCGATAGCGGAAATGAAAAAGAAAGTCAGTCCTTCCCTGTCGCCTAATAATGCGGCTTTTACTGGTTTTCTGATGATGACCCAGGATGGAAAATAGACGTTGCAAGACGAGGAGGGTGTAGCAATGACACTTTCACAGGCTGACAATCCATCTGCCCAGCCCGCCGCCGAGCTGGGCTGGCAGATCAAAAGGTTATCCGGCAGTCTGGGGGCTGAGGTGACCGGCGTTAACCTCAGTCATCCGGGTGCTGCGGATATTGACGCCATCAAAGCGCTGCTGTTGCAACACAAGGTCCTGTTCTTCCCGGGCCAGAACATCTCTCTGGATGAACACGTGTATTTTGGTGAACAGTTCGGCCAGATCGAAAGCCATCCCAATCTGAAAAACCCCTACACCGACCACCCGGGGGTATTCGAACTGGCGGCCACCCAGGGCGGCATCGCGGATGAATGGCACTCCGATATCACCTTTGAGGAACAGCCGTCCATAATGTCCGTACTGCACATGGTGAAGTGTCCCGAAGTGGGCGGCGACACCATGTGGACCAGCCTGGAACAGGCCTACGCGGAATTGTCCGCGCCCATGCAGGCCTTGTGTGAGTCGTTAACCGCGTTGCACGATGCGCTGCCGCATAACCGGCCCGACAAGATGGCGATCCATCCTGTGGTGCGCGTGCATCCGCAGACCGGCGTCAGATCGCTGTTTGTGAACGAGCACTTTACCCGGCGCATCGTTGAGATGAGTTGGAGTGAAAGCCGGGCGTTGCTGGATTATTTGACGGAGTGGGTGAAGAACCCGCGGTTCACGGTACGTTACCGCTGGAGTGCCGGCACGGTGGCGGTATGGGATAACCGCTGCACCCAGCACTTTGTCCTCAACGACTTTGAGGGAGAAAGGGTAATCCAGCGGGTCACGGTGATGGGTGACCAGGTGAGCGGCGCGCGGCCGCCCGGCTGGGATCCCTATGTGCGGCCCGGGCCGCTGTCCGCCACCAGCCGCCACGACCGTCAACTGGCGCTGTTCCTCAAGGAAAAGGGGCTTGTGGCCCGGGACGCGGCGGGCCGGGAAAAGGCGGAGCAACTGACAGCGACTAAAGATTCTTGACAAGGAGCTGAGTAGAACGCGTGACGGACAAGATACCTCTGACTGATTTAAACGCGCCGGCAGCCGCCGGTGCGGATGCCCTGCAGGATGCTAATGCCCAGCTTGCGCTGGACAGCATTCATGACTTTGCCGGCAAGCTGGCGCAGCCGGGTGCCCGGGAAGCGCTGCAGCACTACGTGCGCTGGCAGGTGGCCCAGCGGCGCGCGGAAACCGTTGACGGCGCGGAGCTGGACCCGGCCAGGGTGCCGGATTTTGCGCCGATTTCCATCAATCTGGATCTCACCACGGCGTGTAACTATCAGTGCGACCACTGTGTTGACCTGGATATTCTTAATACCGGCATCCGTTTTGAGCATGACAAGCTGCTCAGTTCCCTGGAGCTGATGGCGCAGCGGGGCATGCGTTCGGTCATTGTGATCGGCGGCGGTGAACCCACGCTGTATCCCAAGTTTGCCGAGACCATCCGCTTCATGAAGTCCCTCAACCTGCAGGTGGCCATTGTGTCCAACGGCACCGGCAACGACAAAATTGCCTCAGTGGCGGATTGCATGGACAGCCAGGATTGGGTGCGCCTGTCGCTGGACTCGGGCACCGACGCCACTTTCCAGGCCATGCACAAGCCGCGCAAGGCGTTTGCGCTGGAGGAGATCTGCGCCCGGGTGCCGGCCATCCGTGCCGCCAACCCGGATGTGACGGTGGGTTTTTCTTATATCGTAACCTGGCGCGGGGCGAACATTAACGACCGTGACATCGTTGAAAACCTGCATGAAATTGCTCAGGCCGCGCGCCTGGCAAAAGATTCCCAGTTCAGCTACATCAGCTTCAAACCGTTCCTCACCCGGGATGAATTCAACAACGCGGAAGTGATCGATATTCAGCATCAAAAGCGCCGCCAGGCCATTATTGACGCCATCCAGGCGCAGGTTGACGAAGCCGTGCTGCTGGAGAGTGATGATTTCCGCGTGCACCGCAGCACCGGCTTAAAAGCCATGCTGCAGGGCCAGATTCAGAAACTGGAAAAACAACCGCGGCAGTGCCACATGCAGTTTTTCCGGCAGGTGCTCAGTCCGCTGGGTTTATACAACTGTCCGGTTTACCGCAACCAGGAGCACGGCCTGCTGGGTGACAAGAACGCCATGGCGGATGTACAGGCTTATGACGCCACCCGGGGTGTGGCCGCGGATCTGATCCGCGATTTTAACGCCACCAAAAATTGCGAAAAAGTGACCTGTCTGTACAACGACGTGAACTGGCTGATCGAAGGCCTGATTGAAAACCCCGAAGCGTTGGATCAACTGACCGACAACAACGACACCCCGGACTATTTTCTCTAACCGGCAGCGGTAAGCTGCCGCTCACAGGCATCGTGCACCATGTCGACGGTGACATTATCCATGCACACCTGCCGGGGCAGGGGGCAGACCTTCTTGTGGCACGGCCCGCAGGGCACATCCACCCGCACGATACTTTCCGCCTGATGTGAGGTATGTGTCCAACGCGCTTCGGTGGGACCGAACACGGTCACCCGCGGTGTATCAAAAGCGCGTGCAAAATGGCGCGGACCGGTATCGTTGCCCAGCAGCAAGGCGCTGTTGGCAATCAGCCATTTCAGCCCGCCCAGGGTCAGACAGGGATTGTCCAGCAAAGTGCTGGGTTGTTGCATGGCGTCCTGAATGGCTTGTGCCAGGGGTTCTTCGCCGGGACCGGGGCTGATTACAACCTGCATTTGCCGTGTACCGGCCAGCCGGTCCGCCACCGCGGCAAAACGCTCCGGCGGCCAGCACTTGGAAGCGCCGAAATTGGCCCCCGGGCATACCACTACAACACGCGCGGGGTCGTCGATGCCAGCCTGCTGCAAACGTTGCCGGGTTTCTTCTTCATCCGCCGCGGTAGTGTACAGGCGCAGTTGATCACCGCTGGCGGCGCAGCCGATAAACTCCGCCAGCCCGCTGTAGTAGTCTACCAGCGGCATGGGCGTATATCCCTCAGAACTTTTGTTGGGCACGGCCAGCCGGTCGGTCAGCAACAGGCCGCGGCCGTCGCGGTTGTAACCTACCCTGCGCCGGGCGCCGATGCGAAATGCCAGCCACGCCACCCGGATGGAATTAGGCAACAGCACCGCAAGCTGGAAGCGGCGCGCGCGCAGAGACTGTACAAACAATTTGTACTCCGCCCGGTACGCGGCTTTGTCGTCCTGCTTTTTCGGCCAGAAGTGGCAGTCTTGTACCCAGGGGCTGCCCTGCAGCACCGCGTGCAGGTGACGGTACATCAGCAGCTCGATGCGGGCGTCGGGAAAACGCTGGAACAGGCTCTGGGTAAATGGAGTGGCCATCACCACATCCCCCACCCAGGTGGGCATTACCAGCAGAATTCTCTGAGGGTCCTGTTTAAAACGGATTGCGGATCTCCGCCGGGGTGAACGCTTAGTCTATAGCTTGGCTGAATATGCGGCTACACTGTAGTGGTTTTAACATTACCGATGCGCCATGTCCCAACCCCAGTCGCTGCCGACCCGGCAGAAGATATACATGCAGCCTGAAGACCTGGTTCCGCACCTGGAAACCATCAGGCAGGCCGGGCAGACCATTGTCTTCGGCAACGGGTGTTTTGATTTGCTCCACGTCGGCCACGTGCGTTACCTGGAAGCCGCCCGCGCGTTGGGTGACGTGTTGGTGATCGCCGTGAATACCGAGGCGTCCATTGCCAGCAATCCCAACCGGGAAGCCTCGATCAACGGCTACGAAGAGCGCATGGAAATGATCGCGGCACTGCAGGCGGTGGATTTTGTGGTACCGCTCGAAGCTGCCATTCCCATCCCCCTGATCGAGCTGTTTAAGCCCCATATACAAGCCAAGGGTACGGATTACACCCTGGAACAGATGCCCGAGCGGTCCGTGGTGGAAGCGCACGGCGGACGTATCGAATTTGTCGGTGATGAAAAGACCCACAGCTCTTCGGAATTGCGGCGGCATCTGCGCGAACGGCAACAATAGCCGCCCAGCGCAACCCGCATTTATGGGGTACGATGGGCTGCCGCCGGCAGGCGCGGCACAATATGGAGCCGGGCAATGATGGAGCCGGGCAAGGGAACCGTAAATGGAACTGTAAAATGGAACTGGAAACGATTACCGACAACGATGAGCTGTTGATCCGGCGCATGACCCTGGCGCCGGGAGAACCCATGTACTGGCATACCGACCGCTGCCGGCGGTTCTCGGTGGTTGTACAGGGTGAAGAACTGGCCATCGAATACCGGGACGGTTCCGCCGGGCAGCGGTTCCCGGTCAGCAACGGCTTGTGCGGGTGGGATGAACCGGAGCAGCGGGTGCACCGGGCGGTGAATGTGGGCGGAGTGGCTTACACGGAAATTGTCACCTTTTATAAGAATCATGCCGGGGAAGACCCGCAGCCCCGCCCGGACGCTATTGCCTGAACTTAGTCTTGGTGTTACAAAGTAACGTCAAGCTATTGAAATTTAACGCTATTGTAGGCCAACTATGAGCGGAAACGAGCACGACGAAGGTAACAAGCTGCGGGCGGTGCCGTTACGCGGCGGCACGGACTCAAGCCCGTCGGAGCAGGCCGCAGCTAAGGCTGCGCAAGATGAGTTTGCGGATGATTCCGCCGCGCAGACCCCACAGCCCGGAGCGCAGGCGGCCGGCGCGGATGACGAAACGGTGGAGGCGGCCGGGACACGCAGCCGCCGCTTCCGCAAACGGGGCATTTACCTGCTGCCCAACCTGATTACCACCGGTGCATTGTTTGCCGGATTTTACGCCATCGTGGCGGGTATGAACGGTAACTTCATTGCGGCGTCACTGGCGATATTTGTCGCTTTTGCGCTGGATACCGCGGACGGCCGGGTGGCCCGTCTGACCAATACCGAGAGTGAGTTCGGTGCGGAATTCGACAGTCTCAGCGATATGGTGGCATTTGGCGTGGCACCGGCGCTGGTGGCGTTCTCCTGGGGTTTATCCAGCCTCGGTCAGGCGGGATGGGTGGCCACTTTTGTCTACATGGCCTGCGCCGCGCTGCGTCTGGCCCGCTTCAACACCAAGGGTGAAAATGCCAGCTTTACGGGTCTGGCCAGCCCTTCAGCCGCCGCCATTATCGCCTGCTGCATCTGGGTTTGGATTTCATACGGAGGCGGTGTGCCGTCGGTACCGGTGGCCAGCGCCATGGGTGTCATCACCGTGGCCACCGGCCTGTTGATGGTGTCCAACTTTACCTATTTTTCCCCCAAGCTCATCAACTTCAAGGGGCGTGTGCCGTTTATCACCCTGGTGTTTATCGTGCTGGGGTTTTCGCTGCTGCTGGTAGACCCGCCGACTGTGTTGTTGACCTTGTTTACGCTGTACGCCTTGTCCGGTCCGGCGAAGTGGCTGTTTGACCTGCGCAAGCGCAGTTAGAGGAACTTTGCCCGCCGCCCGCGTTCAAACAGCGTACCGAATACAGCGGCCGGCAACGGCCAAAGGGAGCAACGAGCGCCATGTTGATTAAACGCGCCGCCACGTCCACTTTGCGCGGTGACGACATACCCGGCAGTGAGATTACCCCGCAGCGCCACTACATGAACCGGCACCTCAACCGGCGTCAATTGCTTGGCGCCGGCGGCGCTCTGTTAGGCGCGGCCTGGCTGCCCGGCGTGCAGGCGGGACTGCAGCCGGATGATGAGATTACGCCGGAATCGATTGTCACCAGTTACAACAATTTTTACGAGTTCGGCACCGACAAAAGCGACCCGGCAAAATACGCCCATGAGTTGACCACTGATCCCTGGACCGTGAGCGTGTCGGGGGCCGCCAAAAAGACCGGCAAATTTGCCTATGAAGACGTGATCAAAGGCATTACGCCGGAGGAGCGAGTCTACCGTTTCCGTTGTGTGGAGGCCTGGTCGATGGTGGTGCCGTGGATGGGGTTGCCGCTGCGCGCGGTGCTGGAGCAGTTTGAACCCACCGGCGATGCCAAATATGTTGAATTCAAAACCCTGGTGCGGCCCCGGGAAATGCGCGGCCAGCGGGGCTTCTTTTCCGGTATTGACTGGCCCTATGTGGAAGGTTTGCGCATGGACGAGGCGTACCACCCCTTGTCTATCATGGTGGTGGGTTTATACGGCAAGCCGCTGCCTAATCAGAACGGCGCGCCCTGGCGCTTGATTACCCCCTGGAAATACGGTTTCAAGTCCGTTAAATCAATTGTCAGCATCCGCTTCAGCAAACGCCAGCCGCGCAACACGTGGAACCTGTTGGCACCCAACGAGTACGGCTTTTATGCCAATGTTAACCCTGCTGTGGCTCATCCGCGGTGGAGCCAGGCGACCGAGCGCCGCCTGCCCAGCAGCCTGTTTTCCCCCAACCGCCGGCCGACCCTGCCGTTTAACGGTTACGCTGAAGAAGTAGCGGACCTGTACCGCGGTATGGATTTAGCCAAGTTCTATTGAGCAGTCCGGCGGCAAGCCGCTTGCGGCTGTTAAAAGCGGGGCTGGCGTTGTTGCTGGCCGCACCCCTGGGATGGCTTGCCTGGCTGGTCTGGCTGGAAGTGCAGGCGCCCACTTCCGGGCTGGGGGCCGACCCGGTGGAAGCGGTTGTGCATTATCTGGGAGAGTGGGCCCTGCGCATGCTGCTGGTCGCCTTTTCCATTACCCCCCTGCGCCATCTGTTTAACGCTCTGCCCGGCACCCGGGCATCTCTCGGCGTGTTATTCGCACGCAGCCGCCGCATGGCCGGACTGTTTGCGTTTGCTTATGTAAGTCTGCACCTGCTGGGGTACGCGGCGCTGTATCTGCAATTCGACTGGCGGGCACTGCTGGAGGATTTTGTTGAGCGCGCCTATATCACAGCCGGTCTCGCCGCGTTTGTTTGCCTGTTGCCCATGGCGCTGACATCCACCCGGGGCTGGCAGCGGCGCCTGCGGCAGCGCTGGCAGAACCTGCATAAGCTGGTGTATCCGGCGTTGGCTTTAGCCCTGATTCACCTGTGGTGGCTGACCAAAGACGGTTACGGGGAGCTGTTTGTTTATACGCTGTGGTTCCTGCTGCTGTTAGCCCTGCGCGCTGCGCCGTTGCGCCACCGCGCTGTCCAGTGATGCCAGCACCTGCTCTGTGTCCTGCCAGTTGATACAGGCGTCGGTAATACTCTGCCCGTAGTTCAAATCTTCCAGCGTGTCCGGAATATCCTGGCGCCCTTCCTGCAGATTGCTCTCCACCATCACACCGACAATGTTGTGTTCACCGCCGCTCAACTGGGTGCACAGGCTGTCGCAGACACTCAACTGGTTTTTGTGTTGCTTCTGGCTGTTGGCGTGGCTCATGTCCACCATTATGCCGGCATCCACACCGGCCGCCTGCAGACCGCTGCTGGCGGCGGCAATACTGTCCGCGCCGTAGTTTGTACCCTGGGTGCCGCCGCGCAATATAACGTGACAGTCGGGGTTGCCGGCGGTGGAGAAAATGGCGGAGTGGCCCTGCTTGGTGACGGACAGAAATATGTGGGAGTGCCCGGAGGAGCGGATTGCGTCGATGGCAATCTGCACCGAACCGTCGGTGCTGTTTTTGAATCCGATGGGGCAGGACAGGCCGCTGGCCAACTGCCGGTGAATCTGGCTTTCGGTGGTGCGGGCGCCTATTGCGCCCCAGGACACCAGGTCCGCAACGTACTGGGGGGTAATGGGGTCCAGATATTCGGTACCGGCGGTGATGCCCAGCGAAGTGATGTCCAGCAGTAACTTGCGGGCGGTGGCCAGGCCGTGATTAATATCGTAAGAGTTGTCCAGGTGCGGATCGTTGATCAAACCCTTCCAGCCGACAATGGTCCGCGGCTTCTCAAAATAGACGCGCATCACCACCAGCAGATTTTCGCGGTAGCGGGCGGCAGCCTCGGCCAGCCGTTCCGCGTATTCCATGGCGGCGCCCGGGTCGTGGATGGAACAGGGTCCAACAATGGCCAACAGGCGGTCGTTGCGTTTGTGGATGATATCCGCAACCTGTTGCCGGGCAGTGAAAACCAGGCTGGAGGCTTCCGCGGAGATAGGCAGCTCTTCCATTAACGTCTCCGGCGCGATAACTTCTTCCATACCGGTAATTCGGGTATCGTCTGTTTGATACTGCATAGGGCATTCCACATCATTTGCTTGGCACAGCCGGCATTCTAACCCATGCAGCGACCACACAGGCAGCAGCAATCGGGGGCAACATTAAGCTCAGTCAGGCCAGATTAGATATGTTGCGCGCCATGGGCGTGCAGGTATGGCACGCGCGCGGCGCGGCGGATGCGGGGGTGCCCGAACAGCCGGCGCCGGCGCCGGTGCGGTCTGCGGCACAAGCAGCGCCGCAACAAAGCACCCAACCAGTGCCGCAGGTACAGCAGCTGACGTTTGCATGGCTGCGCAGCAGCCGCGCGCTGATCATGTACAGCAGCGGCGACGCCGCGGTGCAGCGGCTGCTTAAAGATCTGCTGTCTTACATCGACTGGCGCGCTGTGGCGCAGCAGCTTCAAAGTGGCGGAGGCGGCGGAGGCGGCGAAGAAAGCGGTCGGCTGCGGCTGCAACAGGGTGAGTTTCGCTGGCCGCAGCTGCACGCCTCCGGCGGCACGCCGGCGCGGGCGCTGGCGGCATGGGCGGACAAACAGCAGCTGCAGCAGCTCAGCTGGATTGGCGCGGGTGAAGACCTGATGCCGCAACTGGCGCCGTGGTTAACCGAACTCGGCAGGCCGCTGGTGAGCCTTGCGGATCTCAATCTGGTATTGAGGGATGCCACGGCCAAAAAAGCACTATGGCAACAATTGAACAACAACATGTAACGTACCGCGCCATGCTGGCTTCGGACCTGGACAGGGTCATGCAGATCGAAACCCGCGCTTACGCTTTCCCCTGGAGTCAGGGTATTTTCAAAGATTGCCTGCGTGCCGGTTACGACTGCCGGCTGCTCTGCCTGGACAGTCACATAGCGGGTCACGCGGTGCTCAGCGCGGCGGCGGGTGAAGCTCACCTGCTGAATATCTGCGTGCAGCGGGAGCAGCAGGGTAAAGGCCTGGGGCGGGACTTTGTGCGGCATGTGATCAGCCGCGCACGCAGGCTGGGCGCGGACGCTGTCTATCTGGAAGTACGGCCCAGCAACAAGAAGGCGCTGCGCCTGTACGACTCTCTGGGATTCAAACAGATCGGCGTGCGCAAGGACTACTACCCGGGTGATCCGCTCAAGGAAGATGCGCTGGTGCTGGCACTGGAAATATACAACGATTTCGACTGACAGCGTTTGCGGCCATCCCTATACTGCGCGCTGCGTTGAATACCCTGCCTGGACCACCGTGAACCCGGACATAGAGAACCGCCGAACCTTTGCCATCATTTCCCATCCGGATGCCGGCAAGACCACCATGACGGAAAAGCTGCTGCTGTTCGGCGGCGCCATCAAGCTGGCCGGCACGGTGAAGTCGCGCAAGTCCGACCGCCACGCCACCTCTGATTGGATGAGCATGGAGCAGGAGCGGGGCATTTCGGTCACCACTTCGGTGATGCAGTTTCCGTACCGCGACCGGTTTGTGAATCTGTTGGACACCCCGGGCCACGAAGACTTTTCCGAAGACACCTACCGCACGCTGACCGCGGTGGATTCCGCGTTGATGGTCATCGACGGCGCCAAGGGGGTGGAGCCGCGCACCATCAAGCTGATGGAAGTCTGCCGTCTGCGCGATACTCCGATCCTGACTTTCATCAACAAGCTGGACCGGGAAATCCGCGATCCGATAGAGGTGCTGGACGAGATTGAAGAGATCCTGCAGATCGAGTGCGCGCCGATGAACTGGCCCATTGATATGGGCCGGCAGTTTAAAGGCGTGTACGACCTCGTCAACGACCGCATCATTCAGTATGCCCAGGGCCAGGGGCACCATGTGTTTGACTATCCGGTCATCCAGGGCCTGCAGAGCAACGAAGCAAAAGTGCTGCTGGGTGACCTTTATGAAGATTTCTGTGAAGAGATAGAACTGGTGCGCGGCGCCAGCCACGAGTTTGTCCTGGAAGATTACCGGCGGGCGGTGCAGACGCCGGTGTATTTCGGCACCGCGCTGGGCAACTTCGGCATTCAGCAGATGCTGGACGGTTTTGTCGAGGTTGGCCCGCAGCCCCAGCCGCGCGCTTCGGACAAACGCGAGGTGTCTCCGGCGGAAGACAAGTTCAGCGGTTTCGTTTTCAAGATACAGGCCAATATGGATCCGAAACACCGCGACCGCATTGCCTTTCTCCGCATCTGCTCCGGCCGCTACGAGCAGGGCATGCGCATCAAACACCTGCGCCTGGGGAAGCAGATCAAGGTAACGGACGCGGTGACCTTTATGGCCGGTGACCGCACCCATGCGGAAGAAGCTTTTGCCGGCGATATTATCGGCCTGCACAACCACGGCACCATTCAGATCGGCGACGCTTTTACCGAAGGGGAGGAGTTGAATTTTAAAGGCATCCCCAATTTTGCCCCGGAATTGTTCCGCCGCGTGCGGGTGCGCGACCCGCTGCGCTCCAAGCAACTGGAAAAAGGCATTCAGGAACTGGCGGAAGAGGGTGCCACCCAGGCGTTTAAACCGCTCAACAGGAACCAGATTGTGGTGGGTGCGGTAGGGGTGCTGCAGTTTGATGTGGTGGCGTTCAGGCTGAGTGACGAATACCGGGCGGAGTGCATCTGGGAGGATGCCAATATATTCACCGCGCGTTGGGTCTATAGTGATGACGAAGCCAGGCTGGAAGAATTCCGCAGTAAGAACCAGGATAACCTGGCCATTGATGCCGGGGGTTATCTGACTTATCTGGCCAGCAGCCGGGTCAACCTGCAACTGGCGGAAGAGCGCTGGCCGGAAATAACTTTTGCCAAAACCCGGGAGCACTAGCCGCCCGCCGTTCACCGCCGGCAGCGCAAACCGGCTGTGACACCTTCCTGTTTCACGTTCCAAGGTCACTCTCCTGTGTCACTTTCCTGTGTCAGGTTATTGACACAACGTCCGCAAAGTTGCTGGTATACCCCTGGATTTGAACTACACTCTAAATGTCGTGCCGGACTCTGGCATGTCGGGTCCTGATTCGGCAGACTATCAGGCGAGGGGTGAGCAAAAGGAGCTTAGGTGAGCGCAATTCTTGTTGTCGACGATGACACATCGGTATTGGACGTTATGAGTGAAATGCTGCGATTGGAAGGACATGTGGTCACCGTCGCGGAAAACGGGCAACAAGCCGTAGAATGCGTAAACAAGACGATCTTCGACCTGGTCATCACCGATCTCATCATGCCCGAAAAGGAAGGCCTGGAAACCATTGCTGACATTCGCCGGCAGTACGCCGAGATGCCGATTATTGCAATCTCCGGCGGCGGCCGGGTAGGGCCGACCGACTATCTGGAAACCGCAAAATTTATCGGCGCCAACGCCACACTGGCCAAACCTTTTGCGCGTCAGGAATTGATTCAGACGGTAGACTCCCTCCTGCTGTAACGAAGAGCTGCTATAACCAAGAGCTGCTATAAAGAGTTGATTAAAAAGTACCGTTAGCGTGGACCTGTCCAACGCCCAGGCGCAGCAGATCAGCGAGGATCTGGTAGACACCCTGAACGCCCCGGATTGTGAATTTGCCGTGGCGGAACAGATTGGCCGGGTGGTTGACCCCAACCTCAACCTGACTCAATTGCGGCGCGAGCTTGACGACTTCGCCACGCCGCTGGCCCGGCGTGTGGCGCAGTTGCCGGACGCTACCGGAGCGTTGCTGCAGGAATTCCGCAACGCCGGTTTCGGTGCGGTGTCCACCGCGGTGGAAGCCCGGCACAGCAACGTGCACTACGTTCTGCACGCCCGCCAGGGTATTCCAATCAGCCTCGCCATGCTGCTGCTCGAGTGCGGGCGCCGCTGCGGCATGCAGGGTTTCGGCATCAACTTTCCCGGGCACTTCCTGCTATCGCTGCAGGGCCTTATTATCGACCCGGTGGGCCTGGACGTGCTCGACAGCCAGAGCCTGCAGGCGCGGGGTATCGGCGAAGACGCGCTGCAAGCCGCCACCCCGGTGATGATAGCGCTGCGCATGCTCAATAATCTCAAAGCCCTGCACCTGGCGGCGCAGTCTTATATCAACGCGCTGCTGATGGTGGACATGCAGATGGCTGTCAGCAGCGGTCAGCAGGAGCTGACGGCCAGCCTGGAATACGAACGCGGCGAGTACTGGGAACAGTTGGGCGGCTTCAGCGCAGCCCGGGAAGCGTTTCAGAAATGTGCGGAGCTCAGCAGCATGCCGCAACTTCAGGAACAGGCCCGCAAGCGTCTGCAGCAACTGCAGGGACGCAGCGAAACCTGGCATTAGGTACCGGCCGGGCGGTTGCGCGGCCGCGCTTACACCATATCCGCGTACGGGTTATCCATCTCCAGGTCCACCGGTTGTGCAAATCCCGGTACCTGCAGGGCGCCGCCGCTGATGCCCAGCGACTCGCCGTCAACCACCCCTTCACCAAACTGATAGATAGGCAGGATGGAGCCGTTGTCCGCATTGCTGTCATAGTCCGCGGCCGCCTGCTGAACCTTTTCGTTGGCAAGCCGGTGGGCGCTCAGCGCCTTTTTGCCCCACCGCGCGGTCAGCATGCTGCGGGTCTGGGCCGGGGAGAGGAAAAAACCCGTAGCGTTGTTGCCGCCGAAGCCCTTGGAATTCACAAATGCACCCGGGTAGTCAGCCGGATCGATGTCCACGTGCTGCATGGGCAGGTGCAGGTGGCTGGCGTGTACGTCTTCAGCAATATGGTCGATGGTGGTTATGCCGGGGATGATGCCGTCGTTCCAGGTGCCGACAATGGCGGCCAGTTGATCACCTCCGGCCGGGCCCATGGAGTGGCCGACATAACACTTCACTGCCCCCACCAGCCATGAATCTATGCCGAAGGTTTTGGCCAGTTCGTTAAAAATATGCGATTCTGTAACCCGGTTCTGCGGGGTGCCGGTACCGTGGGCCTGCATGTAGGTGCCGCGGCGCAGGATGTCTTCGCCGAGAATGGCGCGTGCCGACGCCATGGCTTTTGCTGCGGTCACATAGTTGCCGACGCCGGGGCCGGAAATGGATTTTTTGTAGCCGTCAGCGTTGACAAATACGTCACCCACGGCGCCGAGAATGTTTGCACCCTGCTGCACGGCCAGCTCATCATCCATGAGTACCAGCCACACTGAAGATTCAGCCACCGTAAACCCCGCGTTGGAAGAAAACGGGCGGCAGGCACGGCGGTTGTCACAGGTGTCGCTGCTATCCAGCGCCATCAGCTGCTCGTCTTCAGCCAGCGCGCCCATCACCCGGTAACCTTCAATCACATGGGGCAGCACCGGTGCTTCCGAGTTGCCGACAATGACGATCCGCTTGTCACCCGAGCGGATGTCGTCCAGACCTTTCTTGACGTTATAGAGGAAGGTGGCGCAGGCGCCGATAATGCCGGCGGTTTCACCAATGGAGCCGAGCACATAAGCGTTCACAAAATCTCCCGGCATTTCCGGCAGCCCCAGGGCACAATGCTTGGAGGAGGGGCGCTTGCCGATCATCGGGTTCTGCAGCAAACCGCCGTATGCCTCAGCGTCGAGCTGGCCCATGGCGCTGCCTGAATAGACGGCGATCTCATCCGGGCGAACCATATCCTTTAAGGCCTGGACCGTGAAACCGGTGGAGTAAATGGCGTCGGAAGCGCCGTATACGGCAAGCTGCAGGCCGCGGGGATGGTTGCGGCTGGGATACAGGGCGCCGGGATCAAATCCCGTCGGCAACTGGCCGGCGCTGGTTACCTTGGACATGCGCTGATCCGGCAGCATCACCCGCAGGCTGTCGCGCAAGGTGACCTTCACTTCTTTCTTGGAAACTTCCTGCACCTGCCAATGTTCCGGCACGTGCTCCGGCAGTTGGCGCTTGCTCAGCACAAATGTCAGCTCCGCTTCGTCCTGGCTTTTCAGCTTGGCGGACGACTGCCACTCCACCTTGGCCGGATCCCACAACTGGATGCGGCGAATCAGCGTGTTGTCGTTAATGAAGCCCCTGGTGTTGCTGTCCGCGGCCTGGTGATCTTCCATCCCCATAAGCTGGGCCAGCGAAGCATAAGTGCGGTCCTGGGCGGTTTTGCCCAGTTTATCTACAACCAGTCTACGGTAGGCATGATCAAAAGAAATGCGTCCGGCCGGGTTTATGCCGCCCAGCCCGACCATAACGGGCAGTCGTTTCAATTTCTCTCCAGAGCAATGGCGGTCGCTTCTCCGCCGCCGATACACAGCGCCGCTATGCCGCGTTTTTTGTCCTGTTTGTGCAGCGCATGGGCCAGGGTCACAATCAGCCGCGAGCCGGTGGAACCGATGGGGTGCCCCTGGGCGCAGGCGCCGCCGTGAATATTGACTTTGTCCGCAGACAAACCCAATTCCTGGATAGCCAGCATAGTCACCATGGCAAAGGCTTCATTGATTTCAAACAGATCCACCTCGTCGAGGCTCCAGCCGAGCTTTTCCGTCAGTTTGCCGATGGCGCCCACCGGTGCCACGGTGAATTGGCTGGGGTGGATGGAGTGGGTGGCATGGCCAACAATTCTGGCCAGCGGCGTACGGCCGTTCAAACCGGCTCGGTTGGTCAGCACCAGGGCGGATGCGCCGTCTGAAATGGAGGATGAATTTGCCGCGGTGATGCTGCCGTCCGCTGTAAACGCCGGCCGCAGCGCCGGGATTTTGTCCAGTTTGGCGCGGCCGGGTTGTTCGTCGTCTTTGATCCACTCACCGTCTACCTCCATCGGCGCAATTTCCGCCGCCAGATGCTGCTGGTCGATAGCGCTGCGGGCGCGGTTGACGGATTCCACCGCGTAAGCATCCATGGCTTCGCGGGTGAGCTGGTACTCGTCCGCGGTATTCTGCGCAAACAGTCCCATGGCGTCACCGGTCTCCGCGTCTTCCAGCCCATCCAGAAACAGGCTGTCCTGCATCTGCGTGTGGCCCATGCGCAAGCCGGAGCGGGCTTTGGCAACCAGGTAGGGCGCATTGCTCATGCTCTCCATGCCGCCGGCAACCACCGTGCCGGCGCTGCCGGCGCGGATCAGGTCAGCGGCCAGCATCGCAGCCTTCATGCCGCTGCCGCATACCTTGTTAATGGTAGTGGCGCCGCAGCCGTCCGGCAGTTCCGCCTGGCGCATGGCCTGGCGCGCGGGGGCCTGTTTCAAGCCGGCACTGACCACATTGCCGATGATCACTTCGTCCACCTCTGCCGGATCCAGGGCAGCCTGGGCAAGGGCTGCTTTGATGGCGTGCGCGCCGAGTTGCGGCGCGGTGAAACCCGCCAGCCGGCCCTGGAAACTGCCCACAGGGGTGCGGGCGGCGGCGGTGAGATAAACGTCTTCGCTCAAGGTTGGCTCTCCGATGATGTTGGTCCGGGCGTCTGGTGCGTTGGTCTGTTCTTTGCTGGTAAGAGCTGTATTCAAATCCGCCGTGCAGTTTACTCTATTTTTCCCGGAAGCGTGGGATCAGCTCCGCGAAGTTGCAAGGCTTGAAGTTGATGTCCAGCTGGTTTCTGAGAATTTTCTCCCAACCGGTTTTCACTGCGTTGGAGGAGCCGGGCAGGGCAAACACCAGGGTGGCGTTGGCGAGGCCGCCCAGGGCCCTGGACTGTATGGTGGAAGAACCAATTTCGTCATAAGAAATCTGCCGGAATAATTCCCCGAAGCCGGAGATTTCTTTGTCCAGCAGTACGCTCAGGGCTTCCGGGGTGCTGTCGCGGCCGGTGAAGCCGGTACCGCCGGTGGTGATGATGGCCTGTACGTTGTCATCCGCGATCCAGGCTGAGACCACGGCGCGGATCTGGTAGATATCGTCGCGCACAATGCGCCGGTCGCACAAGGTATGGCCGGCGGCGGGAATCTGTTCCGCCAGCCAGCTGCCGGATTTGTCGTCAGCCAGCGTGCGGGTGTCCGAGATGGTCAGCACAACACAATTTAAACCGTTGGTATTCAATAACTTGCCTTTGCCTGGGGGCGATGGATTTTACCGCCAATTTACCCTTTATTGGCGCCTGGGAGGTAGTTTTCTGTAACAGAAGTGGCTAGAGTACCGCCATTCTACCCAAGCCAGAATATCGTGGAAAAACAGCTAATTGAAGGCGATCGCCTCTACCTGATCGCTGAAAGCCTCGCCAAGGACTTCTCCCTCTTTCCCAACGTATCCCTCGAGCAACAACCCATCCCCGGCCTCCTGAGTCAGGCGCAGATAGACCGGGAAAACGAGGCGCTGGCCAAGCTGGACACCGACGCGTATATCGAAGCGGTGGTGGCCCAGGCCAACGATCAGACCCGCACCCCGGCGCCGGAGATTATCAAACAGCTGGGCAAGGTTATCGATGAAGTCAGCAACGGGCCCTATTACCACGCCACGGTGTTAATGGAATTTGCCGAGGACACCACCCGCATGGTTGGGTTTGTGGCCCAGGACCGCAGCAAGGCACTGGGCAGCTGGGGACCGGAACATCACCTGCAGGCGACGTCTTTTGGGGAGTTGTGTTCCACCCGCTCCATCCCCATGGTGTCGTTTATGGACACACCGGGGGCGGATGCCAAGGAAGAAGCCAACGCCAACAACCAGGCGCACAGCATTTCCCGGCTGATTGCGGAGATGAGCAACATCGACGTGCCCAATGTCGGTCTGATCTACGGCCTGGGGTATTCCGGCGGGGCCATTCCGCTGGCTGCCAGCAACATGATTCTGTCTCTGCGCGACGGCGTGTTCAGCACCATTCAGCCGGTGGCGCTGGCCAATATCGCGCGCCGCCTGAATCTGTCCTGGCAGGAGTGCGCGCAGATTGTCGGCCTGTCACCCTACCAGCTGCACCGTCAGGGCAACATTGACGGCATTGTGGATTTTTCACCCGTTGACTCCGCGGACAAGGTGGAGAACCTGCGCCTTGCCATTATCGGCAGTATCAACAACATCGAATCCAGGGTTAAAGAGTTTGTCGGCGAAAACCCCTACATCCTCGATCACTACCGGCAGAGCCTGCAGCGTTACCTGAATCCGTCGCCGCAGCTCAGGGCCATGCAGACCAGCGCTTCGCTGAAGCTGACAAAAAACCCCACGGAATACCTGAATGTCTTCGGCGTGGCTTACCGCTACCTGCGTTACCTGCAGGTACGCAAACGCATCAAAGCCACCACCAAACAGCAGTACGGGCGGCTGGCGGACCAGGAGATGCCCAAGGGTGAACTGCACATCCGCGCCGACCGGGAGCGCCGCCTGACATTCCTCAAATGGCTGCAGGATCCGGACAAGCTGGTCTACGATGACGTGTTGTCCAAGGCCTGGCGCAACTACAACGAAAAACGTCAGGCGCTGCACGACGAACGGGGACGCATAGCCCAGCTGATTTTTGGTGAGCCGAAACAGAACTACGAATCCGCCCGTGCCGACCTGCTCTCGGCAATAGGTGTATTTCTCTACAACCGGTGGAAGAACGAAGCGGTTGGCAACATTCGCGCGCTTAGAGAATATCTTCAAAATCAAGAGGATACGCGCCAAATCTTGAGTGTTTCCGAGGTAAGTGATCCACGCGGGCTGCTGCAGGCGATCACCGCGGACCGGGAAATGCTGGATCTGCTGCGCGACCGCTTCACTTACGAAGGCAAGAAACTGCTGGCCATGTCCGGTGCTGAAGCCGCGGAGTTGGATGAAAAGTCCGACGTGTTTATCGCTAAGCAACTGACCACCGAACTGAACCTGGCGCTGACCGGCAGCAACATGATGGGCCTGGCGGGCCTGTCCGAATTGCAGGCCAACCGCAGCCTGTTGCACCAGCGTTTTCCCAATTACATCAAGGCCGTGGAAGTGGGCGGCAAGCCGGTGGCGTTGAGCGACATGACCGTGCTGGATGTGCTGCTGGACTCCGAACTGCGCGGCGACTTCATCCGTGAATGCGAAAACCTGCTGCTGTTCGACTCGGTTTACGACCAGATTATCGCCAACCTGGATTCCATTGCCGCGGAGGCGCAGTCTTCCCAGAGTCTGTCCCGGGAGTCGCTGTCGCAACTGATCGACACCACGCTGCAGCTTGCCGTCAGCGGCCTGACCATCGGCAGTTTTGAAGGCGGCGTAAAGCCGTCCGTGGAACAGCTGCGGGAGCAGATCCTCGACTGGTACGTGCGCATTCAGAAGATGCCGAAAGGCGGCGAATTCTACCGCGGCGTGGAAGAGTGGAAAAAACTCAGCTTCCCGCACCTGGCGGATGCCCTGTTTGTGGTGGTCACCCACCTGTTCGAAAACCTGCTCAGCTCGTTTGTGGCGGCGGAGCGGGACGGCAAGAACTTTCAGGGCAGAATTGCGCCGCGCAACATCGGCCGGCGCAAGGATTTCTGGAACCGCCTCAACATGGCGTACAACGATTTGTTGATGCACAACGTGCTGCGCGCCAACCGCAACCGCAACCGCTTCACCCACACCGACGTTATCGAGCGCTATTTCGACAACTGGCTGCCGCGCTTCGACGATCTGATGAGTTCGGACCCGTGCTCCTTTCCCGGTTTCCGCATCTCCATAGAAAACGCGCTGAACAAAGATCTGCCGCCGTGCGGGGTGGTGGCCGGCTACGGCACCCTCAAAGGTGAATCCGCCGCCCGTGTTGGCGTGCTTGTTTCAAACGTGGATTTCCAGGCCGGCGCGTTTGATATGGCCAGCGCTGAGAAATTCTGCCGCATGCTGGTTGAGTGCGCGGAACAGCATATGCCGGTGATCTGTTTTGTCTCATCCGGCGGCATGCAGACCAAGGAGGGCGCCGGCGCGCTGTTTTCCATGGCGGCGGTGAACGACCGCATCACCCGCTTTGTGCGCGACCACGATCTGCCGGTTATCGTCTTCGGCTACGGCGATTGTACCGGCGGTGCGCAGGCCAGTTTTGTGACCCACCCGCTGGTGCAGACTTACTATTTCTCCGGCACCAGCATGCCCTTTGCCGGGCAGCTGGTGGTGCCGTCCAACCTGCCGTTGAATTCCATTCTTTCCAATTATCTGTCCGCCACCGAGGGTGCCATGCAGGGGCTGGTACAGCATCCGTTTTTCCCGGAACTGGATGCCCAGTTAAAAGAAATTGACGAAGACATCCCGCTGCCTACCGATACCGTGGAGCAGGTGATGGAACGGGTGCTGGCCGGCGGATTTGCTGAGCAGCGTCCGGTGGTGGTGGCGCACCGCCCGACCTATACGGATCAGGATCTGATCCGTCCGGTGAAGAAGGTGCTGATCCACGCGCGCGGCTGTACCGCCGCCAAACTTATACGCATCGCGCAGCGCAACAATATTCATGTGGTGCTGGTGCAAAGCGACCCGGACATGGAATCCATGGCTGTGGACCAGCTGCGGCCAGAAGATACGCTGGTCTGTATCGGCGGAAATACCCCGGACGAAAGTTATCTGAACGCCATGAGTGTGATGAACGTGGCGGAAAACGAAGGGGTCGACAGCTTGCACCCCGGTATCGGTTTTCTGTCGGAAAACTCCGCCTTTGCTGAACTGGTGCGCAGCCACGGCATCAACTTCATCGGCCCGTCCGTCGCCAGCATGGAAACCATGGGCAACAAATCCAACGCCATTAACACCTCGCTGCGGCTGAATGTGCCGGTGGTGCCGGGCAGTCACGGCATCCTCACTAATCCGGAACGGGCTGCGGAGGTGGCTGAAGATATCGGCTATCCGGTGTTGATCAAAGCTGTCCACGGCGGCGGCGGCAAAGGCATCCAGGTTGTCGAAAGCCCAAACGATTTTGTTGAGCTGTTTCACCGGGTTACCGTGGAGGCGCGCAGCGCCTTCGGCAACGGTGATGTTTATCTCGAAAAATACGTGACTTCGCTGCGGCATATTGAAGCCCAGCTGCTGCGCGATACCCACGGCAATACCCACGTGCTGGGCATCCGAGACTGCAGCGTGCAGCGTGACAAGCAGAAGGTCATCGAAGAATCGGGGTCAACCATGCTGCCCCGGAACCTGCTTGATACGGTAGTTCGTTCCACCGCTGATATCGCCAACGAGGTGAACTACGTGGGTGCCGGTACGGTGGAATTTATCTACGATCTGAAATCGGATGCCGTGTACTTTATGGAAATGAATACGCGGCTGCAGGTGGAGCACCCGGTCACCGAATGGACCTCCGGGGTGGACATTGTCAGTCAGCAATTCCGTATCGCCGGCGGTGAGTCCATTGCTGATCTGCAGGTACAGCAGAACGGTTATGCCATCGAGGCGCGGGTTACTGCTGAACGGGTGCAGCAGGCGGGTGACGGCGCGCTGAGTTTCCGCCCGCACCCGGGCAAAATTGTTGAATGCAGCTTCCCGGAAGAAGAAGGTGTGGAGATCATCACCACCGCCGGCCCCGGCAAGTTTGTTTCCCCGTATTATGACAGCATGATTGCCCAGGTGATTGTGCACGCTGCTGACCGCGAAGCGGCCACCGCCAAGCTGATTAATTATCTGGGCCGCACCCGCATCACGGGTATTTGCACCAACATTCCTTTGTTGCGGCGCATCCTCGCGGACGAAGTCTTTGTCAAAGGCGTCTACGACACCAACTATCTGCCGGAACTGCTGAGCCGCATCGATGTTAACGAGCTGATCGAAGAGATCGAGGCTTCCGCCGGGGACGCCGGTGATGCCATCGACAAGGACAGCATCAGTATCGAAGGCAGTGAGGAGCTGAAAGTGCTGGCGCCGGCTACCGCCATTTTCTACAGCGCACCCTCACCGTCAGAGCCGGACTATGTAAGTGTCGGGGATGTGATTGAAGTCTCCCAGACCCTGTGCCAGCTTGAAGCGATGAAAATATTCACTCCCCTGGCGCTGGCGGATTTCAACAGTGAACTGCAGCTCTATCCGGCAAGCCAGACCTTTGAGATTACCCGCATCAATATGAGCAGCGGCCAGCAGGTCAATGTTGGCGACCTGCTGTTTGTAGTTAAGGCCGTTGCTTCGTCATAAGCCGTTCTGAACAAGATAATACACGCCCTGGAGTATGCACAGGGTGGCGATGCTCAAGATGATGAACTGGCTGAATCGCTGGAATGCCTGATCGTTCCAGCGGTTCAGCATCCAGGTGCCGATGCGCGCGCCCGCCACCGCTGCCGCCATGCACGCCGCGTATATCCACCAGGCCAGGTTGGTGGTGCCGGCACCCGCTTGCGCAACCGCGCCGATGATGGCGCCATAGTAAATGATTTTCAGAATATGGCCGGCGGTCTGAGTCAGCGCTTTGTTGGCGACAATCTGCTGCCGGCTGAGCGGCGATTTCAGGTAGAACACGTCTAACAGGGGGCCCGACGCGCCGGCCAGCAGTTGCGCGGCGGTGACAACAAAACCGCAAACGACGGCGGTGGTTGGCCGCGTAATGTCCAGCCCCTGCAGGCGTTTGGTGAGGCGGGCCAGCCAGGCAAAGCCGCCGACCAGGATAAGAACAAGGCCCGGCGGCGGCACCAGCAGGACGTAGGTAAACAGGCCCACCGCGGCCAGCGCACCGATCATGTAAATCCACAGAATCGACCAGTTGATATGGGCGCGCAGAAACCACGCGCGCGAGCCGTTAGACGTGGCCTGCACCGCGCCATGCAGCAGCATGGTGGTGGCCACCGGCAGGACGCTGACCAGGATGGCCATCAGCAGCATGCCGCCAGCCATACCCAGTACGCCGGAAAGAATACTGGTGGCCAGCACGCTGATGATAAGGATGAAAGCTAACATAGTCGCCAGTCCGGCTGAGGGCGCATCGGTACCTCTCCAACAACTGCGGATTGCAAACGCCGGCCATACTGGACGGGCGCCAATCATGAAAAAAGAGAATAAATGGAATATTATTCAGTCGCAGTTAGAAATTAAGGCGTGTTGATGATCGAAAACCTGGAAACCCTGGTGACGCTGTCAAAAACCGGCACCATGATGGAAGCCAGCACTGAACTGAAGATCTCCCAGTCGGCGGTCAGCAAACGGATTGCCGCCTTGGAGCGTTATTACGACCGCAAGCTGGTGGAACGGCACGGCCGCCGGGTGGTGTTCACCCATCACGGCACGCGGCTGGTGGAACGGGTCAACCCGCTGCTGTCCGAATTGCGCAGTGTGTTTCTGGAAGACCGCGCGCTGCATCAGGGGCGCATTATTCTCGGCGTATCCGAAGCCATCCTCGCCAGCTGGGGGCCGCGGCTGTTCTCCACGGTACGTGAGCGCCTGCCCGGGGTGGAACTGGAGCTGCACGCGCAACGGTCTCCGGTGGTCCTGGACCGTCTGCGCTCCGGCGAATACATGGTTGGCATCTGTACCGGCAGTGCTGATGCCGATACCGATCTGGTCAGCGAGATAGTCCGCCAGGAACCCATGGTGATTATTCCGTCCGGGCTGCAGCCCCTCGATTACAAGGTGGGTGAAGCGCTGGATGTGATCACTATCGAATCCCGCTCCGGCGCCTGGGCGTCAATTGAAGAGGATATGTCGCGTCTGCATCTGCACCGGGCGGTTTCTCTGGAATCGTTTTTTGCGGTAGCGCAGATGGCGATTGCGGGGTTTGGCCACGGCCTGGTGCCGGCGGGAGTTGCCGGCACCCTGGGCGTGGACCAGCGGCACCTGATCCCGCTGTCAGCAGAAGGTTTAACGCGGCCGGTGCGTTTTGTGGCGCGCAAATCGATGTTTGCGCGCAACCTGGTGCGTTCGTTCTACGCGGAAGTCTCCACCCTGGCAGCCGCGCTGTGATTGTTGACCAGGGCAGTTAACGCGTCTACCCACTGCGGCGCGGTGTTCAGGCAGGGGATCAGATGAAAGGACTCGCCGCCGGCGGCCAGAAAGGTCTCGCGGCCCTGCATGCCCATCTCTTCCAGCGTTTCAAGGTTATCAGCAACAAAAGCCGGACACGCCACCGCCAGTGCCTTAATGCCCCGCGCCGGCAGCTCTCGCAGAACCTGGTCGGTATAGGGCTGCAGCCACGGCAGCCTGCCCAGGCGCGACTGGAACGATACGCTGTAGCGGTCGCCGCTTATGCCCAGCGCCGCCGCCAGTGCGTCGGAGGTTGCATAGATCTGGTGCCGGTAACAGGTGGCATGGGCGGGGGAGGGCTGCCGGCAGCAATCCGCCTGCGCCAGGCAGTGGCTGCCGGTGGGGTCGCAGCGGGTCAGATGCCGCTCCGGCAGACCGTGATAACTGAGCAGCAGGTGGTCCCAATGTTCCGGCAGTTGATCGCGCACCGATTGTGCCAACGCGTCGATGTAGACAGGCTGCTGATAAAAGGGCGGCAGCACGCTGGTACTGACATGGGGCGGCAACTGCGCTTGTACCGCCTCCACGCAGGTGGTGACCGTTGAGTCGGCGTAGTGGGGATACAGCGGTACGATAACAAGGTGTTCAACGCCATGGGCGAGCAGTTGCGCTACCGCGGCGCTGATGCCGGGCTCACCATAGCCCATGGCCAGCCCCACCGGTTCATTCAGCTTCACCGCCATGGCCGCCTGCAACGCCTGGCTGTGAATCAACAGCGGGGAACCGTCCTCCTGCCAGATGGCCTGGTAAGCGGCGGCGCTCTGCTTGGGTCTGAACGGCAGGATGAAGCCGCTGACAATCAGACGGCGCAGCAGCCAGGGGGTATCCAGCACATACGGGTCCATCAGGAATTCATTCAGGTAGGCCCGCACATCCGCCACGGACGGAGAGGCGGGGGTGCCGAGGTTAACTAACAGATACCCGGTTGCGGCCGGTGTGCCTGGTGCCGGGCTGCCGTCCGCAGCGGTGCTGGAATTGGGGGAAGCGCTCAAAAGGGTCCTAGTGCTGCATGTTCCAAGTGCGATAATATCCGCGCTCGCCGGTGGCGGTAAAGGCACAGCCGGGTACTTCATTTGCCGGTGATGTCAGCAAGCGTAACGGCGATCATGTGAAAGGAAGATCAAGTGGAACGGAAGATCAAGAGGAACAGATATTGGCCGCAAGCGACAATAAAACGCTGATTGTCGATTATGACGCGGGCAACCTGCACAGCGTGCGCCGCGCCTGCCGCGAGGTGGGGCTGGACGCGGAGATCAGTGCGGACCCGGAACAGCTGATTAACGCCCGGCGGGTTATTT
>JANQOA010000178.1 GCA_028279305.1 Pseudomonadales bacterium
CAATAACACCGGTACCATGTCTTTTACCCAGCGCGGTTCGCGATGGCGGATCATCAGCCAGAACAGTGACTTTACGTCCCAGAAGGTTGCATCCAGCAAGCCCGCCTCAGCGGCATCCCGTTTAAAGTGCCAGTGCACGGAGTTAGGGTACTTGGTGCGGGAATAGCCGCCGATGTGTGAAATATACAAACCGGATGCAGCCGCTGCCCGTTCCACAACTCGCTGCATCTGCCGACGCGAGATGCCCTCCGGCAATTCCACATAATAGTCGTCGGATTTTTTCGCTTTGGCCATGACTGCTCTCCTGTGCTGGGCGGGAAGGAAAATGAAACAGGAGCTTTTGCAAAAGCACAACACCTGAGTTCAGCAGCGTTTGCCCGTACCCCTCAATCCCCGCTTGGGCTGCCGGTATCGATTTCCCGTGAGAACACGTCCAGCTCATCGCGCCGCTGCCAGCCGAGCTGCTTCCAGAACAGATCCGCGTAGGGGTTGTCGCGGAACACAAACGCGTGGCATTTACGGATGTTGGCGCCAGCCAGGGCCTGCAGGGAGGCATCCAGCAGGGCGGACGCCAAGCCCTGACGGCGTTGGGTGCCGCGGGTGGCCAGGTGGTAAATGTAACCGCGCCGGTAGTCGTGACCCGCCAGCACCGTGCCGTTCAGGACACCCTGGCCGGGTCCGCTGACGGCACGCGCGGTGAATGAGAACGCGGCGTTGGCGCGCAGAAACCTCTGCAGGTCCGGGGTGGCGTCGGCAGCGCTGATACCGAGGTGTTCAACGTTGCGCCACAGGTCATGGGCATCGTCGATGTCGCTGTCGGAAAACGGTTGTATCCGGAATTCAGCCATCCTGCTGGATGTCCGGTTGCGGCAGGCGCGCAGCGGCCAGATGCTGCAGTATGCTGTCAACGCTCTGGTCTACGCTCAGGTCGCTGTTATCCAGCCAGTAGCCCAGTTGCGGTGTTTCCTGCATGGCCGCCTGCAGTTGCTGTACGGATACGGCGCCGTAGCCGGTTTTGCTGCGTGCGGCCTCACGCTGCTCCACCGTTTCCACCCGCGGGCACAGGACAACCAGGTGGACGGGCAGATTTTGAAACAGGCTGACTACTTCGTTAAGTATCGGGCCGATCATGACATCCTGATAGACCACATCAAAACCGGCCTGCAGATAGCCTGCAGCGGCACCGGCAGCCAGCCGGTAGCGCATGCGCAGCTGTGCCAGCGCCGCGTCACCGGGCGGGTTACCCATGTCACGGCGGCCGTTGACAATCATTTTACGGAACACGTCACCGCGCAGGTGCACGCTGTTGGGCAAACGCTCGGCCAACGCCTGTGCCAGCGTGGATTTACCCGCCGCCATTACGCCGGTGATGAGGATCACTTTATTCATCGCGCCAGGCGTATTCCATCTGCCGCGCGGTACGCACGGCCGCGTCCTGCCCGGCAAGCCGTCTGACCAGATGCAGGCTCATGTCGATACCGGCGGAAATACCGGCACTGGTGATGATCGGGCCGGTATCGATCCAGCGGCACTCCGGAACTACGCTGGCATCCGGCAGCATCGCGCGCAGGGCTTCGATATCTTCCCAATGGGTCGTCACCTGCCGGCCGCTCAGCAACCCGGCGCGGGCCAGCAGCAACGCCCCGGTGCAGACTGAGGCCAGTACCTGCACCGTTTTGCTTTGCTCAACAATCCAGCTCAGCACATGGGGCTTGGCCAGTTCCGCATCCACCACACCGCCGGGGATCAGCAATACGTCCAGGGCGGGATGATTATCCAGAGCATATTCAGCCGCCACCCGCAGGCCGCCGCGGGCGCTGATCAGGCCGCTGTGTTCAGCTATGGCGGCAAGCCGGAAAGGCGGTTCAGCGCCGAGCCGGGCGGCGGTTGAAAACACTTCGAAGGGACCGGCGAAATCCAACACCTCGACTTCGTCAAACAGATAGAGACCAACCGTAATCATGGCTTGTCAGCCCAGGAATTGCCGGATCCGGTCCACCAGCTGGCGCTGTTGCGCAGCCGTGGTGGCGGGTAAGCGGTCGAATTCCGGCGGATGCAGGCGTACGTCGGCAAAAATCTCCTCGCCGTGCTCGTGGAAATGCAGAAACGCTTTCGACTTCAGATAGTAAACGCCGGGTTTTTTCTCCACCAGGCCGGGTAAGCGGCTGATTTGCTGCAGGACTGGCTCAAGCCCTTTGATGGTTTGTTGGGTGGCATGTTTCATGATCAGCAGACCTTCAGCGGCACGATGTCCGCGCTGATGGCGGATTTGCCGGGGCGGATTTTCAGAATGGCAACGGTGGTCGGCAGACTGAAGCGGCGTGGACCGGCGCTGCCCGGATTAACGTACAACACCTCAGCGGTATGTTCTACATACGGCTTGTGCGAATGTCCGCAGACCACCACGTCAATGCCCTCTGCGGCGGGGTTACCTGCCAGATCCTGCCGGTTGTGCACAATGTGGAAGCGGCGCCCGGCCAGGGTGATGTCAGCGCTCGGCGGATAGGCTTGTGCCCAGGGCTGCCGGTCGATGTTGCCGCGGATGCAGGTGAGCGGGGCAATGGCTTCAAGCTGAGCCGGTATGTCCTGTGCGCCGATATCCCCGGCATGAATCAACGCATCCACCCCCCGCAGCGCTGTGCACGCGGTTTCCCGCAGCAAGCCGTGGGTGTCGGAGATCAGGCCAACATGAAAGCCCGTCATGCCGGCCCCTTGCGCGTGGTCTGAACAACAAATATGCCCAGGTCAGCGGTGGCGGCAACCAGCAGCAGTACAATGGCCAGGCCCAGCCAGGCATGCGGCGCGCCGGGCAGCACGCTGATACCGGCGAGCAGGGCGATAACCGCTGTGGTGACAATCAGCATGGTCATCAGCAGGCGGGGCAGGAACGGCAGGGTTACGCCGTGTCTGGTTATGGTGCGGGTCTGGATGCGGGTCAGCACGCTGCCGGTAACAATGATGTACAGTACCGTGGCGTACAGGCCCAGCCGGGCAGCCTGTGCGGCGGCGGCACCAAACTCGGCGAGCAGCAACGGGATCAGGGACAGAAAGATGCTGCCTATGCTCCACGCCAACACAAAGCCGAAGTGGACGTAGTCATGGTCCTGCCAGGCTGCGTCGCTGCCGCGGAAAATGATAATCAGGGATGAAAACCCGGTGATAGCCACGGAGACTTCAGCCAGAGTGTGGAAAATCTCCACTAGGGGTCCTCCGCCAGCAGAGCGCCGCGCTGCTTAAGCAGCGTGCGCAGCAGGCTGCGGTGGCACTGTGTTTCGTCGGCGCAGTAACAGCCCAGGGAAAAGTTGGTCTGGTGGGACAACGCGGCCAGCAGATCAAGGTCCCTGGACGCGCCGGGGTCTTTCATCTCCTTCAGGAAGTGCCGTGCAAACTGTTTCCAGGCGGCTGCGTCACTGATCGGAAAATGGGCCTTCAGCAGTGTTTCGCTGGGGGCAAGGTTGGGGAACCACAGATCGTAAATGTTTCTGGCCGCGTATTCGGTTTTTTTGATCCCGCGCGGCGGCCGGCGCACGGTACCGATGCGCAAACCTTCATCCGCTGCCCGGTTGCTGCCCAGGCGTACAATACGTATGGCCACGTCCGGCTCAGCTGCGCAGGCTGTCCAGAAACCCGGTTTCAGCGTTAACCCACCACTGATTGTTGTCCGGGTCGTTAACGGTGAAGCTGTAGGCGATGCGGCTGTCCATCAGCGGCTGGGTGATGTTGGCGTTACAGCCCTGGGCGCGGTCGTACAGCGCTTCCACCTGGCGGCGGTCATCCACCCGCAGGGATATGCCGCTGGGGCCTGTGTGTTCACCCGCCTTGCGGATATTGTTGGATATGCGCCCCTGCAGCCACAGCAACTCCGCGTGCTCGATGCGCCCGTCTTCACCCGGGGCGCGCCAGCTTTCCGTCAGCCCCAACACTGCCACGCCCCAGTCAGCCAGCGCGGCGACGTTGCCGGTCCATATCAATGGGTACACTTCTGCGGTGGTATCTGTGCTCATCATCTGCCCCGAAATCATCTGATGGATAAAATACGCTGCTGCCCGCGGCTTGTCTTGTCCTGATTGGACGGCGTTCAGGGTTTGCCGGCGGGGCCGGGGAACGGGCCGTCTCCGCCCGCCTGCCGGGGCAGGTTATCGGTCAGAGGCACCCACGGCGCGGTGGAGTCCACCATATAGTGCATCTGCACGGTCTGTCCGGGGTTGCTGTCCAGGGTGCCGAGGCGGAAGCCGTACACGTCCGGTTGGGCAGTGTCCTGTTTGTAGATCGGTGAGCCGCAACAGCCGGCAAAGTAGCGGTTCACGCCGGGGCTGGACGTCCAGTGTTTCAGCAGGCTGCGGCCCCGGGTGAAGCGGAGGTCTTGCCGGCGCACACCGGCGGTAGTGCCAAAGCTGGAACCCGAGTGTTTGCGGCAACGCCAGCAGTGGCAGTACACCACCGGTCCAATCAGTTCACCGTGAATTTCATATTTAACCTGGCCGCAGGCGCAGGAGCCGTGCAAGGCGGCGGTGGTTTCATGCGCGTCCGGCATGGGCGTCGGCTTCCATGTTTGCGGCCCACCTGCCCTGCAGATGACGCCAGGCGATAAATGCGCCGATAAGGCCGTCGAATATCAGGCAGGCCAGCGGCAGGTCATGCAGTAACTCAGGCAATTCGCGGGGCACAAAATCCCAGGCGATATGGGCAAACCAGGCGGCCACCAGAAACCAGACGTTGGCAAAATATCCCGCCAGGGCCAAGACCGCCACCACCGCAAACGCGGCGTATTCCAGCGTCAGCCCGGTAGACAGGTAGGTTGAGCCCAGCCATACGGTAAATACCGCCCAGCCGGCCTTTTCCTCAGCCGGCCGCAGCCGGTAAAGCCCGGCAATGGGGATCACCGGCAGCAGCGGCGCGGCCCACACCAGCAAACCCATATTCGCCGCCAGCACCACAAACTGGCTGGTGCCGATGATCAGCAGCAATATCCAGACGGTAACGATCAACGGGCGCACGTTCATGCGGCGCCTCCGGCCTGGGCCGCGGCGGCGCTGATCAGTGTACGCAGCGTGTCATTCAAATCCGTGTTGCTACTGATCTTCACATGGCGCATGGATTTGCCGGTACCGTCCAGCAGCGCGGCAGGATCCGGCAACGCGGCGCCGTTGTGGAACTGAAGGTTGACCCATTTGCTGTGCGGGGCGATGGCGCAGAATTTCTTCCTGTGCCCGTAAGAAATGACTTTCCAGCCGCTGTGTAACGTCTCGGAACATTCCGGCGCCGCCTCGTTGACAAAGCGGCGCAAGTGCTG
>JANQOA010000179.1 GCA_028279305.1 Pseudomonadales bacterium
GGCCAACAAAGGTAACCACGGCCCCTACCGGACGCCCGCCGGCTGCCGCCGGCGCATCGCGCATAGCTCGGTAAACTTCATCCTGGCTGAAATCAGCCGTTTGTATAAATACTCTGGGATCCCGCGCTTCGTCTGCCATGGCTATGCCTCAACCGCCTGTTACCGGCGGCAGAAAGGCCACCTCATCACCGGGCGCCAGCTCGTGGTCGGCGGCTTCCACGATGTCCTGATTCACCGCAATTTTGACGTTCTCAGCCAGCAGTTCCGCCATGCCGTCCGCCGGTAACACAGCCGCCAGCGCCTGTTTCAATTGTTCCAGACTGGCCGCCTGCACCTCTACTTCGGCGCAGCCAACCGCCTCCCGCAGCGAGGCAAAAAATTTCACCGTGACCGCACCCTCAGCCACCGCCGGACGCCTCCCGCACAAAGTCACCACTCTTGCCGCCGCTTTTACTGCACAACTGCAGCTTTTCAATACTCATGCCTTTGTCGATGGCCTTACACATATCGTAAATGGTCAGGCTGGCAACCCCAGCCGCGGTTAACGCCTCCATTTCAACACCGGTTTTGCCGGTGACCCGGCACTCCGCGGTCACCTTCAACTGGTTGTCGGACACCCGGGCAAAATCAACCTGAACCTTGCTGAGCGGCAGTGGATGGCACAGCGGTATGAGATCCGAGCACTTTTTCGCCGCCTGGATGCCTGCAACCCGGGCCACCGCCAGCACCTCACCCTTGGCCAGCCGGTTCTGCTCAATGGCATGCAGGGTTTCCGGCTGCATGGTGACCAGCGCTTCCGCCACTGCCACCCGGCGGGTTTCGCTTTTGGCGGACACGTCCACCATGTTGGCTTCACCACTTTCGTTGATGTGGCTCAAGCCGGCGGCGGCTGCGGTTTCTGGATTGTCCGGCCCTTTACTCACACAGGATTCCTCTCTACTGCCCGCCTTTGGATAAGTCTTATACATGATAAACCCGCATCCCGGCGCGGCGCTTTGCGGCGGGAATATTTCACATAATACCAGGCGGCGCAACGCGCCAGCGGCCGCCGCGCATGGCACCGGGTGCACCTGGCGGGATGCGCAATTTGCCGCCCAAAGCCAAGGCCAAGCTGGTAAAATGGGCGGCTGTTTTTTGTCAGCCGGTGTCCGCGACCACCATGCATCACCCCACCCTGCCCGCCAATTTGACCGAGCTGCTGCCGGACGGCGCCGGCGCGCGGGTAATTGTCGGCATGTCCGGCGGCGTGGATTCGTCCGTGGCCGCTTATCTGCTGCAACGGGCCAACTACCGGGTGCAGGGCCTGTTCATGAAAAACTGGGAGGAAGACGACGGCACCGAGTATTGCACCGCTATTGCAGACCTGGAAGACGCCGCGCGGGTCTGCGACAAGCTGGGCATAGACCTGCACACAGCCAACTTTGCCGCCGAATACTGGGACAACGTATTTGAAGATTTCCTGACCGGCTACCGGGCCAACCACACGCCCAACCCGGATGTGTTGTGCAACCGGGAAATCAAATTCAAGCAGTTTGCCGACTACGCGTCGCGGCTGGGTGCGGAGTTTATTGCCACCGGACACTACGCGCGTATCTGCCGCACCGCTGACGGCACGCAGCTGCACAAGGCAGCGGACCGCAACAAAGATCAGACCTACTTCCTGCAGGCGGTGCCCGCAGCCCAGTTGCGCAACGCATTGTTCCCGTTGGGCGGCTGGCAGAAGCAGCAGGTGCGCGAACTCGCCCAGCAACTGGACCTGCACAATCACGCCCGCAAAGACAGCACGGGCATCTGTTTTATCGGTGAGCGCCGCTTCGACGACTTTCTCGCGCGGTACATACAGGACCGGCCGGGGGCCATTACCGATACCAGCGGGCGCCGGTTGGGACAACACCGCGGCCTGCACCACTTTACCCTGGGCCAACGCCAGGGCATTAACCTGGGTGGTGTGCGCGGCCGTCCCGAAGCCCCCTGGTATGTGGCCGGCAAACTCGCTGCCCGGGACCTGTTGGTGGTCAGTCAGCAGGCGCATAACCTGCAGAGCCGCTGGCTGCGCGCCACCGCGGTCAACTGGCTGCAGCAGGTAACCCTGCCGGCGCTAGGCAGCGCCAAAATCCGTTACCGCCAGGATGATCAGGCCTGCCGCATCAGCGCCGCCGCGGACGGCGGCGTGCTGGTTAAATTTGACACCCCCCAGCGGGCGGTTACGCCGGGCCAGTATGTGGCTTTTTACGACGGTACCCGGTTGCTGGGCGGCGCGCGGATCTGCGCCACCGACACGGCAGCCCTGGCGCCTTTGCAAGCGCGCCCATCATCTACGCACAATGAGTAACCCATGACAGAAATTGATCCATTAACCGCCATTAGCGCCGTCGACGGCCGCTACCGCAGCAAGGCCTCGGGTCTGCAGAACATTGTCAGCGAATTTGGTCTGATGAAATACCGGGTGCAGGTGGAATGTGAATGGCTGTTGTTCTTAAGCGCGCTGCCGGATGTGCCTGAGTTGCCGGAGCTCAGCGCCGCCGCGCAACAGCATGTACGCGGCATCAGTGAAGGTTTTGATCTGCACGGCGCGCACCGCATCAAAGAATTTGAGGCCACCACCAACCATGATGTAAAGGCGGTGGAGTACTTTGTCAAAGAACAACTGGCCGCGAACAAAGAACTGAAGCCGCTGATCGAATGGGTTCATTTCGGCTGTACCTCCGAAGATATCAACAACACCGCTTATGCGCTGATGGTCGACGCCGCCCGTTCCCAGGTGCTGATGCCGCTGATGGCCAGCATCATAGAATCGCTGGACGGCATGGCCGACCTCCATGCGGAGCTGGGCATGTTGTCCCGCACCCACGGCCAGACCGCCTCGCCCACCACCCTGGGCAAGGAAATCAAGAATGTGGCGGCGCGCCTGCAGCGCCAACAGCAGCAGTTTGCGGCGGTGGACATTCTGGGTAAATTCAACGGCGCGGTCGGCAATTTCAACGCCCATCTGAGCGCTTATCCGGACGTGGACTGGATCCAGGCCAGCGCCCGTTTCATCGAGCAGCTGGGCCTGGTCAACAATCCCTGGACCACGCAGATTGAGCCCCACGACTATCTGGCGGAGCTGTTTCACACGCTGCTGCGCTTTAACACCGTGCTGCTGGATTTTGACCGCGACATGTGGGCCTACATTTCCATAGAGTATTTCAAACAGAAAAAAGTGGAAGGCGAAACCGGCTCGTCCACCATGCCGCACAAGGTGAATCCCATCGATTTTGAGAATTCAGAGGGCAACCTGGGTGTGGCCAACGCGCTGCTCGCCCACATGGCGGATAAACTGCCGGTATCGCGCTGGCAGCGCGATCTGTCGGATTCTACGGTACTGCGCAATATCGGCAGCGCCGCCGCCCACTGCGCCATTGCCTACCAGTCCACCCTCAAAGGTTTATCCAGGCTGGAAGTAAACGCTGAAGCCATCCGCGCGGACCTGCAAAGCAGCTGGGAGGTACTGGCTGAGCCGGTGCAAACCGTGATGCGCAAGTACGGTCTGGCGGAACCCTACGAACAGTTAAAAGCCGCCACCCGCGGACAGGTGATCACCGAACCGTTGTTCGCTGAGATTCTGGCGCAATTAAATCTGCCCGAAGCCGCGCGCCGGGAACTCGCCGGGCTGACGCCCGGCACGTACACCGGCGCCGCGGCAGCGCTGGCGCGCCGCGGGCTGCCGGGCAAATGAGCAAAGCGCCTCAAGTGCACGTAATTCCCGCCGCCTGGCAGGAACACAAGGACGTATTGCGGCACATCCGCGAAGTGGTCTTCATCCAGGGCCAGAGCGTGCCGCGGGAACTTGAATGGGATGGTCTGGATGAAGACAGTCAACACTTTCTGGCGGTAAACGAACTGGGCCAGTACATAGGCTGTGCACGGCTGCTGGACAACGGCCAGATTGGACGCATGGCGGTGCTGGAAGAATACCGCGGCAGCGGCATTGGCGCTCAGTTGCTGGACGCCGCCATCGAAGCCGGCCGTGAGCGCGGCCTGGAGCGCCTGTTTTTGCACGCCCAGAGTTACGCGGAAGCGTTTTACCGCAAAGGCGGGTTTGTCCCCTACGGGGAACCGTTCGAGGAAGCGGACATCCCCCATATCGCCATGGAAATGAAACTGCCGCTGACCTTTACGCCCAGCTTCACCGAGGCTGAACCCGCCGCCCGCCCGGCGCCGGCGGTGCGGCCCCAACAACCCCAACAAGCCAACGGCCCATCCAAGCCGCAAACCTTTGACAGCCTTGAAACGCTGCTGGCGCAGTTGCAGCAGGTGACCCGCTCCGCCCGCCGCAAACTCCACATCCTGCACCCCAATCTGGATCAGGAAATTTTTGAGCACGCTGAGTTTCTCGACAGCGTCAGCGCCCTGGCGCGCAGCGCGCCGCGGGCGGAGATTCAGATTCTGATCCTGGACAGTAAGTTGATTGTCGACCGCGGCCACCAGCTCCTGGAACTGGCCAGGCGGCTGGACGAAAAGATCAAGATCCGCCGCCTGCAGGAACGTGCCAATACCGACACCTCCAGCTTTGTCTGCGCTGACACCTCAGCCTACTGGTTACTGCCTAACTGGGAGCAGTTTGACGGTGTTACGGATCTGTATAATCCGGTTACGTGCAGCCGTTTGTTAGAGGCGTTCAGGCAGGCATGGGAGAAGAGTGTAGAAGATCCTGAACTGCGGTTGATGCATTTGTAGTTTATTGGGTTGTTCAGTACTGCCCGGGCTGCTTGGTGAATAGCAGGAGAGTTTCAGGATCGCCGTGAATACGTCCCTGTAGGCTCGAGGACTGTTGGAGTGTGTTCTTTTGGGTGTTCAGTTCTGCCCGGGCTGCTTTGTGAATAGCAGGCGAGTTTCAGGATCGCCGTGAATACGTCCCTGTAGGCTCCGGCGCCGACATCCTGTCGGCGACGGTCCTGAAACTCTGCTATTCACATGCAGCCCTCGCGTAACGGAAGCCAAAAAAACACATTCCCAGCGCTGGAGTTTTGCTACACCCGGGCGTTGAACGAAAAACACTCGGAGAATACCCTGCAGGACGTTCCGCCACACCGTGGCCGCAATGCAAGCGGACGGGCACTCAGCACGGATCGGTGCAGCAGGAAACTGCCAGTGCCAAAATGTAACGACAACTCCAGCAGGGTATCTACACACCAGGCCGGTGGACGGGTAACTAAGTTGTTTCGGGGTGTCGGCGACAGGACGTCGCCGCCACA
>JANQOA010000192.1 GCA_028279305.1 Pseudomonadales bacterium
TTCAATGTTGGATGGCAGGGCCAATTCAATCTGGACTTCATGATGTTGATAATGGTCACATCGCTGTGGATTGCTTGGCGCCACAAATTTTCGCTTAACGGTATCGCCGTGGCGTTGATCTGGCCTGTCGCAGGGCTCATGTTTCTGAGCATTTACTTGTTGGTTGCCAGCTACCGCGCCAACGGCAATGTCAGTAGCATACTACTCGGCGATCAAGCTAACGGACCATGATCAGATTCAAGGGACATATGTGCCGCGTGGCAAATCTGCCGTTGTTTAAACCACACCTCTCATGCAACTTGCAGGTCCAGAGCCCAGGTACGAACTGGGATAGTCCCGCTTGAGTTTCCAATCCTCCATTTGCCCGGTACTCCACCAGTAGAATAAGCACTCGTCTGTAAGGATATTGAAATGACTGTTGAGGTAGACGAGATAGTTTGTGGTGGTGAGAAGGGTGACTTTTTAACCTTCCGATACTTAAGCTTGAGTGGTGACCAGTTCACCATAGGACGAGAGCTTGGCAGTCTTTGGCTAGAGAGGCATGACGGGGCTCTTCGCCAGTTCGATCCACTCATCGTCAGAGCGCAACGGGAATGGATGGCTATAAATTGGCCACAGAATTTCCGACGTGTCGAAGGTGTTGCGGATGCACTGGAGATTGATATCGAAGATGAAAATCTACCCCTGAGCCTCCCATACAATATCCCAGAGCAACTGTTACCTCCTCGCATCGGCACAGGGTGTTCATGTGCGTACTATCCTCCCTCTTTAGTCGAAAACGGATCCAGCGTTCTTGCTCGTAATCTTGATCTACCGGTCGGCTCACTATTCGACATCATAGGGCTGGAAGGGCCGCCGAATACGCCGCCTCATGTCTCCCAACCCTATCTGATTAAAACTACTCCTGATAACGGACCAAGTACGTTGATGATGTGCTATTTCGATCTACTCGGCGTGTGTATCGATGGAATCAACTCAGAGGGTTTGGCGATAGCCCTATTGCAAGATACGGAAACATTGGCAGCCAGTGAGCTTCCTCAACCTCAGGGAGCAGGTGCGCAGGAAGGCTTGTTGCCGAAAATGATATTGGAGTCTTGCTCAACTGTAGAGGACGCAAAGGTAGTGTTTCTGAAAACGAAACGAGCGTTTATGGACCCCACTCACTATATTGTTTGCGATTCATCCGGCGCTGCAACTATCGCCGAATACTCCAAATTTGGGAGCATTCACTTTACCGATATCGCCGAGGGACCCTTATGTGTAACAAACCATCTTTTATATGATCACAATGCAACTGAATCTGACGGGCTGGCTGAGTCACGTTCAAGGCTAGAGAAACTAAGAAGCTCCGTAGCTGATAATGAATCGTTTGGTATTAAAGACATTAGAAACGCTAACGAATCAGTACACCAAATGTCCCCTCTAGATGAGTCATCTGTCAGAACAATTTGGACATCTTTGTGGGACACAACGAATCTCAGACTTGAGATTGACTTCTATCTGGGGGAAAACGCCGAGGATGGTGTAAGACGGTCAGAGAAGTTTCACTTCGCACTTTAGTCAATACTTCCGCTGTTGGCCGATCTGACCCATTCGGATCTGTGGTTGCGAGCTATCTGGACGGCTGTTGTTGAGAAAGCTGACAGTACGCTTAAGCCCGCTCAGAGACGTTCACATGCTGCTGCAAAACAAAATCGCCTTTGTCGTCCGGCGGCTGTTCAAATTAGCCGTCAAGAATCCGCCCGCCAGGATTGCTTCAATCCCTTTGTGGTTCTTTCAGGCCAAGTCACCACCAGCGCCCGTTCGATCAGCAATTCGAATATCGGGTCATTCCTGTCGAAACTTGGGAAGGGTATCGCAGCTACAACCTCGTCGCGCTCTGATTGCGAGACCACGTTTCGGACTGAGCCGCTGATTTGGAACTCCAGGTCGTCTGCGCCGACCATGGCGTGCAGCGCGTAGTATCCGTTGCCTAAAAGATGATGCACTTTTGGGGTATGGGAGCCGACAGACAGGTAGAGTCCTGAGTTGCAGGCAATCGGTGAAACGGGGGCTACGCAGGGTCTGTGATCTGCGTTCGCCATTGCGAGAATTGCAACTTCGCCCCTGTCCGGATGAAGCAGAAGGCTGGCGCCTATCCGGGCGAGTTCCGGAGACGCTGCCGCGAAGTCTTTCCATCTGACCATAGTTTGCTCCGTTGGCCCGTTTGGAACGGACATGATACAACCCCGTTACTGACACCCTATTGGCAGGAGCCCGCACCCGATAACCCCGACTTTTGTGGCAGAATCAACCGTAATGACGGTATTGCGGGGGCCGGGATGTTACTCAAAAACAAAATAGCCATTGTCACCGGCGGTGGTTCCGGTATTGGCGAAGCCAGCGCCATCCGCTTTGCTGAGGAGGGTGCGGCCGTGCTGGTGGCGGATATCCGCGGCCACAAGGCAGAGCAGACCGCAGCGGAAATCACCGCCCGGGGCGGCGTGGCCAAAGCGGTGGAAGTCAATGTGGCGGAGGACGCCTCCGCGGCGGCCATGGTGGATGCCTGCATCAGCGAGTTTGACGGCCTCGATGTCATCTACAACAATGCCGGCACCATCCGGCTGGGCAACGCTGAAACCCTGAGCGTTGAGGACTGGGACCTGGTCATGGGGGTGAATGTGCGGTCGGTGTTTCTCGGCGCCAAGTACGCGGTGCGTCATCTGCGCGCCCGGGGCGGGGGCGCCATAATCAATACGGCATCCATCTCCGGTCTGCACGGAGACGGCAACGGCATTGTTTACGCCGCCAGCAAGGCGGCGGTCATCAACCTCACCCGGGCCATGTCCACGGACTACGCCGCTGCAGGCATCCGGGTAAATGCGATCTGCCCGGGGTCGATAGAAACGCCGCCGGTGGTGCGCATGAATCAGGATCCGAAAGTGCTGCAGCGCAACTTGAACGCGCACGCCATGGGCCGGCTGGGGCAGCCTGAAGAGATTGCCAACGCCGCGGTGTGGCTCGCCAGCGACCAGTCTTCGTTTGTCAGCGGTGAAGCCATAGTTGTAGACGGCGGTCTGCGGGCGCGCTCGCCGCTGGGGGATCTGGGGAATCCGTTGCCGGTGCGTTAAGCAGCCGATACTATTCGGGCCCGAATTTAAATTTAATGGGCATTCAATGAGCGAATCTCAGGAACTCACCTATGTCGGCACCCGTCCGGTACGCCCGGACGGCGTGGAAAAAGTGACCGGGCGCGCCAACTACGGCGCTGACAAGGCCATGGCCGGCATGATTCACGGCGCCGTGGTACGCAGTCCCCACGCGCATGCGGTAGTGAACAGCATCAACGCGGACAAGGCGCTGGCGCTGGACGGTGTATTTGCCGTGGTCACGGCTGCGGATTTTCCCGGCCGGGAAGGGATCAGCGTCGGCCGCAAGCGCTTTTTCGAGAACATCATCGCCTCCGCCAAGGTGCTTTATCAGGGTCAGCCGGTGGCTGCAATTGCCGCCAAAACCCAGAAGCTGGCGGAACGCGCTGCTGAACTGGTGGAGGTGGATTACACGGAGCTGCCGGCGGTACTGGATATGCAGGCGGCCATGCAGCCGGACGCGCCGGTGCTGCACGACGATATGTTCACTCAAGGTCTGGAGGAAACCCCGGATACCCCTTCCAACGTGGTAAAAAAAGCGGTTATCACCAAGGGTGATGCGGCGGCCGCGTTTGAGCAGGCGGACGTGGTGGTGGAGCGCACCTTTGTAACCCCCATGGTGCATCAGGGTTATATAGAACCTCATGCCTGTGTCGGCAGCATGACCTCCGATGGGCGCGCGGTCTTATGGTGCAGTACCCAGGGTCATTTTGGCGTGCGCGACATGACCGCGCTGGCGCTGGGTATGGACACCGGCGATATCCGCGTTGAACCGGCGGAAATCGGCGGCGGCTTCGGCGGCAAGACCGTGGTCTATCTGGAGCCGCTGGCTTTAAAACTGTCCCAGAAAGCCGGCCGGCCGGTGAAGATGGTGATGCGCAGGGACGATGTGTTCCGCGCCACCGGGCCCGCGTCCGGAACCATCAACCGGGTGAAGATCGGTTGCCGCAACGACGGCACCATAGTCGCCATGTCCGCGCACCTGTTGTACGAAGCGGGGGCCTTTCCCGGCAGCCCCCTGGAAGCCGGGGCCATGTGCATATTTGCCCCTTACGACGTGGCGGACGTCTATATAGAAGGTTACGAGGTGGTGGTGAACAAACCCCGGGTGGCCGCCTACCGCGCCCCCGGTGCACCGCAATCCATGTTTGCCGGAGAATGTGTGCTGGACGAGCTGGCGCAGAAGCTGAACATGGACCCTATTGACCTGCGGCTGGCCAATGCTGCCCAGGCGGGTACCCATGCGGCGTACGGTCCGCGCTTTAAGGAGATCGGCCTGCGTGAATGCCTGCTGGCCGCCAAGGCGCACCCCAACTATCAAAAAGCGCTGGCGGAAAACCAGGGCCGCGGCGTGGCGGTGGGCTTCTGGTTTAACGCCGGCAACAACTCCAGTGCGGAAGTGCATGTGGCGGAAAGCGGCATGATTAACGTGGTGGAGGGCAACCCGGATATCGGCGGCAGCCGTGCGTCCATGGCGCTGATGGCGGCGGAGACCCTGCAGGTCCCCTACGACCGCATCCGGGTACGGGTCGGCGATACCGACAGCACCGGTTTCAGCAATACCACCGGCGGCAGCCGCACCACCTTTGCCACGGGTATGGCGGTCATCCAGGCCTGTGAAGATGTGGTGGAGCAGCTTAAAGCCCGCGCCGCCATTACCTGGGGGGTTGAAGCGGATCAGGTGGAATGGGTGGATGGTGAAGCGCGCCCGCTGCCCGGCGTCAACGAAGAGATAGAGCCGCTGAAGCTGGCCAGAATTGCCCGCAGTTTTCCGCGTACCGGCGGTCCCATTTCCGCCCGCGCGTCTTTGAACGCCCAGGGCCCGGGGCCGTCGTTTTCGGTAAACCTGTGTGACGTGGAGGTGGACCCGGAGACCGGGCGCACCACGGTGCTCAGCTTTACCGCCATCCAGGACGCCGGCCGCGCGGTGCACCCGGACTACGTGGAAGGTCAGATGCAGGGGGGTGCGGCTCAAGGCATCGGTTGGGCTTTGAACGAAGAGTACATTTACGACGCCCAGGGCAGCCAGGAAAACCCGGGTTTTCTCGATTACCGCATCCCGGTTGCGTCGGACCTGCCGATGATCGATACGCAGATTGTTGAGATTGCCAACACCACACACCCCTTCGGCGTGCGCGGTGTAGGGGAAACGCCGATTATCGCGCCGCTGCCGGCGGTGGGCAATGCGGTCAGCCGGGCGCTTGGCATCCGCATGACGGAGCTGCCGCTGTCGCCGCCCAAAGTATTGGCGGCCATCGACAACGGGTGAAGGACAGCAGCATTAAGGAGCAGGCATGACTGAACAATGGCAGTTGGCGCAGATGAACGTGGGCACCATGCGTTATGACCGGGAAGACAGGCGCATGAGCGGGTTCATGACCCGGCTGGACGAAATCAACGCGCTGGCGGATAGCGCGCCCGGGTTTGTCTGGCGCTTGCAGAGCGACAGCGGCAATGCCACGGACATTGATGTCGGGGGTGACCCGCGGTTTATCGTCAATATGTCGGTCTGGGTTTCGCTGGAAGCGTTGTATCACTACGTTTATCAGACTACCCACCGCGATGTGATGGTGCTGCGCCGCCACTGGTTCCAGCGCCCCGACAGCGCCTACCAGGTGTTGTGGTGGGTGCCGGCCGGGCACAGGCCGGCGCCGGAAGAGGGTCTGGCGCGCCTGCAGCATCTGCAGCGGCACGGCCCCAGCGGCTTTGCGTTTACCTTTAAACAGCCGTTTGCGGCGCCGGGCAGGGACCAGCCGCCCGGCGGCCTGGACCCGGAAGACTTCTGTTCCGGGTGGCGCTGACCGGCGGGTCAGGCGTTGGAGAGGCTGCTGATCTGCTGGGTAAGCGTGTCTTCGTCGGGGAATTCGCCGGTCTGGTGTTTTGAATAAACCAGGCCGCCGTCGACCTTAACGTCGAAGATCCCGCCGCCGCCGGCAATCAGCTCCGCATCAACGTTCAGAACACTTTTGAGTTTTGCAGCCAGACTGACCGCGGTGGGTTTATAGTTTCAACTCGCGCAGTAGGTGATGGAAATGTGCATGCTGCCTCCACAGACTGAGGTTTGAACGCCGGAGTATATCGGACATGGCTGACATAGTGTTATATGAACTGGGCCCCACCCGCTCCGGCCGGGTGCGCTGGACGCTGCTGGAAGCGGGCCTGGCGTTTGAGTCCAGGGGCAACGGAATTGAAGTGTTCAGCAGTGATGAGTTGCGGGCGGTGCACCCGCTGGGCAAGCTGCCCGCGGTGCTGATTGATGGACAGCCCCTGTTCGAGTCCGCGGCCATCGTCACCGCACTGGCCGACAGGGTGCCGCAGCGTAAGCTGGTGGCGGCGCCGGGCAGCTGGGCGCGCAATCTGCATTACCAGTGGCTCAGCTTCTGTCTCAGCGAAATGGAAGCGTTTGTGCAAAGCAGCGAAATCAACAGCATCGACTTCGTATTGCCTGAAGATCAGCACGTACCCGCCATCATTGCCCAGAACACCATGCTGTACCGCAAGGCTGCGGCGGTGCTCAACAATGTGCTGGGGCAAACGGACTATCTGGTGGACAACCGCTTTTCCGTCACCGACATATTTGTCAGCTACACGGTCAACTGGGGGCTGGCGGACGGTATTCTCGACGGCTTTGAACATCTGCACGCTTACCTTAAGCGGCTGCGGGCGCGTCAGCACTGTACGCTGGCGGACGTAGCCGACACATCTGACGGCGCGGCCTGAGGGCGCCGGGCTGGCGGGTATTAACCGCTTTGCCGGCGCCGCGCGTCAAATATGATTTCGTCTGAGGTGTCCGGCACAAAGGGGCCGGCCTGCCAGTCACCGTAACAGCCGTCTACGCTGAACCCGGCATCCCGCAACAGCCGGTTGACCGCGTCCCGGTCGGGGAAGCGCAGGGTACTGCGGGATTTCAGGGTCTGATCAGCAAACGTGTACACGTGTTCGAAGGTGATGGTTTCGCCGCTCATGTCCAGTACCCGGGTTGCCATGTCGTAGGGTCCGGCGGCGGAATCGCAGCGGCCGCTGCGGCCGTGCCAGCGGCTGCGCCAATCCATGGCCGGATTGCGGGTTTCAAATACAAAGCGGCCATCCCTCTTCAGATGCCGGTGGACGTTGCGGAACAACGCCAGGATGTCCGTGTCGCTCAACAGGGTTTGAAAAGCATGGCCGGTCATGATGGCCAGGTCAAAACGCCGGGTGGTCTCGAAGTTGTGCCCGTATGCCTCAAGCCACTGTACCCGGCTGCCGTTAGGTTTCTGCCGCGCTTCCTGCAGCATGGCGCCGGCCGGGTCCACGCCCACCACCCGGTGCCCCTGCTCAGCGTAAGCGTTACACAGCAGGCCGGTGCCGCAGCCGATGTCCAGCACGTCCATGGGGGTGCGGCCGGCTAACGAAAGGTAATAGTCCCGGTCCGTGTCCCAGCCGCTGGTGACGTCGTAGACTGCTGCCAATGCAGGGTGCTGATAGTGATTGTCCGGCTCTTGCATACGCGCAGCATGCCACGGGTATAAATTTCCACTTATAGTTGATAAAAGGGCCGGGTGCGGGTATATTTCCACGCAACGTGGAATTAAACAGGTTATTGCATGGGGCGCAGGAATCTGCGGCTGCAGCGCCGCGAAGAAATTCTCGATGCCTGCGAAGACATGGTGTTTGCACAGGGCCTGGCGGCGGCAACGCCGGCGGCGGTGGCGCGCAAGATTGGTCTGGACCGCACCACGGTGCATCACTATTTCCGCAGCCAAGCTGAGTTGATGGCGGGCCTGGCCAACCGGGTGGTGGACGCCTATCTGGCGGATCTGCGCGCGCTGGCCGCGGGCCAGCAGCAGCAACTGTCCGTCAACCAGGCGTTGGATCTATTGCTCAGCACCAGTTTCAGCGTGCCGCGTTACGACCGCTTGTGTGACGAGTTTGCCGCGTATGCGCATCACGACGCGGAAATCGGCCGTCAGCAACTGCGGCTGTGCCAGCATCTGGAAGCCGCCTGCGTAGAGTTGTTGAGCCGTGCCTTGCCGCATATCAAACCCGCCCGGGTGCGCCAGACCGCTTACGCCGTTTACGCCCTGATCGAGGGTGCGTACGGCCTGCACAGTGTGGGTTTTGCGGCCAACCGGCTGACCGCCTGCAAAACGGCGGCGCTGACCCTGGTTGATCATCTGCAGGCGGATCCGTCAGCGCACAGGCTACAGGCTAAACATAAGGAGGCAGCGGTATGAACAAGCGTGACAAAGCACTGGGCATGCAACGGGAGATTACGCGGCGGGACTTTGTGCAGGGGGCTGGGGCTGCCGGCCTGGCCGGGGCGGCGGCACTAGCGCCGGGTTGCCCGTTTGCGGCGGGCGCGGCGGGCCCGGGCGGCGCTGCGACAAACGCTGGTGCCGCCGACAACAAAACTGCCAACGCAAAAACCCGCGGCAAGGCATCGCAGGCGCTCCGCCCGGCACAGAAAACCGGCCTGCGCGGCAGCCACCAGGGTGCCTTTGAAGTAGCCCACGAAATGGCTTTCGACAACAGGGTGGATTGGGGCACGCCGAGGGTACTGGATGAGCGGGATTATGATCTGGTGGTGGTCGGGGCGGGAGTCAGCGGCCTGGCGGCGGCCTACTTTTATCAGCAGCAGCATCCGGGGGCGCGCATCCTGCTGCTGGAGAACCACGACGATTTTGGCGGCCATGCCAAGCGCAACGAGTTTAACGTTGACGGCCGGCAGCTCATTGGCTACGGCGGCAGCCAGTCTTTTGAGAATCCGAGAGCTTACAGCGATACGGTTAAGGGCCTGTTCAAATCCCTGGGGATCAAGCCCGCTAAACTGGCTGACGCCTATGATCAGGCGTTCTATAAGCGCCATAACCTGGAGGCGGCGCTGTACTTCAGCAAATCACAGTTTGGCCGGGACCGGCTGGTTAAAGGCCCGTTTGTGGATACCGGGGCGTTTGTGCCGTTGGCGCCGTCAACAGCCGGCATTGAACAAGCCGTTAAACAGATGCCCATCAGCGCGGCGGCGCAGGCGCAGATGCTCGAGCTGTTTACCGCGGACGATGACCGCCTGCCCGACCACTCGGTGTTCAGCGAGCCGGGGGTGCTCAGCGGCATCAGCTACCAGGATTTTCTCACCAACCACCTGGGGGTCACGGAACCCGAGGTGCTGCGGGTGCTGCAGGATATGCCCAGCGGTTATTTTGGCCACGGCATCGATACCATTCCGGCGATGATGGCGCTGGGGTTTGGTCTTCCGGGACTCAACCGCACCAGCCTGGGTAGTCTGGAGCCACTGCTGCGGCGGCTGATCTCCTGGGGGGTGGAGCCGTATGTGTACCACTTTCCCGATGGCAATGCGTCGGTGGCGCGCATGCTGGTGCGGGCGCTGATCCCCGGTGCGGCTGCCGGAGACAGCATGGAGGATGTGGTACAGGCGCGGTTTGCTTACAACCGGTTGGATGATGCGGCCGCGGATGTGCGGCTGCGGTTGCACAGCACGGTGGTCAATGTTGTGCATGCCGCGGACAAACAGCGGGTGCATGTCACCTACGTGCGCGGCGGGCGGGCGGAAGCAGTGCGCACCCGGCATGTGG
>JANQOA010000264.1 GCA_028279305.1 Pseudomonadales bacterium
GCCAGCACCGACGCCGGCATACCCGGCGTATTCCACGCTGACATGCCCCATGCGCTGGTGGTATTTGCGGAAATTGCCCAGCTCAGCCCCGCAGCGGCGTTGCGTTCCGCAACCTCAGACGCCGCGCGGGCATTACGCATCGAACACCTCACCGGCCGCCTGCAGACCGGCCTGGAAGCGGACGTGCTGCTGCTGGACGGCAATCCGCTGCACAACCTCAGCGCCGTGACCCGCCCGGCGCAGGTGTACTGCCGCGGCCGTCTGGTGGCTTAGCGGCCGCACACCCTGCGCGCAGGCCTGCGCTCAGGTATCCCCTTTTTGATGCTGTTGTACCGACGGCCAGCGCGGCGGCCGCTTTTCAACCAGCGCATTGACCCCTTCGCGGTAGTCTGCGTGACCCATCATGCTATTCAGCAATTGTTCCGAATCCTGCACCGAGGCCGCCACATCACGGTGCAGGTCGCGGTAGATCTGCCAGCGGGTCTGGCGCAGGGAGTCCGGCGACACCGTTGCAATCAGATTGCGGGTATAGGCGTACGTCTCCGGCAGCAGTTCTTCAAGCTGCACCAGGGTATTCACAAAGCCAAACTGGTAGGCTTCGTCGGACATAAATACGCGGCTGGTCAACAGCCAGTCGTTGGCCCGCCCGAGCCCGACAATTCTCGGCAGCATCCAGGACAGGCCGTATTCCGCGGGCAGGTTCAGCTTGCCGTGGGCGGTGGTGAATTTGACCCCGGGCACCGCAAAGCGGATGTCCGCAAAACAGGCCAGCGCCAGCCCGATACCCGCCGCGGGCCCGTTAATAGCGGCAACCACCGGTTTGTCCAGACCAAAGTGATAAGCAAAGGTGGCATCAAAGTGTTCGCTGATGCCGTAGCCCGGGGTGGCAATGTCAGCCGAGGTACCCGGATCGTAGCCACCCCGTTCCGAGTGGCCCTCCAGGGCCTGGGAATCCCCTCCCACACAGAACCCCCGGCCGCGGCCGGTTACCACAATCGCCTGCACCAGCGGATCGGTATTGGCGCGCTGCAGCAGGTAACGGTACTCGGTGTGCAGCCGCCCGGTCCAGGCGTTCATGCGGTGAGGGCGGTTCAAAGCAATGGTGGCAATGCCCGCATCTACTTCGTATTCGGTATTTTTCAGTTCCATTTCAGGCTCTTTCCGGGTTCTTTCCGTGTTCTTTCCAGGCGCCGCCGGCGGCCCTCAATCAGCCGCGGGGGCGCGGGCCTTGAGGTAGGCCCGTTCGCTGATGTTGTGATAAGCCTCCACCCCGGCAAAAAATTCCATGTAAGACGCATATATACGCTGCGCCAGAGGGTCGTCTCCCGCCACTTCCGCCAGCACTTCGTCAGCGGCTTCTTTTAAAGCGGCCAGCACGTCGTCCGGCAGCCGGCGCAGTTGCACATTGTGTTCCTCCACCAGCGTGCGCAGCGCTGCATTATTGCGCGCGGTAAATTCGTTCAACATGTCATCGTTAATAGCCCGGGTGGCTACTTCCACCATGGCCTGCAGGTCCGCCGGCAGGCTCTGCCAGGCGGTTTGGTTGACGATCGACTCCAGCGTCGGGCCGGGCTCGTGCCAGCCCGGGTAATAGTAGTATTCCGCGACGTTGTAGAGCCCCAGAGCCAGGTCGTTGTACGGTCCCACCCATTCGGTAGCATCAATCAGGTTGGTCTCCAGCGCGGTAAAAATGTCCCCGCCGGCTAGTACCACCGGATCGCCGCCGGCGCGCTTCAGCACTTCGCCGCCCAGACCCGGAATACGCATTTTCAGTCCGCGCAGGTCCTCCAGGCTGTTGATCTCTTTGTTGAACCAGCCGGCCATCTGCACCCCGGTGTTGCCGCTGGCCAGCGGCACCAGTCCAAACGGCGCGTACAATTCGCGCCACAGTTCCATGCCGCCGCCGTAATGCAGCCAGCCATTCATTTCCTGGGCATTCATGCCAAACGGCACGGTGGAGAACATGGCGGCGATGGGGATTTTGCCGCGCCAGTAGTAGGCCGCGCCGTGCCCCATTTCCGCGGTGCCCTGGGCCACCGCGTCAAATACCTCAAAAGCACCCACCAGTTCACCCGCCCCGTACACCTTGATGTCGAGGCGGCCGTTACTCATGAGACGCAGGTTATCCGCCAGCCGTTCCGGCGCGGTACCCAGGCCGGGCAGGTTTTTCGGCCAGGTGGTAATCAACTTCCAACGGTAAATCTTAGCGGGCGCGGCGGCACCCTGAACACCCTCTTCACCAGTACCGCGCGGACCGCAGCCGGCTGCCGCAATCAGACCCGCAACCGCCCCAAGCATCAATATCGTGCGCAACTCTACCTTCCTGTCTTTTTTTACTTGTTTACTTTTAGACTTGTTAGCCTGAAATCAGTCCAGCGGCTGCAGATTGGCAAAACCCACCATCAGCCACTTGGCGCCAACCCCCGGGAAGTTCACCTCCACCTTGGCCCGTTCGCCGCCGCCTTCCATCTGCAGGATCACACCTTCACCGTACTTACCATGCGCTACCCGCTGCCCCAGGCGCAGGCCGCAGGTTTCCTCTTCCGCAAACAGGCTTTCATTGTTGTCGGTACTGTAGGGCCGTTGCACCGCACCGTTCATGCGCACCTCGGTCACCAGTTCCTGGGGGATCTCCAACAAAAACCGGCTGGGGCGGTTGTAACTGTCCTGGCCGTGCAGGCGGCGGGTCTCCGCGTAGGTCAGGTAAAGCTCACGCATTGCCCGGGTGATGCCGACATAAGCCAGGCGGCGCTCTTCCTCCATGCGTCCGGGTTCTTCCGCGGACATGCGGTGCGGAAACAGGCCCTCTTCCATGCCGCCCAGAAAAACCAGCGGAAACTCCAGGCCTTTGGCGGAATGCAGGGTCATCATCTGCACGCACGGCCCCTGTTGGGACTGCCGGTCCCCCGCATCCAATGCCACCTGGTCGAGGAACTCCTACAGCACGGATACTTCCGCGGCGTCTGAATCAGCAAAAGGAAACACCAGTTCACCGCTGAACTGGCGGCAGGCGTTCACCAGCTCCTCGAGGTTTTCCTTGCGCGCCAGACCGCGTTCACCCCTTTCCTGGCGGTGGTAGGCCATTAAACCGCTGGCTTCAATGCAGTGTTCCGCCAGTTCGTGCAGGGCCATGGACGCGCACACTTCCGCCAGATCGTCAATCAGAGCGACAAAACCGCTGACGGTATTGCTGACCCGGCCGGAAAAGGTGCCTTCCGCCAGGGCGTCTTTGCTGGCCTGCCACAGGGAGACGCCCCGCCCGCGCGCCTGCTGTCGGATGGCTTCCACGGATTTTTCGCCAATACCCCGCGGCGGTACGTTCACCACCCGTTCAAAAGCCGTATCCGAGTGGCGGTCGTCCATCAGACGCATGTAAGCGAGCGCATTTTTTATTTCCGCGCGCTCAAAGAAGCGCTGGCCGCCGTAAATCTGATAGGGGATACCGGCGCGCAGCATGGCTTCCTCCAACACCCGTGACTGGGCGTTGGACCGGTACAGTACCGCAACCTCGTCAGCGCTGCCGCCTTCCTCGATCCACTGGCTGGTGCGCTCAACAATGAACCGCGCCTCATCCAGATCGTTGTACCCGGAGTAGATGCGGATGGGTTCACCCACCGGCCCGTCACTCCACAAGGTTTTGCCCAGGCGGTCGGCGTTACGCTGAATCAGGC
>JANQOA010000281.1 GCA_028279305.1 Pseudomonadales bacterium
AAATTCCACTTCCGTGGGCAAAACCACCGGCAGATCACTTTCCGGCACCGGCACCACCCCGCACGCCGGACAATGAATCATCGGTATCGGGCAACCCCAGTAGCGCTGCCGGGACACCCCCCAGTCACGCAGGCGGTAGTTGGTGATGCGCCGGCCGCCGTCTCTGGCCGCCAGCGCGTCCGCGATGGCATCAAACGCCTGCGCTGAGCTCAGGCCGTTGTATTCCCCGGAGTTGCACAGCCGCCCGTATTCGGTAAACGCCGCGCTGTCCAGATCACAGGGGCTGTCATCCGCCGGTTCAATCACCTGCACGATGTTGATGCCGTACTTGCGGGCAAACTCCCAGTCGCGCTGATCGTGGCCCGGCACGCTCATGACCGCACCGGAGCCGTATTCCATCAGTACAAAATTTGCCACCCAGACCGGCAGATGCGCGCCGGTCAGCGGGTGTTCCACCGCGGCGTTAATGGCCATGCCGGCTTTGTCCAGCGTGGCGAGATCCGCTTCAGCCGTGGTGGCCTGTTTACACTGCTCCACAAACGCCGCCACCGCGGCATCTTCCGCTGCCGCCGCCAACGCCAGCGGGTGTTCCGGCGCCACCGCCACGTAGGTGGCGCCCAGCAGGGTATCCGGCCGGGTGGTGAATACCGTCAGCAACTCCGCGGATGCGGAGTGCTCCGCAGATGCGGAGGTCTCCGCGTCTGCGGAGTACTGCGCACTGCCGACCACCGGAAAGTCGATCTCCACCCCCTGGGAACGGCCGATCCAGTTACGCTGCATGCTTTTCACCGATTCCGGCCAGCCGTCCATCTGCTCCAGCTGATCCAGCAACTCTTCCGCATAGTCGGTGATCTTGAGGAACCATTGGGCCATTTCCCGGCGTTCCACCGGCGCATCCGAACGCCAGCCGCGGCCGTCCACAACCTGTTCGTTGGCTAATACCGTCTGGTCCACCGGATCCCAGTTCACCACCGCGTTTTTGCGGTACGCCAGCCCCTTCTCATACAGTTTGAGGAACATCCACTGTTCCCAGCGGTAGTACTCGGGATCACAGGTGGCAAATTCCCTGCTCCAGTCGATGCCGAAGCCCAGGCGCTGCATCTGGCCGCGCATGTAATCGATGTTATCCCGGGTCCAGCGTGCCGGCGGGATGCCGTTTTTGATCGCCGCGTTTTCCGCCGGCAGCCCAAACGCATCCCAGCCCATGGGGTGCAGGACGTTAGCCCCTTTCAGGCGCTGGTAACGGTTGATGACGTCCGACAGGGTGTAGTTGCGCACGTGGCCCATGTGCAGCTGACCGCTGGGATAGGGAAACATGGACAGGCAGTAGAATTTTTCCCCACGGCCGGACTCGCTGGCGGAAAATACCTGCTTTTTCTCCCATTCAGCCTGGGCCGCGGCTTCCACAGCCTGCGGATCGTACACAGCACTCATGTTCAGTCTTCTTCTGCCGAAAAATCGGGGCGCAAGGATACCCAATCAAAGCGGCAAAATCAGTTATCCCGGCGCACCGGCTCAACCCCGCCAACGGACAGCAGAGACTCCACACAATCGCGGATGGAGTCATCCAGGGGCCGGAATTCGATCCCCAGCAGTTGGCGGATGCGGTCGTTGCGCAATTCCGCCTTGGCCCACACGCCGCGCAACTCCTGTTCGCGTTCGCGGATGCGTTCCGGGAACGGATCCGTCACCTCCGGGGTGGCGTGACGCAGTTCCGGCAGCAGCCGGTTGATGTCCGCGCAGATGTCCTCCACCCGGCGCACATCCGTGGACCAGGCGATGTAGCGTTCGCCGTTGCTCACTTCGGTACTGCACAGGACGCCGATATGGCAGGCGGCATCGTCCCTCACATCCACGGTCATCCACGGACGGTAGGCGCCGTTCTGATAATACTTGCCCAGCAGCATGCTCTCGATATTGTGCTGCCAAGGCCCCATGTCCTTCTGATGCGCGGACTGGATTGGCCCGACGTTATCCGCCGGGCAGACTGTAATGGCATCCCAGCCGCCGTGCCGGGCCGCCGCTTCAGCAAAAATCCTTTGCGCCAGCACCTTGCCCATGGAGTACCCCTGCCCCCGCGCCGGCGTGCGTTTGGGATTCTGTTCATCCGGATAGCGGTCTTCATAAAACACCGGACGCCTGACCACCTCATGAATGTCCGCCTCTGAAATGACCGCGGCAATACTTGAGGTGACCACTACCCGGTTGACGCTGCCGGACTGATTGACGCTGCGGATGATGTGTTCACAGACCCGCCGCACGTAGTCCTGATCGTCGTAGTCGCTGACATGGGAGACGTGGCAGACGCCGTGGCAGCCGGGGAATATATCGTCGAAGCAGCCTTCATTATCCAGATCCGCGGCGTGCAGGGTGAGCCGTCCCGAAGCATAACCGGGCATGGCGCGCAGGAAACCGGTACGGCTGTCATCATCAACATTACGCACGCAGGCGCGCACCCGAAAGCCCCTGTCCAACAGCAGCCGCACAATCCAGCCGCCGATAAATCCCGCGGCCCCGGTTACCGCCACGGTGCCGTTATTTGGTACTGGCGCCATCGCCCCTCCATGATGTTAATGTTGATGTTTGTTTGTCAGCCGCCGCCGCAGCAGGTACGCGCTGAGTATTGCCAAAGTCAGCAGCAATGGCCAGTCGCCGGCATAATTGTATGGGGTACGGCCGCTCATCACCTGCACTTCGCCGCGCAGCACCCGGCCGACAAATTGCGGCAGACGGGCAACCTCCCGGCCGCGGTGATCAACTATAGCGGTAATGCCGTTCTGGGTGGCGCGCAGCAGCCAGCGGCCGTTTTCAGCGGCGCGCATGCGGGCAATCTGCTGATGCTGATGCGGGCCGATACTGGCGCCGAACCAGGTATCGTTGCTGATGGTGACCAGCAACCCCGCATCCGCCGCATAACGCCGCAGGCTCTCGCCGTAGGCCACCTCGTAACAGATCGCCATGGCCGCCGGAGCAAAATCCAGGCGGATGTTGCGCTGCTGCCGGCCGCCGGGACTGGCGTTGGACATCGGCAGATTAAAGAACTCGATGACGCCGCGCAGCTGATTCTCCAGCGGCACGTAATCACCAAACGGCACCAGATGATGTTTGGCAAAGCGGCCCTGCGCCAGCCCCAGGCCCAGCGCCAGATTCTGAAAGCGGTAGCTGCCGTCCGCCATTTCGCGCACGCCGGGGATACCCACCAGCAGATTGGTTTGGCTGCGCCGGGCCTGCTGCTGCAACTGTTCAAGCAGGCCGCTGACCTGGGCCGGGTAGGCGGTGATTGCCGCTTCCGGCCAGACCATCAGGTCCACATCCCAGTGCGGTGCTGACAGCTCCAGGTTTTTACGGATATTGACCTGCCGTTCAGCGGGCAGCCACTTACGCTTCTGGTCCAGGTTGTTCTGCACCAGCGCCACCTTGTGCGTGCCCGCCGGCTGCACCCACTGCACCGGCATCAACCCCAGCGCCAGCAGCCACGGTGCCGCGGCCAGCGCCGCATGAGACCAGCGCCAGCGCCGCGCCGCCAGCATGGCGGTTGCCGCGGCGGCACTCAGCACGGCCAGGAAACTCAAACCCAGCACCCCGGTGACCGGCGGCAGCGCCGGCACCACGCTGATCAGCGCAAAGCCCGGAAACAGCCAGGGAAAACCCGTGAACAGCCAGGTCAGCAGCCAGTCCATCAGCGTCCAGGCCACCGCAAAAGCCAGCACATTGGTCAGCGCAAAGGGTGTTTCCCCAGCCAGTCTTTTGTACAGGGCACCCACCGGCAGGCAGAACAACGCCACGCTCAAAACAAATAAACTCACCAGAAACAGCGCCAGCAGCGGCGAAGCGTTGCCGTAGACATTAATGCTGACGTATACCCACGAGGCGCCGAGGCCGTATTTGCCGACGCCGAACAACCACGCACACCACAGCGGCCGGGAAGTGTGGTGCAGCAGCCAGAACAAGCCGCCGGCCGCGGCCAAACAGGCGGGCCAGAAGCCGAACGGCGCAAACCCGAGGCTGTAGATCAGCCCAAGGCCAAGCGCAAACAGCAGGGTCATCTGGGAGTGATTACGCGCAACAACCGCAAGCGCCGGGAATCGGCATTGAGTACCTCAAAATGCAGCCCTTCAACGTCAATCACCTCACCCCGCCCGGGCAGGTGACCAAACGCCTGCAGCACCACCCCGCCGATGGTGTCGAATTCTTCTTCACTGATACGGGTGCCGAAGTATTCATTAAAATCCTGGAAGGTGCTGTTGGCTTTAACGTTATAGCTGCGCGGTTCCAGTTGGGTGATGGCGCTGTCGTCGTCAACGTCGTGCTCGTCTTCAATCTCGCCGACAATCTGTTCCAACACATCTTCTATGGTGACTGCGCCGGACACCTGGCCGTATTCGTCCACCACCACCGCCATGTGATTGCGGTTGGCGCGGAACTCCTGCAACAGCACGTTCAAGCGCTTACTTTCCGGAATGACCGTGGCCGGGCGGATGCAGTCTTTCATGGCAAACTTGCTGTGATCCTGGTCCAGCACCAGCGGCAGCAGGTCTTTTGCGTGCAGAATACCTTTAATGTCATCAACGTCGTCACCAACCACCGGAAACCTTGAGTGACGCGACTCGATGATCAGGGGCAGCAGTTCCCGCGGCTCCTGATGCTCATGTACAACCACCAGCGACGAGCGTGGAATCATGATGTCCCGGGCGTGCATATCCGCGACGTGCAGGGCGCCGAATATGATGTTCAGCGCTTCGTTGTCGAACAGATTCCGCGCCGCGGCGTGGCGCAGCATCTCCATCAGTTCGCCGAGGTCTTCCGGGTCGTCGGAAAAAAGGTCAGCCAGCCATTCGCGTACCCCGCGTTTGGGCTCCGGCTTGGTTAAGTGATTTGTCACGGCATCCAGCCGCCGCGGTTGCTCCGACCCGGCGTGGCTGTGCTGCGTTGTGTCGCTCATCTAGGGTTTATAGTGTCCTTTGCTGTATGTATACCACATTGCAGCGTGCTTACAAGCGCTGATAGGGGTCGGCAATGCCCAGCCCGCGCAGGATCTCCACCTCCAGGTTTTCCATCTCCCGGGCCTGCCTTTCCTGCTCGTGGTCGAAGCCCAGCAGGTGTAATACGCCATGTACAAACAGGTGGGTAAAATGGTCCATCTCCAGCTTGTCCTGCTGCCTGGCCTCGCGTTGCACAAGCGGCCAGCAGACCGCCAGATCACCCAGCAGATTCACCTCGGGCAGCGCCAGATCAGCGCTGAAACTAAGTACATTTGTTGGCTTGTGCGAGCCCCGGTAGGTGCCGTTCAAGGCCGCGGACTCCTGTTCGCCGCAGACCCGCACGCAAAGCTGCGCATCCGCCAGGTTGGTTCCAGCGGCAGCGCCGCTGGCGGCAATGTGTTGCAGCCAGGTCTGCAGATCGGTTGCGCTCAGATCGAGGGGCGCGAGGCCGTCAGCAATCTGCAGCTCAACCGGCATCCCGCCCCGGTTCCGCCTGGCCGCCATCGTCAGCGGCGGCATATGCATCAACAATCTTCTGCACCAGCGGATGGCGCACCACATCCTTGGAACCGAAGTGCGTGAAGCTGATGCCCTCCACGTGACGCAACACATTTCGCACGTTCACCAGCCCCGAACGCTCTCCCCGGGGCAGGTCGATCTGCGTGATATCGCCGGTGATCACCGCGGTGGAGCCGAAGCCTATACGGGTCAGAAACATTTTCATCTGCGCCACCGTAGTATTCTGACTTTCATCAAGGATGATAAATGCATTATTCAATGTACGTCCGCGCATGTACGCCAGCGGTGCTACTTCGATAATGTTCCGCTCAATGTACTTGTTGACCCGCTCCACCCCCATCATTTCGTACAACGCATCGTATAAGGGCCGCAGGTAGGGGTCGATTTTCTGCGCCAGATCACCGGGCAGGAAGCCCAGCTTTTCACCGGCCTCAACGGCCGGGCGCACCAGCAGGATGCGCGCCACCCGCTGAGCTTCCAACGCTTCCACCGCACAGGCGACCGCCAGAAAGGTTTTACCGGTGCCCGCCGGACCAATGCCGAAATTAATGTCGTGGGCGCGGATCAGGCGCACATAGGCCTGCTGGTTACCGCCGCGGGGCTTCACCGGCCTTTTGTAGGTGCGCACCACCAGTTGCGCGGATGTGTCCTTGCCGGCCTCAGCGGCGCCGGGTTCCGTGCCGCC
>JANQOA010000307.1 GCA_028279305.1 Pseudomonadales bacterium
GCGGGTGTAGTTCAATGGTAGAACCTCAGCTTCCCAAGCTGATGACGTGGGTTCGATTCCCATCACCCGCTCCAGCATAAAGCGGGGGGATACGCATCGATATCGTCGACACACTCTGGCGGGTGCACAACCATCCGGCCGGCGGGCACGAGCAGGCTTTGGCCGGTCTGGAGGTGGAGTTTGACCACGGCCAGACCTTGCAGACCCAACTGCTGCAGCGCTGGCTGGATAGCGGCGAAGCCATCGGCGGCTGGAAGATCGGCATGACTTCCGGCGCTTCACGCAACGCCATGGGCGAAGGCGTGCGGCCTTTCGGATTTGTCCTTGCCAGCCGCGTGATCCGCTCCGGCAGCACCTTACCCCTGCCCGCCCTGCACCGCGGTCAGGTGGAAAATGAACTCTGCCTGCGCCTGGCTGAACCGCTGGGCGCAGGTGCCACCGCCGCCAGCGCCCGGGCCGCAGTGGCGGCGGTACTGCCCGCCTTTGAGATTAACCAGAAACGCCTGCCCGCCGGTGCCAGCGCCGGCCTGCGGGTGGCGGACAATCTGTCTAACTGGGGTATTGTTGTGGGTGAGCCTGTTGAACCCATCGACAACCTGGACAACCTGTGCGTGACCCTGGTAGGTGAAGCCGGCGATATCACCGGCCCCATCGAAAGCGTCAGCAGCCAGGGCCACATTGACAATCATTACCAGTCGCTGGCCACCCTGGCCAACCGTCTGGCGGAGTTCGGTCACCAATTGAACCCCGGTGACCACGTCATTACCGGCGCCTACGGCAAAACCCCGTTCGCGGCGGGACGGTTCGCCGGAGAATTTGACCTGGGCATCGGCCGGGTGGAGATCAACCTGCAATGAGCAGCCTGAAGGTGATGGTGATTCCCGGGCTGACCCTCAGTGAAGTCAGTGAAGACAATTTACAGCGCATGCGCGAAGCAGCCGGCGCTGACAGTGAGATTATCGTCTGCAGCTATAAAGAGGCCGCGCGGCATGCCGCTGACGTAGATGTCATCCTGGGGATCGTCACACCGCCGCTGTTTGCCGCGGCCAGCAAGCTGCGCTGGGTACAGTCCATCTCCTCCGGCGTTGATTCGTTCATGTATCCAGAATTCATCAACAGCCCGGTGATGCTGACCAGTGAGAAAGGCCTGGTGGGTGAGCATCTGGCTGATCACGGCATGGGTTTACTGCTGATGCTGACCCGCCAGCTGGCGGCCGCCAGGGATCTGGGGCCTGAAGCCTGGCAGCACCGTCCGCAGTTGCGGGCCGCGGAATGGGAGCTGACCGGCAGCCGCATGGGCATTATCGGCTTCGGCGGCACCGGCCGCGCCATGGCACGGCGCGCGGCGGCGTTTGGCGTACGCTTGCGGGCCATCGACCGGGACCCGGTGGCGCCGGGTGACGGGGTGGACGCGGTGGAGCCCGCCAGCCGCTTGCCGGAACTGCTTGCTGACTCCGACATCATTGCCGTGTGTTGCCCGTTAACCGCAGAAACCCGCAATCTGTTTAATGCCGCGACCCTGGCGCAGACGAAACGCGGCGCACTGCTGATCAACGTCACCCGGGGCGAGGTGATGGACGAAGACGCCCTCATCGACGCCCTGCGCAGCGGGCAACTGGGTGGCGCGGGCCTGGACGTGGCGCCCAGAGAACCGCTGCCGGTGGACAGCCCGCTGTGGCAGATGCCGAATGTGATCATGACCCCGCACACCGCCGGCGCCAGCCAGTTCCGCGTGCAGCGGAATCTGGACCGCTTTATTACCAATTTGCGCAACTTTGCTCAGGGCCGGCCCCTTGAGGGGATGATAGATAAGTCGTTAGGCTACTGAATAGATTCCTGAACCGAACACCAGAACTCATCAGAAGGGAGAGAGGAAACCATGAGACTAGCAGGTAAAGTGGCTGCCATTACGGGCGCAGCCAGCGGATTCGGCGCCGCCGCCGCACAAAGGTTTGTTGCCGAGGGGGCCAAAGTGGTGCTGGGTGACATCCAGGAAGACGCCGGCGCCGCCGTGGCCAAAGAGCTGGGTGACAGCGCGGTGTTTGTCACCTGCAATGTTACGGATGAAGACCATATCGCCAACATGGTGGATACCGCCGTCTCCGAATTCGGCAAGTTGGACATCATGTTCAACAACGCCGGTATTGTCGGCACCGTGGGGCCCATCGCCACCACCCCCGGCGACGAATGGCGCTTTACCGTGGACATCCTGCTCAACGGCGTATTCTATGGCTGCAAACACGCCGCCCGCGTGATGGCCCCGCAGGGCTCCGGCGCCATTGTCAGCATGGCCAGCACCGCCGGCATTCTGGGCGGCCTGGGGCCACACTGTTACACCGCGTGTAAACACGCGGTGGTTGGATTGACCAAGGGCGTGGCCGCGGAATTGTGCCAGTACAACGTGCGGGTGAACTGTATTGCGCCGGCCGGCATGGCAACCGCCATGGTCGCCAACGTCTCCACCGGCGATCACACGGCAATTGAAGACACGAAAAAAATTCTCGCCGGCAACTCGCCGTTGAAAGGCCGCCCCGGGCTGGCGGAAGACGTGGCCAACGCCGCCCTGTGGCTGGCCAGCGATGAAGCCGGGTATACCACCGGACACTGTTTAACCACCGACGCGGGCACCACCACCGGCGCCAGCACCAATCCGCCGGCCTTTGCCGAGTACCAGCCATTGTTCCGCGAAGCGGGCAAACACGGCCTGTAGCAGCCATGCTGTTCCGGGACCGGGCGCATCAGCGCGGTGTGGAACTGGGGCCGTACCCGCTGGAGACGCTGCCCCGGGGTACGCTGCCGGCGTACCCGCAACCCGCAGCTGCGCCCATCCCGGCTGAACCCCCCACGGAAATGGGCCGTGCGGCGCGCCGCTATGCGGAAATTTTTGCCGCCTGCTCCAACAAAGACCCGGCGCCCAGGGCGCCGGTACCCGACAACCTTGAACGCCGCAGCAGGGAACTTAAAGGTGCGGCGTACTATCTGGATGCCGCCCACGCCGCAACATCAAGAAGTTTTCTCACCGGGCCTGTCCGCAGTCGATTCCCAGCATCACGGAA
>JANQOA010000321.1 GCA_028279305.1 Pseudomonadales bacterium
CAGCGCCAGCAGCTGGCCGGCTTCCACGCCGGCGTTAAACGCCAACAGGTTACCCAGCAGGCCGTCAGCGGACAGGCTCAGCTCCTGCAGCTTGGTGGCCAGGCCGAAGCCGTGAAACAAGCCGGATACCCCGACTGCTGCGGTGCCGGGGATATGCCAGCCTAACATTTTAAATCCGTTGAGGTTATCGAACGCCTTGTAAACCACGGACAGGCCGATAATGGCGTCGATGAGGTACGGGTTGGCGGGAATATCGAACCAGACGCCGGCAATCAGGGTCAGTGAGTGGCCTGCTGCGAACAAGGTGACGTAAGTGGCAATCTGACGCAGCCGGTACAGAAAAAACACCACCCCGGCCAGGAACAACAGGTGGTCGTAACCCGTGACCATATGTTTGGCGCCCAGGTAAAAGTACGGCCAGAAATGGAAACCCTGCTGGTTCTGGATGAAGCCGGCGTCACTGCCGGCTACACCGTGGGCCCAGACACTTGGCGCCGCCCACAACAACAGGGCGGCGGCGGCAACAGCGGTGCGACGCTCAGCCCTGCAGGCTGGCAAATCCCTTACCTTCAGCGGCCAGGCGTTCCAGCAACGGCGCCGGTTGCCAGGCGTCGCCGCCGTAGGTCTCGGCAAAGCGTTTGATGTCGGCCAGGATATTGTCCAGGCCCTGCTGGTCAGCCCAGAACATCGGCCCGCCGGTCACTTCGGGAAAGCCGTAGCCGTTGATGTAGACAATGTCGATGTCGCAGGGGCGGATGGCGATACCGTCTTCGAGGATGCGGGCGCCTTCGTTGATCAGCGGGTACAGGCAGCGTTTCAGCACTTCCTCGTCGCTGATTTCGGTGCGGGTAATGCCCAGCTCCGCGGAGGTTTGTTCGACAATCTCCACCACCTCCGGGTCGGCGGTGCCGGCGCGGCTGCCTTCCGGGTAGATGTAAAAGCCGCGGTTGGTTTTCTGTCCGAACCGCTCCAACTCGCATAACTTGTCCGCCACCCGGGCGGTGATCGGCACCTCCTCGGGCTTGATGCCGGACAATTTGCGCGCGCGCCAGCCCAGGTCCAGGCCCACCAGGTCGTTCATCTGGAACGGCCCCATGGGCATGCCGAATTGCAGCAGCACATTATCAACCTGGTAGGGGGTGGCGCCTTGCAGAATAATTTCACCGGCCTGACGGGTATACCCGGCCAGCATGCGGTTGCCGATAAAGCCAGGTGCGTTGCCCGACAGCACGGCAATTTTGTTCAGCCTCTTACCCAGTTGCATGCTGGTGGCAATGGTCTCTTTGCTGGTTCTGGCGCCGCGCACTACTTCCAGCAGCCGCATGACGTTGGCGGGGCTGAAAAAGTGCAGACCAATCACATCTTCGGGACGGCTGGTGGCGTCTGCCATCTTGTCAACGTCCAGGCCGGAAGTATTGCTGGCCAGAATGGCGCCGGGTTTGGCAACCGCTTCGATCTTTTTGAAAGTCTCAACTTTCACATCGATGTTTTCATAGACCGCCTCAATAATCACGTCAGCGGTGTTCAGGTCCGCGTATTCGGTGGTGCCGGTGAGCAGGCCCATGCGCTGGTCTACTTGCTCAGCGCTCATGCGCCCGCGCTGCACCTGTATATCGTAGTTCCGTTTGATGATGCCGATGCCGCGGTCCAGGGCTTCCTGATCCAGTTCCAGCACGGTGACCGGAATGCCGACGTTGAGGAACGACATGGAAATGCCGCCGCCCATGGTGCCGCAACCGATTACGCCGGCGCGTTCTATCGGTTTAAGCGTGGTGTCGCGGGGCACGTCGGGAATTTTGGCCACTTCCCGTTCCGCAAAAAACATGTGGATCAGGGCTTCGCGCTGGGGGTGCTTCAGGCACTGGGCAAAATTTTCCGCTTCAACTTTCATACCGGCATCAAAGTCGCCCAGATTCACGGCGGCTTCCACGCACTGCACAATCATCTCCGGGGCAAACCGCTTGCGCATTTTGCGTGCCGCCTGCTTGCGGGCGTTGTCGAACACCTGGGGATTTTCCCGGTCAGGCAGCAACAGGGCATCTTCGTCACGGATGCGGCGCACCTTGCTGCCGTCCGCCACCACCTGTTGCGCATAGCTGATGCCGGCTTCAACAATATCGCCGTCCATCACCTCGTCGACTATGCCCAGTTCCTTGGCTTGAGGGCCGGGAATACCGTCGCCGCTCAACATGAAGTCCAGGGCTTTTGCCGCGCCCACCAGCCGCGGCAGCCGCTGGGTGCCGCCGGCGCCGGGCAGCAGGCCCAGTTTAACCTCGGGCAGGCCGACCTGGGCGCCGGGAGAAATCACCCGGTAGTGGCAACACAGCGCCACTTCCAGACCGCCGCCGAAGGCGGTGCCGTTAATGGCCGCGACAATGGGTTTACTGCTGGCATCCATACTGTTTAAACAGTCATGCAGGCTGGGGCCGGTGCTTTCGCCGCCGAACTCGGAGATATCTGCGCCGGCGATAAAGGCCCGGCCGGCCCCGGTGAGCACAATGGCCTGTACGTTGTCGTCAGCCAGCGCCTGGCTGATGCCGTCGCTCAAACCCTGGCGCACGCCCGAGGACAGTGGATTCACCGGTGGATTATCAATGGTCATCAGCGCAATGTTATTGCGCAGTTCATAGTGCACAGTGCCTTTCATCTGCCCCTCGGTATGGTTGTAAAAATCAGGGCCGGTAGTGTGCCGTATCTCATCCGCTTTTGCAGCGGCATCTTCCCGCCGCAGTCACGTCAGGGTAAGCTACACCGCTTTCTGGGGATAAAGAGCGTGCCGGCGCGTGAACCCCGGCGCCGGCAGATGTATCGAGTTATAACGTAATGAACGAGAGGGCTTAAGAAGTGAGTAACCGAACCAAGTTTTATATTAATGGCGAATGGGTTGAGCCCAGCACATCCGATACCCTGGATGTCATTAACCCGGCTACCGAGCAACCCATCGGCCAGGTGGCCATGGGCGGCAGCGCTGACGTGGACAAGGCCGTGGCGGCTGCCAAAGCGGCTTTCGAAACCTATTCGCAGACCAGCAAGGAAGAGCGCATCGCGCTGCTGGAATCCATTATTGCCAAGTACGGCGAGCGCATGGGTGAAGTGGCTGGCGTCATCAGTGAAGAAATGGGTGCGCCGCTGGCGCTGGCCAATGCGGCCCAGGCGCCGTCGGGTATCGGCCACTTCATGACCACGCTGGAAGTGCTGAAGAATTTCGAATTTGAAGAAGACATCGGCACCTCCCACATCGTCAAGGAGCCGGCCGGGGTATGCGGATTGATTACCCCATGGAACTGGCCCATCAACCAGATCGCCTGCAAGGTGGCGCCGGCGCTGGCGGCGGGCTGCACCATGGTGCTGAAGCCGTCTGAAGTGGCGCCGTTCAATGCCATTCTGTTTGCCGAGATCCTGCACGATGCCGGCGTACCCGCCGGCGTATTTAACCTGATCAATGGTGACGGCCCCAGTGTCGGCGCGCCGCTGTCCTCTCATCCGGACGTGGACATGATGTCCTTTACCGGCTCCACCCGGGCGGGTATAGAGGTAGCAAAAAACGCAGCGCCCACGGTCAAGCGCGTAGCCCAGGAACTGGGCGGCAAGTCAGCGAATATCATTCTCGATGACGCGGACTTTTCCAAGTCCATTTCCCGGGACGTGTTCGGCATGTGCATGAACTCGGGACAAAGCTGTAACGCCCCCACCCGCATGCTGGTGCCCAGCGCCCGCATGGACGAAGCTGCGGCCATTGCCAAGGCGGCGGCGGAACAGGTTAAGGTGGGGGACCCGAAAGAGGAAGGCACCACCATCGGGCCGGTGGTTTCCGCGACCCAGTTTGAAAAGATCCAGAACCTGATCCAGAAGGGTATCGACGAAGGGGCCAAGCTGGAAACCGGCGGCACCGGCCGCCCGGACGGATTAAACGCCGGTTACTACGTCCGCCCCACGGTGTTTTCCAATGTCACCAACGACATGACCATTGCCCGGGAAGAAATTTTTGGCCCGGTGCTGTCGCTGATTGGTTATGAAGACGATGATGACGCGGTGCGAATTGCCAACGATACCCTCTATGGTCTCAGCGGCTATATCTCTTCCGCGGACCCGGAGCGGGCGAAAAAAGTGGCACGCTTGATCCGCACCGGCAATGTACACCTGAACGGCGCGCCGGTGGACAATCAGGCGCCTTTTGGCGGCTATAAGCAGTCCGGCAACGGCCGTGAATGGGGTCAGCACGGCTTTGAGGAATTCCTCGAAGTAAAAGCCATTATGGGTTACAACGCTGCCGGATGAGCCGGCAGCCGCCCGGCTGCCTCTGCATGGGCTGCGGGTAGTATCCCTGGAACAGGCTGTGGCTGCGCCCTTATGCAGCCGCCGCCTGGCCCTGGCCGGGGCGCAAGTCTTTAAGGTTGAGCGCCCGGAAGGGGACTTTGCGCGTTTCTACGACACCAGCGTGGCCGGACAGGCCAGTTACTTCGTGTGGCTCAATGGCGGCAAAAAATCCGTTGTCCTGGATCTGAAATCCGCTGCCGGCAGGCAGCAGCTTGAGCAACTGGCGGGCGCCTGCGATGTGCTGGTGCAAAACCTCAAACCCGGCGCGCTGGAAGCGTTGGGCCTGGACCTGGCCGGCTTGCACGAACGCTATCCGCGCCTGATATCCGTATCCATTTCCGGCTTTCATGAGTCCGGCCCCGGGGCTGACCGCAAGGCTTACGATTTGCTCATGCAGGCAGAATCCGGGCTGGCGGACATCACCGGCTCACCCCACGCACCGGGGCGCGTGGGTGTATCCCTGGTTGATCTGGCCACCGGCATGTACGCATATGAAGCGGTTCTCGAAGCCCTGCTGGCGAGAAGTCTGCAGGGGAGCGGCGAGCGTTTGAATGTTGCGCTGTTTGACGCGGCAGCGGACTGGATGGCGGTACCTTACCTGCTGCAGCAGCATACCGGCATGGCCCCGGCGCGGGTGGGTCTGGCACATCCGGGCATCTGCCCCTACGGCGTGTTTCAGGCCGCTGACGGGGTGGACTTTGTGCTGTCGATCCAGAACGAACGGGAATGGCAGCGGCTGTGCAGCGTGGCGCTGCAGGCTGCGGACCTGATGGAAGATCCGCGCTGCGCCGGCAATGAAAGCCGGGTGCGGCACCGGGATTTTGTCGACGGCCGCCTGCAGGCGGAGTTTGCCCGGCATGCTTACAGCCGCCTGCGCCGCAACCTGCAGCACGCTGATCTGGCGTTTGCGCCGGTGAACCCGGTCAGCGCCCTGGCCGCCCACCCGGATTTCCGCACCGAGCCCATCAGAGTAGGGGAAAGCACTGTTGAACTGCCGGTGGTCCCCGGCCGTGCCCGGCCCCGGGGCTTGGCGGTGCCGGAACTGGGGGAGCACACCGCTGAAGTGCTGGCCTGGCTGGCGGATCTCGATCAGGAACCAAAATAATGCGACACTAGCCGGCCGAAGACTAAAACAACCTATTAATCTGTTGATCTATTAAAGAGGGGGGACAATGGCAGCTTATTTCATAGCGCAATATGTAGTGAACGATGCGGACGGTTACCGGGAATACCAGGCGGGTGCAGGCCCCACCATTCAGGCCCACGGCGCTGAACTGGTTTCTTTTGACGTGGGTGCGGAAACCATAGAAGGTACGCCGCCGGGCCCGCAAACCGTGGTGCTGAAGTTTGAATCCGTGGATGCGGCTAAAGCCTGGTACAACTCCGATGAGTACCAGGCGGTGGTGGGCAAGCGCCTGGCGGCAACCAGCGGCTTTGCGGTGATATCCCAGGATATGAACGCCGGCTGAGCCCGATGGCGCAGCTTTCGCGCAGGCAATGGCTGTGCCGCGCCGGCGGTGCTCTGGCGGTGCCGGCACTGGCGCCGCTGTGGACACCTGCACGCGCTCAGGCGGTGGCCGGCATTCCAGGCAAGCCCGGGCTGGTGGTGCTGAACGACCGTCCCCTGAATGCGGAAACGCCGGCGCACCTGCTGGACGATGCAACCACACCCACCAGCCGCCTGTTCGTACGCAACAACGGTATTCCGCCTGAGATGACGGCCGCGGCGGATTGGACGCTGGAGGTGGGCGGTGAAAGTTGTGTTAACCCGCAGCGCTTCAGCGTACAGGAATTGCGCACCACATTTCCCCAGGTCAGCCTGGATCTGCAACTCGAATGCGGCGGTAACGGGCGGTCTGAATTCCGTCCGCGCGCCCGCGGCAACCAGTGGACCACCGGAGCGGTCGGCTGCCCGAATTGGACCGGCGTGCGGCTGCGTGACGTACTGCAGTATTGCGGGCTGAAAGACGATGCCGTTTACGTGGCTTACGAAAGCGCGGATACACATGTGTCCGGAGATGCCGCCAAGCAAGTCATATCACGCGGGGTACCGGTGCACAAAGCACTGGAGGCGGAGTCGCTGATCGCTTTTGAGTTGAATGGCGAACCCATACCCGAGCTGCACGGCGCGCCGCTGCGGATGGTTTGCGGGGGTTGGCCGGGGTCCGTATCGGGCAAGTGGCTGCGCCGCCTGTTGGTGCGCAACCAGGTACACGATGGGGCCAAAATGCTGGGCAGCTCTTACCGGGTGCCGTGCCGGTCAGTGGCGCCGGGGGCAGCGGTGGCGGATGAGGATATGTGCATTATTGAGTCGATGCCGGTGAAATCGCTGATTACCGCACCGCAGTCCGGCAGTCAGGCCCGCGCCGGTGAAATCCTCAAGGTCCGGGGGCAGGCCTGGGCCGGAGATCTGCAGGTCACCCGGCTGCAGATCAGCCACGATTTTGGCGCGACCTGGCGGGATGCTGAGCTGGCCCGGCCGCGCAACCGTCTGGCCTGGCAGCAGTGGCAGACCGAGCTGCGTATCGAGCAACCCGGTTATTATGAAATCTGGGCGCGCGCCACCGACGAGTTGGGCCGCAGCCAACCGATGCTGGTGCCGGGCTGGAACCCCAAGGGCTATCTCAACAATGCCGCCCACCGCATAGCGGTGGCGGTATCCTGAGGTGCCGGCGATGAGTTGCCGGAGGTGCCTGGCCGCTCTGGTGATGTGCGCCTGGGCCGTGCCGGCGGCAGCCGCCCGGGACGTTGCGGCCCCGCTGATACAGGACGCGGGTGCGGAACTGGTGCAGGCGCACTGTTCCGCCTGCCACAGCCTGCAGTTGATCACCAGCCAGCGCGGTGACCGGGCGTTCTGGCTGGAGTCCATCCGTTGGATGCAGCAGACGCAGAACCTGTGGCCGATTCCTGCTGAGCAGGAAACACAGATCCTGGATTATCTGGCAAAAAACTACGCCGGGTCGGGCTGGGGCCGGCGGCCGCCGCTGGCTGAACACCTGTTGCCGCCGGCACCAGCGCCGGCGCCCTAGCGGTGTAAAACGAACAGCACTATGACTATGGAAGAGGAAGAGGAGAGCAGCATGCAAACGGTAAAAATGTATGACGCGGTGGTGGTGGGCGCGGGTTTTGCCGGGCTTTATATGTTGCATCGTCTGCGCCAGCAGGGCATGCAGGCGCGTGTTATTGAGGCCGGCGACGGCGTCGGCGGTACCTGGTACTGGAACCGTTATCCGGGCGCGCGGTGTGACATTCCGAGCATGGAGTATTCTTATCAGTTTTCCGATGAACTCCAGCAGGAGTGGCAGTGGAGCGAACGTTACGCCACGCAGCCGGAGTTGCTGCGCTACGCCAATCATGTGGCGGACCGTTTTGAACTGTGGCCGGACATTCAGCTCAGCACCCGGGTCACCGCCTGCCGTTTTGACGCTGACGCGGGCCTGTGGCAGGTGACGCTGGACCCCGGCGCTGAAGTGCAGGCGCGATTTGTGGTCATGGCCACCGGCTGCCTGTCGGTGCCGAATTTCCCGGACATTCCAGGGTTGCAGGACTTTGACGGACCGGTTTACCACACCGGCCAGTGGCCCCATGAGGGTGTGGATTTCAGCGGCCGGCGCGTGGGGGTGATCGGCACCGGCTCCTCCGCCATTCAGAGCATTCCGCTGATCGCGGAGCAGGCGCAGTCCGTCACGGTGTTCCAGCGTACCCCCAACTATTCCATTCCGGCGCACAACGGTCCGCTGGACCCGGACTATGTGGCGGACATCAAAGCCAACTACGCGGATTACCGCGCCGCCAACTGGCAGCGGGGGTTTGGCGCTGACTTCCGGGACAACGAATTGTCCGCTCTGGAAGTGGATGATGAGCAGCGGCAGGCGGAGTATGAAGCCCGCTGGGCGCGCGGCGGGCTGGCTTTTCTGGCGGCCTTCAGCGACCTGGTGTTCGATGATGATGCCAATGCCACCGCCAGGGACTTTATCCGCAACAAGATCCAGGGCCTGGTGGAAGACCCGCAGCTTGCCGCGCAGCTGACCCCGGACACGCCGGTAGGCTGTAAACGGTTGTGTGTCGACACCAATTATTACGAAACGTTTAACCAGGATCACGTCAGCCTGGTTGATCTGCGCGAACATCCTATTGAAGCCGTTGACGCCGGCGGGGTGCGTACCGCCTCGCAGGCCTACGAGGTGGACTGCCTGGTACTGGCAACCGGCTTTGACGCCATGACCGGTGCGGTCAGCCGCATCGATATCACCGGCAGCCAGGGTCAGCGGCTGGCAGACAAGTGGGCTGAGGGGCCGCGCGCATACCTTGGCTTGGCCACTGCCGGCTTCCCTAATCTGTTCCTGATTACCGGACCGGGCAGCCCTTCGGTGCTGTCCAACATGCTGCCTTCCATCGAGCACCACGTAAATTGGATTGCGGAGTGCATCGAACATATGCAGCGCCACCAGAAATCTGTTATCGACGCCCAGTTGGCGGCGGAAGACGAGTGGGTGGAGCACGTCAACGAGGTGGCGGATGCGTCCATTTACCCGCGCTGCAACTCCTGGTACCTGGGCGCCAACGTACCGGGCAAGAGCCGGGTGTTCATGCCTTATCTGGGTGTGCCGCCGTATGTTGAAAAGTGCCGCGAAATCGCGGACGCGGGTTATACCGGCTTTTCCCTGGGCTGAGCCGGCGGTCTGGGACAATCAGCCTGAGGAAGATGTAATGGCTTACGACGAGAACAATATATTCGCCAAAATCCTGCGCGGCGAGGCGCCGGCGATAAAGGTTTACGAAGACGACTACTCGCTGGCGTTTATGGACGTGATGCCCCAGGTGGACGGGCATACGCTGGTGGTGCCGAAAGATCCCGCCGAAAACCTGCTGGACGTGAATCCGCA
>JANQOA010000326.1 GCA_028279305.1 Pseudomonadales bacterium
CAGATAGCGCAGCACATGCCCGTACAACCCGACGTGATCGTAATAGCCGTGCACCAGCATCACATGACCACGAATCTGCCGCGGCAGAAAGACATGTACAGCAATCTGCTCACCGGCGGCCTGCAACACCTTGACCTCGTGCCGGGCATCCGGCAGCAACACGTCAAATCCGTAGAAGCGGCGGTACTGGGAAAGGCTGGCCGGATCCAGCGGCTGCTGCGCCGGCAGCGTTTTAACCGCCTGCCGCAATGCTTCCGCATCAAAACTGGCAGTGCCCCGCTGCAGGGTGGCCGCGCCATTCAGCGGATCTGCCTCCAATGTGCGATTTTGTGATTCATTCATACTGCGTAGCATATACATAAAGCAGCATCCCACCTAAAATACCGCGATTTTTACCTCCCCGGATGTATTATGAGTGAGACCGTCGCCCGTCCCGCGGACAACCACGCAATTTTCGCCCAGCAATTGGACAAAGCCGGCACCGCCGGAGGCTTTATCGCCGCCCTGGATCAAAGCGGCGGCAGTACCCCGAAAGCCCTGGCAGCGTACGGCGTTGAAGCTTCCGCTTACAGCAACGATGAGGAAATGTTTAACCTCATTCACGACATGCGCACGCGCATCATGACCAGCCCCGCTTTTAACGGTGACCGCATCCTGGGGGCAATTCTTTTTGAGCAGACCATGGACCGCCAGGTGGCCGGCAAAGCCACCCCGGATTACCTGTGGCAGGAAAAAAATGTTGTGCCGTTCCTGAAAATTGACAAGGGTCTGGCGGACGAAGCAGACGGTGTGCAGGTCATGAAACCCAACCCGGATCTGGAAAACCTGCTGGCCCGCGCAACCGCTCTAAACGTATTCGGCACAAAAATGCGCTCCGTGATCAAAAGCGCCGACAAGGCCGGAATCCAACGGGTGGTGGACCAGCAGTTCGAAACCGCGCAGCGGATTCTGAATTATCAGATGATTCCGATCATCGAGCCGGAGGTGGACATCAACGCCGCGGACAAAGCCGCTTGTGAAGAGATGCTGCGGGAATGCCTGGAACAGGGTCTGGCTGCGCTGGGCGGCGACCTGCCGGTGATGTTCAAGCTGACGCTGCCGGACACGGCAAACTTTTACCAGCCCCTGCTGAACCACGAAAAGACCCTGCGCGTGGTGGCTTTGTCCGGCGGTTACAGCCGGGATGAGGCTAACCGCAAGCTGGCGGCCAACAATGGCATGATTGCCAGTTTCTCCCGGGCGCTGACCGAAGGCTTAAGTGCCGCGCAGAGTGACGACACGTTCAACAGCACTCTGGACCAGACCATCGCCGAGGTTTGCGCCGCCTCCAATACCTGAAGCCGGGGCCGGGCCGGACCTAATCCCCGGCCCGCTGCTGCAGCATCTGCACCGCCGGCAGCGTTTTGCCTTCGACAAATTCCAGGAACGCCCCGCCGCCGGTGGAAATGTAGGAAATCCCGTCGCGCACCCCGTATTTGTCTATCGCGGCGAGGGTGTCACCACCGCCGGCGATGGAAAAGCCGTCGCCGGCCGCAATGGCTTCCGCCAACACCCGCGTGCCTTCGCCAAATTGATCAAACTCGAACACCCCCACCGGACCGTTCCACAAAATAGTGCGCGCGGCTGACAGTTGCTGCCCCCAGGCACGGGCCGTAACCGGGCCGATGTCCATGATCATCTCGTTGTCGCCGACGCCGTCAATCGGACGCACCACCGCGGTTGCGGACGCTTCAAACGCCGTGGCCACCATGACGTCTTCCGGGATGGGAATTTTTACCCGCCCGGCGATCGCTTTAGCCGCCTCCAGCAGATCGGGTTCGTATAACGATTTGCCCACGTTGTAACCCGCCGCGGCAATAAAGGTATTGGCAATGCCGCCGCCGGCAACAATCTCATCAGCCACCGCGGCCAGGGCGTCCAACACTTCAAGTTTGGTGGACACTTTGGCGCCGCCGACAATGGCGACCATGGGTGAGGCCGGCGCAGCCAGCGCCTGGGAAAGCGCATCCAACTCTCCGGACATCAGCAAGCCGGCACAGGCAACCGGCGCAAACCGCCCGACGCCGTGGGTTGACGCGTGGGCGCGGTGGGCGGTGCCGAAGGCGTCCATCACGTAAACATCACATTGGGCCGCCAGGCGTTGCGCCAGCTCGTCACTGTCCGCTTTTTCGCCTGGTAAAAAGCGCACATTCTCAAGCAACGCCACCGTGCCCGCGGCAACGCCGGCGCAGTCATCTATTTCCGCCAGCAGCGGTACCGGTACGTTCAACAGCTCCGCCAGCTTGTCCGCCACCGGCTGCAGGGACGCCTGGCTGTCAAACTTACCCTCCTCCGGCCGCCCCAGATGAGACATCACCACCACCGAAGCATTTTGCCCCAGCGCATGTTGGATGGTTGCCAGCGAGGCGCGGATACGCGCGTCGCTGGTGACCGCACCGTTAGCCACGGGCACATTCAAATCCGCCCGGATAAGTACACGCTTGCCTTCCAGGGCAACCCCTTCAATGCTCTTGAAGTTCTGTTGTGTCATGCTGGATCCCTCAACTCATAACCCGTTGCGCCGCCTGGACCACGCGCTCGACGGTCATCCCCATATTGGCCATGGCCACACCGCCCGGGGCTGACACGCCAAACTGATCAATGCCAACCACCGCCCCATCCAGACCGACAAAGCGCCGCCAGTAATCCGGGTGGCCGGCTTCAACCGCCACCCGCGCGCGCACCGCCGCGGGTAATACAGACTCCTGATAAGCACCGTCCTGCTGCAGAAACACTTCAACACACGGCATGGAGACCACCCTTGCCTTCTTGTCCTGTTGCGCCAGTTGCTGCGCCGCGTCCACCGCCAGGCCCACTTCCGACCCGGTGGCAATCAGAATGACGTCCGGCTGCGCCCCGGCATCCACCAGCACGTACCCGCCGCGGCGGATATCGGCAAATGCCTGGTCGCCGCGCGGCTGTGGCGCGGTGCCCTGACGGGAAAAAATAAGCGCGCTGGGACGCTCGCGGCTGCTGATCGCCAATTCCCAGGCCACTGCGGATTCCACCGTGTCACAAGGCCGCCAGGTGGCCAGATTGGGCGTGGAGCGCAGGTTGGTTAACTGTTCCACCGGCTGGTGGGTGGGCCCGTCTTCACCCACCGCCACCGAGTCGTGGGTATAAACAAAAATGTTGGGGATGCGCATCAGGGCCGCCAGCCGCACCGCGTTGCGCGCGTATTCCATAAACACCAGAAAGGTACCCGTGAACACCCGGTAGCCCCCATGCAGCCACATGCCGTTACTGAGCGCAGTCATGCCAAACTCGCGCACCCCGTAACTCATATGTTGGGACTCTCCGGCGTCCGCCCACCGGGTGAGGTTGGAACCGGTGAGGTCAGCGGAGCCGCCGAACAGTTCGGGCACACCCTGGGCAATGGCGCCCAGCGCTATCTGTGAAGACTTGCGGGTGGCCACCGGCGTCGGGTTGTCCTGCTCATGCCGCGCCAGCGCCGTGACCGGTGCCTGCCAGTTGTCGGGTAAATCACCCGCCATGCGGCGCAAAAATTCCGCGGCGGCCTGCGGATGAGACTGCTGGTAACGGGCAAATTCTTCCTGCCAGGCAGCCTGCAAGGTGTTGCCCCTGGCCCGCATGTCCCAATCCGCGCGGATGTTATCCGGGATAACAAAGGGGTCGTTACCCCAGTTAAGATTCTTGCGGGTGAGCGCTACTTCATCTTCACCAAGGGCGGCGCCGTGGGCGCCGGCGGTGCCGGCTTTGTTCGGCGACCCGAAGCCGATGGTGGTGCGGCAGCATACCAGGGTCGGCCGGCCGTCTGAATTGCGCGCCACGTTCAGCGCGGTGGTGATTTCCGCGTTGTCGTGGCCGTCCACATTTTTGATCACCCGCCAGCCGTAAGCTTCAAAGCGCGCGCCGATATCTTCGGTAAACCAGCTGCCCACCTCGCCGTCGATGGATATGCCGTTGTCGTCGTAAATGCAGATCAGCTTGCCCAATCCCAGCGTACCAGCCAACGAAGCCGCCTCATGGGAGATGCCTTCCATCAGACAGCCGTCACCCACAATGACCCAGGTATGATGATCAACGATGCTGGCCTCGGGGCGGTTGAATTCAGCCGCCAGTTTCTGTTCCGCCAGGGCCATGCCAACCGCGTTGGCCAATCCCTGCCCCAGCGGGCCGGTTGTCGTCTCAACCCCGGGGCATTCGCCGAACTCCGGGTGGCCGGCGGTTTTTGCATGCAGCTGGCGGAAGTTCTTCAGATCGTCCGTGGTAACGTCGTACCCGGTCAGGTGCAACAGGCTGTAAAGAAACATGGAACCATGACCGTTAGAGAGCACAAAACGGTCCCGGTCCACCCAGCCCGGATCTGCCGGGTTATGTTTTAAACATTCGCGCCATAACACCTCACCAATATCAGCCATGCCCATGGGTGCGCCGGGGTGGCCGCTAGTCGCTGCCTGTACGGCGTCCATGGATAACACACGAATGGCATTGGCCCGCTCGGTGCAGGAGGAAGTAGTGTCTTGTGAGGTCATGTCCAGCCCTAGTTGCGCAGCGGCGCTATTGTGGTCACTTGCGCGCAGCGGCGCAAATTTTCAGGCAAATAACACGCAAATAATCGGCTTCGTGATTACATCTGCATACATGCTGCTCGCTTAATTAAGATGTGCTTAAGTGACCTGATCAACTACAATGCGCCCCGGCTGACGACAACTCATTCATATACGGCACTCCATCACAGACACCTTTGGCCCATCTTCTACCCATCTTACTTTTGAGGAACGATCTTAATGGCTGACTATTCAGTATTTACCTCTGAATCCGTTTCGGAGGGGCACCCCGACAAAGTTGCGGACCAGATCTCAGACGCGGTTCTGGACGCCATGCTCAGCCAGGACAGTGAGTCCCGGGTAGCGTGCGAGACGCTCATAAAAACAGGCATTGTTGTGGTCGCCGGTGAGATTCGCACCAACGCCGTGGTTGATGTCGACAAACTGGTGCGCAAGGTGATTGCAGACATCGGTTACAACAGCGCTGAAGTGGGTTTTGATCCAAGCGCCTGTACGGTTGTGAACGCCCTGGGCATGCAATCCAGCGACATTGCCATGGGTGTGGATGAAACGTCGGACCACGAACAGGGCGCCGGCGACCAGGGTTTGATGTTTGGTTATGCCACCAACGAAACCGACGTGCTGATGCCGGCGCCGCTGACCTACGCCCAGCGGCTGGTGCAGAAACAGGCCGAAACCCGCCGCAACGGGCTGGATTTCCTGCGTCCCGACGCCAAGAGCCAACTGACGTTTAAGTACAATACCGAGGGACAGCCGGTCGGCATCGACGCGGTGGTGCTGTCGACCCAGCACGGTCCGGAGGTAAGCCAGGAGCAGCTGCGCGAAGCCGTGATGGAAGAGATCATCAAGCCGACCCTGCCGGCAAACTGGATGTCGGCTGACACCAAGGTGTATATCAACCCCACCGGCCAGTTTATCATCGGCGGCCCGGTCGGCGATTGCGGCCTGACCGGACGCAAAATCATCGTAGACACTTACGGCGGCATGGCCCGCCATGGCGGCGGTGCGTTTTCCGGCAAAGATCCGTCCAAGGTGGACCGCAGTGCCGCTTACGCCGGCCGCTACGTAGCTAAGAACATCGTCGCCGCCGGTCTCGCTGAACGCTGTGAAATACAGGTCAGTTACGCCATCGGTGTAGCGGAGCCTACTTCGATCAGCATCAACACCTTCGGAACAGGCAAATTAGCTGACGATAAAATTGTTCAACTTGTACGTGAGCACTTTGATTTGCGGCCCAGGGGTTTAATCGACATGCTTGATCTGAAGAAGCCCATCTACCAGATCACCGCGGCTTACGGTCACTTCGGACGCACGGAAGAAAGCTTCAGCTGGGAACGCACCGACCGCGCGGAGGCGCTGGCTGCATCCCTTTAGACAAGTAACGACGGAAAACCACGCTTATGGGCGCGCTACAACGTATTACCTTCGAGTTCTTCCCGCCCCGGGATAACCCGGGCCGCAAGAAACTGGTGGACAATGTGGCCGCCAAGCTGGCACAACTGGGCCCCGAATACTTTTCCGTCACCTATGGCGCCGGCGGCTCAACCCGCGACGGCACCCGGCAAACCGTGCTGTCGCTGATGGAGGCCGGTTACCAGGCGGTCCCCCACCTGTCGATCGGCAACGACGATACGGCGGAGCTGCTGGATCTGCTGGACGAATACCGCGACGCGGGGGTCACCCACCTGGTGGCGTTGCGCGGCGACCAGCCCTCCGGCATGGGCCGCAACCGCTTTGCCCACAATGCTGAAGCGCTGGTAAAGCTGGTACGCCAGCATTCCGGCGATCACTTCCACTTGACGGTGGCGGCTTATCCGGAAATCCACCCGGACGCGACCTCCGCCCGGCAGGATCTGGACTTCTTCAAGCGTAAGGTGGACGCCGGCGCCAACAGCGCCATCACTCAGTATTTCTATTGCCCGGAAGCTTATGCGCTTTATCTCGACCGCTGCGCCAGCGCCGGCATTAACATTCCCATCTACGCCGGCATCATGCCCATCACCAATGCTGAGTCTCTGTTCCGGTTTTCCGAGAAAGCCGGTGCGGATGTGCCCCGTTGGCTGCGTTATGCCATTGCGGAACATGACAACGACAGCGATCTGACCCAATTCGGCGTTGATGTAGTTACCCGGTTATGTGAACGCCTGTTAACCCTGGGCGCGCCGGGCCTGCACTTTTATACCTTGAACCGCTGGGGCGCCAGCACGCGTATCGTGCAGAATCTAACCCCAGCCTGAGCGGACGCGCTCAGGTGCCGGCACACTTTTACGTCGACCTATCACCCGCGCCGCAGCCGGCGCCCGGCACGGTATGTCATCTGAACCCTGAACGCTCCAACTACCTGTGCCGCGTTATGCGCATGCGCGGCGGGCAACTTGTCACCTGCATGGATGGGGCCGGTCACGGGTTTACCGCCCGGCTTGCGGTTGCCGACCCGAAACGTGCCCAACTGGAGATCACCGAAGTGCAGGCGCGGGCCGCGCCCGCCGCCCACCGTCTGGGTCTGGCGCTGAGCCTGGTCAAGGGCCAGGCTATGGACCGGGCCATACAGCTGGCCACCGAGCTGGGCGCAAGCAACATTTTTCTGTTCAGCAGCGCGCACAGCAACGCTAAATTGACCGCGCAGCGGTCCGCCAACCGCATGCAGCACTGGCAGAAAATTGCTATCAGCGCCTCAGAGCAGTGCGGCCGCCTGTACCTGCCGGAGCTGCACTTGAGCAACTTACCTGATTTGTTGGCAGCGGATACGGATAATATGGCCTTTCAGCCGGGGGCTGACGTGCTGCCGCAGAATCTGCCGGCCGCAGACCGAACCTTGCTGGTGGGGCCGGAAGGCGGTTGGAGTGCGGCCGAGCTGGCGCTGTTTGAGCGCAACAACTGTCCTTTGTACGGCCTGGGAAACCTGATCTTACGCGCGGAAACAGTGCCGGCAGTAGCCCTGGCGCTGGTGCGTCAGGCCATGGGGGAGTTTCACTAGTCGGCTTTGAGCTGCAGTACCTGTTCTTCCACGTAGGCGAGGTCGGGGATGGTCGCCACCTCCGTGCCGACGTTAACCCGCATCACCTGGGCGGTGCTCAGTTCCGCGGTGGCGCTGCTGAGATCGTCTTCGGAAAGCTGCAGCATGCGCGGCAGCCCCTCCGCCGCCAGGGCGTAAAACGCCGGCGCCGCGGCGTTGCGGGCGCGGTTCATCACCACCAGGCAGCGCGCCTGGGGCGGCTGGCCGCTGTCGGCGGGAGCCTCCGCAAAACGGGCAAAATGCAGCACGGGAATAGTCTGGCCGCGCCAGCCGACAAAACCCAGCAGCCACTCCGGGGCGTCCGCAACCGGCTTCAGGCGGCGCCAGGGCACAATTTCAGCCACGCAGATGTTCGGCAACAGGAGCTGTTCGCCGGGTGTTGGAATGACCACGCAAGACAGGTCCGTGTCGTCATCGTTAATCATTAAAGCCGGTTTGCTCATATCCGCGACACCAGTTCGTCAATGGTTGCCAGCAATTCGTTCTCCTGGAACGGCTTGCCGAGGAATTTGTTCACGCCCAGCTGACTTGCGTGTTCCTTGTGCTTGTCACCGGTGCGCGAGCTGATCATGACAATCGGCAGATTGCCCAGGCGTTCGTCGTGCCGCACCTGGCGCGCCACTTCAAAACCGTCCATGCGCGGCATCTCAATATCCAGCAGCATGACGTCGGGGCGCCGCTCCTGCAGCAGTGCCACTGCTTCGATACCGTCTTTGGCAACCAGCACATCCATACCCTGGCGTTCCAGCAAGCGCGAGGTGACCTTGCGCACGGTAACGCTGTCGTCGACCACCAGCACGCAGCGCGGGCCCGGTTTGGACTGAGTGCTGCGGGGCTTGGCGCGCCGCTGATGCTGCTGGGCGCGGATCAGAGCCAGCAGGTCGAGTATCACCACAACGCTGCCGTCACCCAGAATGGTGGCACCGGAAATGCCGCCCACACCGGCAAACTGCGGCCCCAGACTCTTCACCACAATCTCCCGCGATCCCTGCACCAGGTCCACATGAATGGCCACGGCGTGATCACCGGAACGCACCAGCACCATGGGCACGCTGGCGTGGCCGGGCGCCAGGCCGTGGTATTCCCGGCCCAGGTAGTGCCCCAGATAGCGGACCCGGTAGGGAGTACCGGCATATTCAAAGGTTTTGCCTTCGGATGCGTACAGATCCTGCAGCTGCTCCGGATTCAGCAGCACAATACCTTCAATAGTATTCAACGGGATGGCGTACAGGTCCTCCGCCACCGACACCATTAAGGCGCGGTTAACCGATACCGTAAAGGGTACGCGCAGAATGAAGCGGGTGCCCTTACCCGGCCGGGACAGAATGCTGATGCTGCCGCCCAGTTGCTTAACCTCGCTGTGGACCACGTCCATGCCAACGCCGCGGCCGGAGATCTGCGTAACGGACTTGGCCGTGGAAAACCCGGGCGCCAGGATAAACTGAATCACTTCGTCGTCAGACAGGTTGGCGTCGTTCTGAATCAGCTCCCGCTCAACTGCCTTGGCGCGAACGCTTTCCACGTCAACACCGGCACCGTCGTCGCTGATTTCGATCACCACGTCGCCGCCCTCGCGGGATAAACGCAGGTCGATGCGTCCGTTTGCCGGTTTACCGAAATTACGGCGCAGCTCTCCGCTTTCGATACCGTGATCCACGGCGTTGCGTAACATATGCTCCAACGGCGGCACCATGCGCTCGAGCAGGTTGCGGTCCAATTCCCCTTCCGCATTCTGCACATGGAATTCCACTTCTTTGCCCAGCTCGCTGGACACCTGGCGCACAATCCTGCGCAACCTGGGTAACAGGCGGCTGAACGGCACCATGCGGGTGCGCATGAGGCCTTCCTGCAGCTCGGTGTTAATGCGCGCCTGCTGCAGCAGCAGGGTTTCAGACTCGCGCGCCTTGAACAGCAGCGTGTCTTTCAGATCCAGCATGTCGGATGCGCTTTCGGAAAGACTCTTCGACAACTGCTGCAACTGGGAGTAACGGTCCATTTCCAGCGGATCAAAGTTCTCGTACTGAGGCCCTTCGTGCCGGTACAGGATCTGCGTTTCCGTCTCGATCTCGAGCCGGCGCAGCTGTTCGCGCAGACGCTCGATGGTGGTCTCCATCTCGTCGAGGGAACCGGTAAAGTCGGCCATACCCTGTTCGATGCGCGCGCGCAGGATGGAGTTTTCGCCAGCCAGGTTAACCAGTTCTTCCAGCAGGGTTGAGCCGACCCGCACCATCTCCTGGCTGCTGCGTTCTTTACCGGTGGGTGCTTCCGCCGGGGGTGGCACCGCAGGCTGCGGCGCCGGCTGCGCCGCAGCGGCTGCCGCCAGGCTGTCCGTTGCAGCCTGCAGCGCATCCTCAGCGGGTGCTGCGGCGGGCTGTGCCGGTGCATCTTCCGTGTCCCTGGCGGTGTCTGTCTGAGCCGCAGCCACGGGGTCCGCCGCGGGCGGTTCCGCGCCGGCCGGTTCGCCGCCAAACGCTGCGGCCGCCGGCTGGGCGCCGCCCAGAACCTGATTACGCACATCCTGCAACTGGGCGGTTAACTGGTCGTAGCGGCGGTTGAGGTCGGTGAACAGATCCTCGTCCACCGCGCGCTCTTCGTTCTGAATTTCTATCACACAGGATTCAAAGTCGTGGGCCAGATCACCCAGCGGCACCAGCCCGCACAAACGCGCGCCGCCTTTGAAGGTGTGCAAGCCGCGCAGCATTGTTTCCATATAGATGCGGTTGTCGGTCTCCTGGGACCAGCTCAGGATGGCGGACTCCAGCTCTTCACAAATCTCGTCCGCCTCTTCGAAAAAGACGTCTATCAGATCCGGGTCGAGATCGTCGTAAGCGCCCGCCTGTTGGGATCCCGCCGCCGGCTCCGGCACTTCAATCTGTTCGTTTGCCTGTTCCTTAACCGCTTCTTTGGCCTGTTCCTTGACCTGTTCTCCGGCCTGTTCTTTGGCCTGTGCTTCAGCGGATGCATCAACGGGCTCATCAGCACCCTGCAGCATATCGGAGAGGTCGTCGAGCAGAGAATCTTCCGGCACCTCAATGGTATCCGGCACCGGCTCATCGTCCGTGATTACATCCAGATCCGACAGATCAATGGCATCTTCCGTAAAATCCAGGGCCAGCAGTTGCTCTATGGTGTCCGCCTCGTCCGGGGTGTCGCCGCCGGCAGCCAGCGTATTCAGCTGACCGATCAGACGGTCGTAGCCCAACTGCATGACCGGCACGCAATTATCCGGCACCCGGCCGGCAATGGTGGCGTTGGTCAGAATCTGCATAAACGCCGTGGCCAGCTCCGCCAGATTCTTCTCGCCCAGACCGTTGGCTGTGGACGACAGATCCGCCAACGCGTTCAGCATGTCGGCGCAGGTATCGGTATCACCCAGCAGGTAGGCACGCAGCTTTTCTTCGCCGTCCAGAATGTCCGCGGTGGCCTGGGCTTCCAGCAACTGCTGGGCGGCAGACATTTTGCTCGGCTGACGGGCCAGCAGATCGTCCGCCTGGGCAACAAATTCAAACGGCTCTTCCCAATCCGCGTCAGCCGCAAGCGCCTCAAAACAGCTGCGCATGTGGCCTGCGGCTTCGCTCAGAAAACTCTGCAGGCCGGTGACGTTGTCTTTGCCGCGGAACGCTTCAACCACCTGATAGGTGGGCTCAGCAATCAACTGCACCTGACTGATACCGGCAATGGCGGAACTGCCCGCCAGGGTATGGAAAGCCCTCGCCATGGCTTCGGTGAGCCGCCAGGGCACTTTGGCATTCTCTTCGTCCACTACCTGCAGGTGTTCGCGCGCCTCCGCCACAAACAGGTCAAAGGCATTACCGCTCTGCGCTGATTCGTCGGCAAAACGCTCGTTCAGCCAGGCGCTGTCGTCAGCCGCCGGTTCCAGCTCCGGCAGCTCCGCGTCAAGGCCGGGAATGTTGTCGTCCGCGCTGTCTGCCGCCGCTTCCGCAGCCGGCGGTTCCGGCTCAACGGGTGCGGATGCCGCAGCCGCGGCGTTACTGTCCGGGCCGGCCGCAACTTCGCCGCCCGAAGCCAGCAGATCCGCCTGTTCTATGATGGCCGCAATGGCATTAAGGTCACCCTGCTCGCCATTTTCAAAGGCGTCCGCCAATTCCGGGATCAAATCCCTGGCCTGGGTGACAATCTCCACAAACTGCGGGTTGGCGGACACGGTATTGTCCATCACCCGGTTGAGCATGTTTTCAATACCCCATGCGAGTTCGCCCAGCGCCACCGCGTGCACAATGCGGCCGCTGCCTTTCAGGGTGTGGAATGCGCGGCGTAATTCGGTAATGGGCTCACCCACTTCCAGGTTGGCCGCCCACTGCGGCAACCACTCGTCGATGCCTTCCACCACCTCCGCCACTTCTTCAACAAAAATCTCGACGATTTCCGTATCAACCTCGGGCATGCCGGCGGCGGGGTCTTCAACAGCCGGTTCCAGCTCCGCCTGAGTATCCGCCTGCAGCGGCTCGGCCGCGGATTCAGCTTGCGGCTCAGGCTCAACATCCACAACCCCTTCCACGTCGGAGAAGATATCCGCGCTGAGATCAAAGCTCTCGATGCTTTCGCCGGCAGCTTCAGCCTCTTCAGGTTCGCTGCTGTCACCGGAAACCTGCGCCGCTTCATGTTCGCTGCCGCCGCCGGAAGCCTCCACCGCTTCATACTCAATGCTGTCCGCGGCAGGGTCACGCTCGGCGCGTACTTCCGGAGCCTCCGCTTCTTCAGCGGCATCCGGCACCTCACCCTGGGAAGATTCTTGTGCCTCTCCATGCGCTGCTTCGTGCGCCGCGACCTGTGCCGTTTCCTGCGCCGCTTCAAGCCCGGCATCCGGCTCAAGTTCCGGGGCAACATAATCAATGGCGTTGTAGTCATCCTCGGGCGCGGCGGCGGCAGGCTCATCGGTTTCCGCCTGCAGCATCTCCGCTTCCGCGCCGGAATCCGCTTCAGCTTCGGCGCCGGAATCCGCGTGAGAATCCGCGCCTGCTTCAGTAAATACCGGAATCGGATCAACCCCGGCCGGCAGCTCTTCATCATCAGGTGCAGCAGCAGTTTCAGCCGCGGGCTGATCAGCAACCTCTACGTCCGCTAGCGTTGCATCTTCGGCCGCCGGGGCTTCGGCCTCCGCCGCGCTGTCACCTAACAGCTCATCAAAGCTGCGCTGGGCAACTGCCAGAATCTCATCAATACCGCTGCTGTTCTCTTCCGCCAGGCGCTCAAGATAGTAGTCAACCGCGCTGATACCGTCCGCCAGCATATCCAGCGCCTGCCAGTCCGGCTGGTGGCCTTGCGCGAGGCGGCCAACCACATACTGTTCGGTAAGTTGCAGCAGCTCTATGACCCGGGGCAGCGGGATAATTTCCAGGGCGCCGCGGATACCGGCCAGGGTGCCGGGCACGCCCTCCAGATGGCGGGCATCAAAGTGGGCGGTGACAAAATCTACAATACTCTGCTTAACCTCATCCAACCCGGCACGGGATTCCCGCAGAACCTGTAACTGAGCCTCTCCGGTAATCTGTTCAACTTCGGTTTTTTCCGAACCCTGCACCACGCTGCTGAGGTTCTCGTCGATCTGTACCAGGGCGCCGGCAATACTCTGCACCCCCTGGGGGTCCCCGTCACCCAGCACCACCAGGCTCTCGATGGCATCAATCTGGTCGGCGATAATTTCACGCGAGCTTTCAAACCCGAGCAGCGACAGCGTGCTGCCGATCTGTTTAAGCGGCCCGACCAGTTGCCGCAATTCCGCAAGATCCACTTGCGAGCTGCGCACCAGGATATCCAGGCGGTCCTTGACCGAACCCAATTCTTCCTGCAGCGCCTGCGCCGCGCTGGAAAGCGCCTGGCGTCCGGAGATGGCCAGCGTGTTATGGCTGACATCCCGCTCCACCGCCTGGCGCAGCCCGGCCATCACTTCAGTATTGTGTTCACGGGATTCCGCCGCATCCAGCAGTTGCTGCACCAGCTCCATATTGACCGGCGCGCGCAGAGCCACGTCACCGTCGCGGGCGAGGTTTTTAATCTCCACATCGACCCGGCGCAAAAGTTTTACCGCTTCACTTTCCAGCGCTCCCTGCTGGTAAGACAGGCTGGTGACGAACTCACCAAAGGCCTGCCATTGCCGCTCCAAAGGCGTGCCGGCGCAAACACGCTGCAAGCCGGTGCCGATTTTTGTCAGCGTTTCAACAGCGGCGCCGCGGTCTTCTCCTTTGAGGATGGATAACAGCACCGTCTGATAAGCGGTGCGGATGCGGCCTACCTTCTGCTGCCCGTCGATGGCATTAAATTTCTGTACCGCTTCTTCATTAACCGACGCGGTGAGGCTGGCGCCGGCCTGGTCCGTCAGCGGGCTCAGATTGAGCAGGCTGCGCATCTCATTGACCAGCGGCAGCGTCGGGCTGGCGCTGTCTTCAGCACCGCGCTGCAGTTCATCCAGGTAGCCCGGCAGCTCGAGAATGCCCTGCATCAGGCATTGTCCGGCGGCACTCATGTCGCCGATCTGGTTGCTGAGCATGGCCTGGGAAAGCTGCTCCATATGGTCAGCCAGCAGCGTCACCCCTTCCAGCTCAAGCATCACCAGGGTGCCGTGCACCTGGTGCACATTGGTCAGACAAGTGCGCAGGCGCAGTTCATCGCCGGGGCCTTCCGCATACTCATCCAGGGCAACCCGCGCTTCGTTCAGCGTCTCCAGCAGGTCAGCCTTGATCCAATCCAGGGCAAAGTGTTCTCGCGAACTTGGCATTATGTTCCTTCAGTTCTCAACGGGCGGCATTGCGCCTGTAGTGCGCTGGCACTCAGGCGCTGCTGGCTGGCAGTTTAAAGCCTTCCACAGACAAGCGCATTTCGTTTGCCATGCCCGCCAGATCACCAATTGAGTTTGCGGTGGTCTCCGTGGACTCCGCTGTTTGTGAAGTAATCTCCTGAATCACGTTCATGGTATTGCTGACATGACCCGCGGTAGCCGCCTGTTGCCGCGCCGCGTTGGAAATGTTCTGGATCAGTTCCGCCAGCGAGGTGGATACCCCTTCAATTTCCTCCAGCGCCACCCCTGCGTCCTGTGCACGGCGTGCCCCTTCCACCACTTCCACGGTGGTCTGTTCCATGGAGATCACCGCTTCATTGGTGTCCGTCTGAATGGTCTTGACCAGCGCCGCAATCTGCTTGGTGGCCGCGGAAGAACGTTCCGCCAGGCGCTGAACTTCGTCAGCCACCACAGCAAAACCGCGGCCGGCATCACCGGCCATGGATGCCTGAATGGCGGCGTTCAACGACAGGATGTTGGTCTGGTCCGCAATATCGTTAATCAGAGACACGATGTCGCCGATTTCCTGACTGGACTCCCCGAGACGCTTGATGCGCTTGGAAGTCTCCTGAATCTGGCTGCGGATGCTGTCCATGCCGCCGATGGTGTCCTGCACAACGTGCGAGCCTTTGTTGGCAATTTCCACCGCCCGTTCCGCCACCGAAGCGGATTCAGCCGCGTTGGACGAGACCTGGTCGATGGATACGGCCATTTCATTAATCGCGGTGGAAGCCGCGCCAATCTCCTTGGCCTGATTTTCCGTTGCCGACGCCAGGTCGCTGGCGGTTGTCTGGGTGTGATCCGCCGCTTTGGCTACCTGTACCGACAGGTGGTTGATGTTCGACACCAGACCGCGCATCTGGTCGATGGCAAAGTTGATCGAGTCCGCAATGGCACCGGTGAAGTTCTCTGTCACGGATGCATGCACGCGCAGATCACCTTCAGCGAGATCAGCGAGTTCGTCCAAAAGCTGCAGAATGGCAGCCTGGTTACGCTCGTTCTGAGCAGCCTGTTCGTGCAGCTGCCGCCGTGTGCCGCTGACCATCACCAGGCCGATCACCGCCATCAGCACAACCCCGGCACCGGCCAGCAGAATCGGCGGATTGTTCAACACCGATACCTTCTGCTCCACCAGAAAATAGGCCATGGCGATCAAGATGGCGCACATCAGCGTCACCAGCGTAATTAACAATGGAGATAACTTCCCTGATTTCATATTGTAAACCTACTACTGCTGCTCTTTGTTAACCCCAGGCGTCAGACCTTCCTGCAGGTCCGCCCGACCGCTGTCTTGAACGCTCTGAGGGGTGGAAACGGTCAGCGCAACGTCGAGAAATTTTTCGTCGCGCAATATCGATTTTAGTTGAACCTCGTGATAAACGCGGCCGCCGTGCCGGAACGCGCCACTGGTGTATGCGGCCAGGCCGGCCAGATCACCGCGGCTGCTTTCCGCGAGCTGGGTTTCATAACTTTCTTCCAGAAAATGCTGGATGCCCAGCGACTGCTCAACCAGCAAGCCGGCCACCAGGTCGCCGTCTTCAACCACCAGCACGCGCCACTGATTCATGGGCAGGGTGGTGGGCAACTGTAAAAATTCATGCAGGTCGATGATCGGGATAAGCCGCCCGCGCACATTGGCAATGCCCATCACCCAGGATTTTACCGCCGGCAGCGGCGTCAGCCGCGGCACCTGCAACAGCTCGCTGACTTCACCGAGCTTGGAAACCAGGCGAATACCGCCGACCAGAAAACCCAGCCCCTGCCACTGCGCCTGCACTTCTTCCTTGTGCGGCAGCGCCGCCGCGTGTTTGACCGTAGCGGCTTTGATGTCATGCAGAACATTGAGGGCTTCGTTGCTCACAGTTGTTTTCCAAACGCGCGCTAAGACGCTTCCAACAGGCCGTTAACCGTGTTTATCAGGGTACGGTCGTCCACCGGCTTGGTGAGATAACCGCAGGCACCCTGCCGCTCGCCCCAGACTTTGTCCGCATCCTGATTCTTGCTGGACACGATGACCACGGGAATGTGGCTGGTCTCATCGTTACGGGTGATCTGGCGGGTAGCCTGGAAGCCGTTGATGCCCGGCATCACCACGTCCATTAAGATAATGTCCGGTTGCTCAGCGTTAGCCATTGATACCCCGTCTACCCCGGAAGCAGCGGTCAGCACCTGGTGGCCCTGACGCGCAAGCGTGTTCACCATCTGATGGGTTTCGGTGGGGGAATCATCTACAACAAGTATTCTTGCCATCTTTAGAAATACCTATAGCAATAACCCGCGGGGTTGTCGTCGCCGGGCGCGGTAAGCGTGGATAGAGGGAAGCGGGGAGTATCCATAAGCAGCGTCACCTCAGTGCACCAGGGTACGGATCGTACCCAGCAGCTCTTCCCGGCTGAACGGTTTGGTGATGTACTGATCCGAGCCCACAATGCGGCCTTTGGCTTTGTCGAACAGACCGTCTTTGGACGACAACATGACCACCGGGGTGGTCTTGAATTCGCTGTTGTTCTTGATCAGTGCACAGGTTTGATAGCCATCCAGGCGGGGCATCATGATGTCGACAAAAATTATTTTCGGCCGCGCGTCCGCAATTTTCGCCAGCGCGTCAAATCCGTCGGTTGCGGTGATGACATCATAACCTTCTTTACTGAGCAGATTCTCCGCGCTGCGCCGGATGGTCTTGGAGTCATCGATGACTAAGACTTTTAGCCCCTGAAGTTCCTCTTCCTCTCGCATTCAACAGATCCTCGTTGTCCTTTTATCGTAAAAGGTGAAATAGCTCCCATGAGGCAATTTCCAGCACGGCGCAAAAACTGCTCGGTTTCGACCGTCATCCTTTATTTGCCTTTTGTAACACGGTGCTTGCACCCCCGCTAGAACCAGGCGTCCAGAAGTCGATGCCGTTCTCACTTTTGCACATTTGTTTTGCATACCCGGCGCGTCTGGTTTTAGCGTTCTATTTTGGCAAGCACCCTGCGCAAAAAACAGCCCCTGGCGGCACTCTATAACGCCCCAAGCTGGACCCCGGCCGGTCATGCCGTTACTTTAGCCAACCCCGAACATGCCCGCGCAGACGTTATGAAAAAAATCGCCTTTGTCATGGACCCGCTGGACAGTCTGGCGCTGAAAAAGGACTCCACCCTGGCCATGATACGCGCCTGCCAGCAGCGCGGACTTGAAGTTTTTTACCTGCAGCAGGAGGACATGATGTTGTGGCAGGGGGTGGTGTGCGGCATGCTCAGCCGCCTGCGCCTGCGTGATGATTTCTGCGCCGGCCTGGATCACACCATTGCCGGCGACAACTGGTACCGGCTGGACGCCGCTCAGCGCACCCCTCTGGCGGACATGGACATCATCATGATGCGCAAAGACCCGCCTTTTGACATGGAATACATCTACAGCACCTACCTGCTGGAACGGGCGGAGGAACAGGGTGTGCTGGTGGTTAACAAACCCCAGTCGCTGCGCGACTGTAACGAAAAGTTTTTTGCCACCGCGTTCCCCGAGTGCGGCCCGCAACTGGTGGTCTCAAGGCGTGCTGACGTTTTGAAGGCATTTCACGCGGAACACGGCAATGTGGTGTTCAAGAAGCTGGATGGCATGGGCGGCGCCTCCATCTTCCGCATCATGCAGAACGATCCCAATTTGTCCGTGGTCATCGAAACCCTCACCGAGGGTGGCGCGTCGCAGATCATGGGGCAGGTCTACCTGCCGGAAATTGCTGACGGCGACAAGCGCATCCTGCTGATTGACGGTGAGCCGGTGCCCTGGGCGCTGGCCCGCATCCCCTCCGCCGGAGAAACCCGGGGTAATTTAGCCGCCGGCGGCCGCGGTGAAGGCCGCGAACTGACCGCCCGGGACCGCTGGATTGCTGAGCAGGTGGGCCCTGAGTTGAAGCGCCGCGGCCTGATTTTTGTTGGCATCGACGTCATCGGGGACTACCTGACGGAGATCAACGTCACCTGCCCAACCTGCATTCGGGAACTGGATGCACAGTTTTCAGCGGATATTGCAGGTAATCTTATGGACGTTATTCTTAGCAAAACACCTTAAGACTTGCCCGCAGTTATGTCAGGTACCGCCGTCACTTCCAGGGATCGATTTTCCTTCAGCCTGTTTCTGGCCGTCACCCTGCATGCCGCGCTGATTCTGGGCATTGGTTTTTCCACCGACCTCAACACCAGCGAAAACATCAGCATCGACGTCACCCTGTCCGTGGCCAACGACCTGGTCGACCCCCAGGACGCTGACTTTATCGCCGCCAACAGTCAGCTCGGCAGCGGCACCGAGTCAGAAATTGAGGAAATGACCACCCGCGAAGATTCAGACTTCCACAACAATGAGCTGTCTCCGGTACTGTCTCAGGCGGCGCCGGCGATGGAAGTTCAACAGGAAAGTGAAAAGATTCTGACCACCACCGCGGATAGCGACGAAGCTGCGGATACCGAATTACAGGAAATCACCGAACTGCTGGAAGCCCCGGCCAGCAATCAGATGAACCGCGAACGCCTGGTGCAGGAAATCGCCAGCCTGGAAGCACGCATTGCTCAGGATCAACAGGCGCTGGCAAAAATGCCCAGAACCAAACGCATCAATACCGTCACCACCCGTTCCGCCGCCGAAGCCGCGTATCTGAACATGTGGCGGGAGAAGTGTGAGCGGATCGGCCGCATCAACTACCCGGCAGGCAGCCTGGAAGGTGAGGTACTGATGCTGGTGTCCATCCTGGCGGACGGCAGCCTGGAAGAAGTGCGGGTGTTGAAATCCTCGGGACACAGGGAGCTGGACCATGCGGCTCTGACCACGGTTCGGCAGGCAGCCCCTTACCAGCCTTTTAACGTGGAAATGCGCAAGGAGTACGACCGGCTGGAGTTCACCCGCACCTGGCAGTTCACCAAAACGGGTGCCGCCCTGGGCAGCTGACCTCCGCCATGAGTACAATGGGCGCATGAATCTGAAGCACCACTTTCTGCTGCCCATGCCCACTCTGGCGGGTGATTATTTTGCCGACAGCCTGACCTACATCTGTGAACACACCGAAGAAGGCGCCATGGGGCTGATGGTGAACCGGCCTTCAGAGCTGTCCCTGCTGGAGCTGATGTCGCAGATTGGCTTGAAGACAAATCACCGCCTGCTGGAGACCCCGGTGCTGGAAGGCGGCCCGGTTTCCACCGAGCAGGGTTTTGTCCTGCACAGCAACGACAAGCAGTACGCTTCCTCCGCTGAATTGGGCAACACCTTGCTGCTGTCCACGGCCATGGAGGTGCTGGACGCCATTGCCCGGGATTGCGGCCCTGCTGAATACATGGTGGCGCTGGGTTATGCGGGCTGGGGCGCCGGGCAACTGGAGGCGGAAATTCAGAACAATGTGTGGCTGACCACGCTGGCGGATCCGGAAGTGCTGTTCCACGCCCCTTTTGAAACCCGTCTGCAGCAGGCGGCAGCTTCCATGGGGGTCGACCTGAGGCTCATCGCCAGGCCCGGACACGCCTGACCCGCGCCATGAGCGGCTACCTGCTCGCTTTTGACTTCGGCCTGGCGCACATCGGCGTTGCCGTTGCCCAACCGGTCACCCGCAGCGCGCGCGGGGTGGCCACCCTGCCCGCCAGCAACGGCAAACCCGCGTGGCCGGCGGTGCAACAGATTATCGCTCAACACCAACCCGCTGCGCTGATTGTCGGCCTGCCGCTGAACATGGACGGCAGCCATTCCGAGATGGCGGCCAACGCTGAAGCTTTTGCCCGGGCTTTAGAAAAACGCAGCGGCGTAACTGTACATCTGCACGACGAACGCCTGACCAGCCGGGAGGCGCAGGCACAACTGGCCTGGGCCCGGGAGAGCGGTAAAGCGGCCACCGGTCACGAGCTGGCCGCTTGCCTGATTGCGGAAAGCTGGCTGGCGGAAAACCCTAACGGAAGTTGATTGCCGCGCCGTCGTCGTCCGACTCGATGGACAGATGATCCATGCCTTCCATCGGATTGGATTTAGCATCCGTGCCGAGTTTGATCATCAAACGTAAATCGTTGGGCGAATCAGCGCTGGCAATCGCTGCGTCATAACTGATTTCACCTTCAGCATAGAGCTTGTACAACGCCTGGTCGAAGGTCTGCATGCCGTGTTCGGTGGACTTTGTCATCAACTCCTTCAGCAGGTGCACCTCACCCTTGCGGATGTGGTCCGCCATCAGCGGCGTGTTGATGAGAATTTCCACCGCGGCGCGCCGGCCCTGGCCGTCTATAGTGGTGATCAACTGCTGCGCCACCATGGCTTTGAGGTTCAGCGACAGGTCCATCCAGATCTGGCTGTGCCGGTCTGTCGGGAAGAAATGAATGATGCGGTCCAGCGCCTGGTTTGCGTTATTGGCGTGCAGCGTGCACAGGCACAAATGACCGGTTTCAGCAAAAGCAATGGCGTGTTCCATGGTTTCGCGGCTGCGCACCTCACCAATCATAATGACGTCGGGCGCCTGTCGCAGGGTGTTTTTCAGCGCCACCTCAAACGAATCCGTATCCACACCAACTTCCCGCTGGGTGATGATGCAGCCTTTGTGCTGGTGGATAAATTCGATAGGGTCCTCAATGCTGATGATATGGCCGCTGGAGTTTTCATTGCGGTGGCCGATCATCGACGCCAGCGAAGTGGATTTACCTGTGCCGGTGGCGCCGACAAATACGATCAGGCCGCGTTTGGTCATGGCCAGCTCTTCAATGGTGGCGGGCAGACCCAGATCCGCACAACGGGGAATGTTAACTTCGATACGGCGCAGCACCATGCCCACCAGGTTGCGCTGGAAAAAAGAGCTGACCCGGAAACGGCCCAGACCCCGCGTGTTGATCGCAAAGTTGCATTCGTGTTCCTTGTCGAATACCGCCTGCTGATCCGGATTCATGACGCCGTAAACGAGCTCTTTGGCCTGCTCCGGCGACAACGCTGACTTGCCGGCGGCATAAAGTTTGCCGTTTACCTTAACCATGGGCGGCTTGCCCGCAGTGATGAAGAGGTCTGAAGCGCCCTTCTCCACCATCAGTTTCAGTAGTTTGTCGAATTCCATAACAGTCTCTAGAAGTTTTCCGGTACCTTGGCTTTCTCTTTGGCGGTATCCCTGCCGATCATCCTCTTCGCCACCAGATCCTGCAAACACTGGTCCAGGGTCTGCATGCCCACCGCGGCGCCGGTTTGAATAGCGGAATACATCTGCGCCACCTTATCTTCGCGCACCAGATTACGGATTGCCGGGGTGCCGATCATAATTTCGTGGGCGGCCACCCGGCCGCCGTTAACTTTTTTCAGCAAGGTCTGGGAAATCACCGCCTGCAGGGATTCCGACAGCATGGAGCGCACCATGTCTTTTTCTTCCGCCGGGAATACGTCGATGATGCGGTCGATGGTTTTGGCCGCACTGGTGGTGTGCAGAGTGCCGAATACCAGGTGACCGGTTTCGGCCGCGGTCAACGCCAGACGGATCGTTTCCAGGTCGCGCAATTCGCCGACCAGAATAATGTCCGGGTCTTCCCGCAGGGCGGAGCGCAGCGCTTCATTGAAGCCATGGGTGTCGCGGTGCACCTCGCGCTGGTTGACCAGGCATTTTTTTGATTCGTGGACAAATTCGATGGGGTCTTCGATGGTCAGAATGTGGTCGTAGCGGTTGTCGTTGATGTAGTCGACCATGGCCGCCAGCGTGGTACTTTTGCCGGAACCGGTGGGCCCGGTCACCAGCACCAGGCCGCGCGGCACCATGGATACATCTTTAAACACCTGGCCCAGATCCAGATCGTCCATCGTGAGTACCTTGGACGGAATGGTCCGGAACACGGCCCCGGCGCCGCGGTTCTGATTAAAAGCATTAACCCTGAAACGGGCCACACCCGGCACTTCAAAAGAAAAGTCGGTTTCCAGAAATTCTTCAAAGTCCTTGCGCTGCTTGTCATTCATGATTTCGTAAATCAACCCGTGCACTTCCTGGTGCTCCAACGGCGGCAGGTTGATTCGGCGCACGTCGCCGTCCACCCGAATCATCGGTGGTAAACCGGCGGACAGGTGCAGGTCTGACGCGCCCTGTTTGGCGCTGAAGGCAAGCAGTTCGGTAATGTCCATGAAGCGATCCTTTTCTTTCTTACCTGAGTTCGTTTCTTAAACGCAAAGGCAGCCAGCGCATGACCATTCGCTAAGAACGGTTATATTATGCCCTTCATGCACACCGCACCACGGCTTATACCCGCATCTTCAACGCTGGGAAGTTCGAGTTTTTGATTATGAGACTGTGTTAACAACAACTCTGGGACATGACCCCACCCGCATTTGCCGTCAAGTTATTGCCCTTAAGATCAGCACAAAACCACCGTGAACAAACTAGAAAGCAATTTAGCTGCCATTAACCAGCGTATCGAGGCGGCCTGCGCATCTTCCGGCCGCAGCCCCCGGGATGTCCTGCTGATTGGGGTTTCCAAGACCAAGCCGGCCGGCGATGTGCGCCTGGCTTATGAACTGGGCCTGCGTCACTTTGGGGAAAACTACCTTGCTGAGGCCATCGAGAAAATCAACAGTACCCGCGACCTGCAGCAGGCGGTCTGGCACTTTATCGGCCGCATCCAGAGCAACAAAACAAGGCAGATCGCTGAACATTTCGACTGGGTGCATACCGTCGACCGGCCGAAAATCGCCCAGCGCTTGAACGACCAGTGCCCGCCGGGCAAACGCCTCAACGTGCTGTTGCAGGTCAATATCGACGCTGACCCCAACAAAGGCGGCATCAGCCCGGAGCAGGCGGATACGCTGCTGCAAGCGGTATGCAAGCTGCCGAACCTGCAGCCCCGCGGCCTCATGACCATCCTCGCCGCGCCGGACAGCGCTGGGGTAGGCTATCGTTCCATGGCACAATTGGCGGCTGATCTGAGGCCCACGGTAACCCGCCTGTGCGGCGGCGCCGGCGGCTGGGACACCCTGTCCATGGGCATGACCGCAGATCTGGACGCAGCGGTGGCGGCGGGCGCCACACAGATAAGAATTGGTACCGCCCTGTTTGGCCCGCGTACCTGAAGGAGAGAATTTTGACTGATGCCTCGAACCTCGGCGCGTTGGCTTTTATCGGCGCCGGCAACATGGCCACCGCGTTGATACGCGGGCTGCTGGCAGACGGTGTGCCGCCGGGACAGGTGCATGTGGCTGACCCTGTTGCTGAACAACGGCAAGCCATGGCGGCGGCAAAGGTGAACACCTACGAGCAGAATCAGGACGCAGCCGCCCGGGCTGATGTTGTTGTGCTGGCGGTGAAACCGCAGCTGGCGGCTGAAGTTGTGCAGTCCCTGCAGCTGCGCAGCGGGCAATTGCTGATTTCAATTGCCGCGGGAATTAATCTGCACAGCCTGCGCCGCTGGACTGCGGAAGACCAGCCGCTGGTGCGCTGCATGCCCAACACTCCGGCCCTGCTGGGTGCCGGCATAACCGGCCTGTTTGCCAACCCCGCCTGCAGTCCCGGCCAGCGGCAGACCGCGGAAAAGCTGCTGGCGGCCGCCGGCGACACGGTGTGGGTGGCAGCGGAGCATGAACTGGACGCGGTGACCGCCGTTTCCGGCAGCGGTCCGGCGTACTTTTTTCTGCTCATGGAAGCCATGGTGGAAGCGGGTACCGGGCTCGGTCTGAGCCGCGACACCGCCACCCGGCTCACCCTGCAGACGGCTTATGGCGCCGCTTTGATGGCCCGCGACAGCAAGCAGCCGCCGGCCACTCTGCGCGCCAATGTCACTTCCCCCGGGGGTACCACCGCCGCCGCGCTGGAAGTGTTGAACAAGCAGAATTTCAACCGCATCGTTGACGCCGCGCTGAACGCTGCTGAACAGCGCGCGGCACAATTATCCGAGGAGTTTGGCCGCTAGTATGGTGAGTTCAATTAACCTGATCGTAGAGTTTGTTTTCCATCTGGCCTGCATGTTGTTCCTGGTGCGTTTCCTGCTGCAGGCCAGCCAGGCAGACCGCTTCAACCCCATCAGCCAGGTGGTGGTGAAAGGCACCGACCCGCTGTGCAAACCCTTACGCCAGATTCTGCGGCCGTTTGGCAATCTGGATTTTGCCTCCATATTTGTCGCCTGGCTGCTTGCCGTGGGCAGCATTTTTGCCGTGGTTGCGATCACCACCGGACAGCTGGCGGCGCCGGTGTTAACGGTGCTGTGGATGGGGCTGGTCAAGATGCTGCTGGTGCTGACCCAGTTTTACAAGTACACGCTGTTCATTGTCATCATTGCCAGCTTCCTGGTGCAGGGTACCGTGCACCCAGCCCTGCAGTTGCTGCAGCAACTGCTGGAACCGCTGCTGGGCCCGATCCGCCGCGTCATGCCGAGTTTTGGACCCCTGGACTTGTCGCCGATGGTGCTGATACTGGTGATTTTTCTGGTTGAGAACATTATCAGCCAGTTGATACCCAGAATGATTTAAGGAGCCTGACCACGCTGATGGCCCATCCGTCCAGCCAAGCCGACTCGGTCGGTATTGTTGAACCCCAGGTGTATCAACACCCCCGCGCCCTGCCCCTGCAGTGCGGCGTGGAGCTGCCTGAATATGAATTGGTTTACGAAACCTACGGCCGCTTGAACGAGGCAAAAAGCAACGCCGTGTTGATCTGCCATGCCCTGTCCGGCCACCACCATGCCGCCGGTTTTCACAGTGAGGATGAAACCAAACCCGGCTGGTGGGATACCTGCATCGGTCCTGGCAAGCCCATCGACACGAATAAATTTTTTGTCATCAGTCTCAACAACCTGGGCGGCTGTCACGGCAGCACCGGCCCGCGCAGCATCAACCCCGCCACCAGCCGCCCATACGGGCCCGACTTCCCCAATGTGGTGGTCAAGGACTGGGTGACCAGCCAGACTCACCTGGCTGACGCCCTGGGCATCCGCAAATTTGCCGCCATCATCGGCGGCAGTCTGGGCGGCATGCAGGCCCTGCAATGGAGCATCGACCACCCCGAACGTACCCACTGCGCGGTGCTGATCGCCTGCGCGGCAAAACTGTCCGCACAGAATATCGCGTTTAACGAAATTGCCCGCCAGGCCATCGCTTCGGATCCGAATTTTTTTGCCGGCCGCTACGAAGCGGAAAACAGCAACCCCGACAAGGGCCTGATGCTGGCGCGCATGATCGGCCATGTCACCTATCTTTCCGACGACGGCATGCGGGAAAAATTCGGCCGCGAACTGAAGTCCGGTGATCTGGGCCGCGGCGCGGACGTTGAGTTTCAGGTTGAAAGCTACCTGCATCATCAGGGCCGGGTGTTCTCCCGCAGCTTTGATGCCAACACTTATATGCTGATGACCAAGGCGTTGGACTATTTTGATCCGGCCCGTGACGCGCAGGACAGCCTGGTGCGGGCGGTGGCTGATGCCCGGGCCAAATTTCTGGTTGTCTCTTTCACCAGCGATTGGCGCTTTTCCGTGGAGCGCTCAAAAGAAATTGTTGATGCGTTGATTGCCGCCGGCAAAAACGTTGCATCCGCGGTGATCAGGTCGGACCACGGCCACGATTCTTTCCTGTTACCCATAGAGCGTTACCTGGGGGTGTTGCGCGCTTATCTGGACCGGGTGGCGGAGGAGGTGAACGCCCAATGCCGCTGAGACCCGATCTGGCGGTGATTGCTGATCTCATCCTGCCCGAGGCCCGGGTATTGGACCTGGGCTGCGGCGAGGGTGATCTGCTGGCCCATCTGCAGACACAAAAGCAGGTTAACGGTTACGGGCTGGACGTCGACGCCGCCAACATCAGGACCTGCCTGCAAAAGGGTGTCAACGTCATTGAACAGGACTTGGACGAGGGTCTGGACAACTTTGAAAGTAACAGTTTTGATATGGTTGTGATGACCGAAACCCTGCAGTCCGTCAGAGCGCCGGACCACCTGCTGCAGGAAATGCTGCGCATCGGCGAAGAGTGTATTGTCACCTTTCCCAATTTTGGTCACTGGCGCTGCCGCATGCAGCTGGCCACCCTGGGCCGCATGCCGGTGTCCAGTCACATCCCCCACAGTTGGTTTAACACGCCGAATATCCACCTGTGCACATTTAAAGACTTCGAACAGCTATGCGCGGATCTGTCTCTGCGCATCATCGAACGGCGGGTGGTCGATCAGCGCTACAGCGAACGGCCTTTTGCGGATTGGCTGCCGAACCTGCTGGGCCCCATCGCCTTTTACCGGCTGGGCCGCCGTGGGGCGGCCTGACGTCATGCCCGCCAGCCTCCTCGCCCGGTACCTGTGTGCGGGTTTGCTAGCGGCGTTCTGGCTGCCGGGTACCGCTAACGCTGAACAGTTCAAGCAGCTTGGCGCTTATCAGGTGCACTATATAGTGGTGCCGACCACCTTCCTGCAGGCGGACGTTGCCCGTAAATACGGCCTGCTGCGCGGCAAAAACCGCGCGCTGGTAAATGTTTCGGTACTTGATGAGCAAGGCACGCCGGCACCGGCCACCGTTACCGGCACTTCAACCAACCTGCTGGGCCAGCCGCAGACCCTGCAGTTCAAAGAGGTGAAAGAGGGCCCGGCCATATACTATCTGGCGCTGCTGCGGCACACCGATGAAGAAAACCACCGGCTCAACCTGCGGCTGCTGCTGCCGGACGGCAGCAGCGGCGAGATCGAATTCCGCCAGCAACTTTACTTTGAAGAATGATGCGGGTGGTGCTGGCAAGCCGCAACGAAGGCAAACTGCAGGAACTGCGTACCCTGCTGGCCGGCGTCAACCTGTCGCTGGAAAGCCAGGCTGAACATGACGTGCCGAGTCCGGCAGAGGACGGGCTGACGTTTGTGGAAAACGCCCTGATCAAGGCGCGGGCGGTAGCAGCGGCCACCGGTCTGCCGGCTATTGCAGACGACAGCGGCCTGGTGGTGCCGGCGCTGAACGGCGCTCCCGGTATCTATTCAGCCCGTTATGCGGGCGAGCACGGGGACGATGCCGCCAACAACAAAAAGCTGTTGCAACGGTTGCAGGGGCAGGCAGACCGCGCCGCTTATTTCTATTGCGCCATGGTCATGCTTCTGCATGCAGACGACCCTACCCCAACTGTGGCTACCGCAGCCTGGCACGGCTCAATTCTGCAACACCCCAGAGGTAACAACGGCTTTGGCTACGACCCGCTGTTTCTCGCGGACGGTTTGCAGCACACCGCGGCGGAACTGCCCGCAGCAAGAAAAAACAGCATCAGTCACCGCGGCCAGGCAACCCGCCGGCTGCTTGCCGAATTGGCCGGCCGTGCTTGATACACCCGGGCTGTACGTGCACCTGCCCTGGTGTGTACGCAAGTGCCCTTACTGCGACTTCAACAGCCACCCGGTGACGTCCCGCAGCGGTCAGGGTGCGGACTTTGACGAGTACCTGCAGGCATTGCTGCGGGATTGGCAAGCCCAGCTTGAGGAACTTGTCGCGCAGATGCAGGCACCGGTTTTTGCCAGCGTGTTTTTTGGCGGCGGCACGCCCAGCCTGGCGCCCCCCCGCCTGTTTGCCACTTTACTTGAGCTGCTGCCGCTGGCGCCTGACGCCGAAATCACCATGGAAGCAAACCCGGGTACCATTGAGTACCACAGCCTGGCTGACTATCTGCAGGCCGGCATCAACCGGCTGTCGATAGGCGCCCAGAGTTTCAGCAACACACATCTGCAGCAGTTGGGGCGCATACACCACGCCCGGGACACGGCCACCGCTTTTGCCCGCGCCCGCGCCGCGGGCTTCAGCAACATTAACCTGGATCTGATGTGGGGGCTGCCGCAACAGAGTGTGGCCGAGGCGCTGGCAGACCTGGAAGCGGCCGTCCAGCTGCAGCCGGAGCACGTTTCCTGGTACCAGTTAACCATCGAGCCCAAAACCGAGTTTGCCCGGCGCGTGCCGCTGCTGCCGGTGGAGGATACCCTGGAGCAGATCGAGCGCCATGGATTACAACTGTTGGAGGCAGCGGGATTTCAGCGTTATGAGGTATCAGCGTTTGCCAGAACCGGCAGGGAGTGCCGGCACAACCTGAACTACTGGCGGTTCGGCGACTACGTGGGGCTGGGCGCCGGAGCACACGGCAAGTACACCTTGCAGGCGGAAGGCAAGCTGCGGATCATGCGCACGGAAAAAGCCCACCAGCCAAGAGTGTATACCCGCCAGCCAGCGGTTACCCGGCTTACCCCGGTGCCGCGGGAAAATCTGGCGGCTGAATTTATGTTGAACGCTTTGCGCATCAAGGAAGGAGTGGCGCAGGATCTGCTGGCGCCGCGTACCGGCCTCGCCTGGCGGGAACTGCAACCGCTCTGGCAGCCGCTGGCCAGGCGCGGCCTGGTACGCAGCGACCGCTGCGCCACCACCCCTCTGGGTTACCGTTACCTGAATTCGGTGGTCAGCGAATTTGTCTGAGGTCAGCGCGGCCGCCGCACCAGCACCAGGTCACAGATAGGGTTGCCCAGGCGCTCACCGCGCCGCTCAAACTTGGTCTGCCGGCGGGCCCATTGCGCCGGCTGCGGAGACCGCTGCGGCGGCACAGCCTCCGGCACGGCGCCGGCTGCTGAATCAAGCGGTTGCCGTACCAGATCTAATTCAAAGTCAAACGCTGCATGCCCGGCAAAACACTCGCGCATCCACTCCGCATAGGGCGCCCAGTCTGTGGCCGCGTGTACTTCGCCACCGTCCTTGAGTACCCGCGCCAGCGCGGCAACAAACGCCGGTTGGATCAGACGGCGCTTGAAGTGGCGTTTTTTGGGCCAGGGATCCGGAAAATAAATCCGCACCTGCTGGACGCCGGCCGCAGGCAGTTTCTGCATGACCTGCTGGGCCGGTTCTTCAATGATGCTGACATTGCTGATGTTGTGTTGCCGCAGCCGCTCGCTGAGCGCGCCGATGCCGGGCTGATAAAGCTCGATACCCAGCAGCATCCAGCCGGGTTCCGCCTGAGCCCAGTCGAACAGGCTCTCACCCATGCCAAAACCGATTTCCACCCCGACCGGGGTGCGGTCCGCAAACTGCAGCTGTTCGGCACGGCGCAGGTAAAGCGGCGCTGCTTCGCGCAGAGCCCGGGCCTGGGCCCTGGTCATGCGTCCGCGGCGGCGAATATAGGTATGTTGCGGGCCGTCGGCCGGCGTGTTATCCGTGTCCACCTTTTGCTGTAATCACCCCAACCGCTGCGCACATCCAGCCCGCAATCATAAACAGGCCGCCCAGGGGTGTCACCGGACCCAGCCAGCCGGGCCCGTCCAAGACCAGCAGATACAGGCTGCCGCTGAACAACAGCACCCCGGCGCCCATGCAGACCCCGGCCCGCAACGGCCAGGGTGACGGTTGCGCCTGGGACCACAGGCCGGCAAACAGCAATGCCAGTGCATGCATAAACTGATACAGCACCGCTGTATCCCAGGTATCGAGTTTAGCTGGATTGTTGTCTACCACTGCGGCCAGGCCGTGGGCGCCCCAGGCCCCCAGGATGACCGCCGTGCCGGCCAGCAGGACGCCGGCCAGCAACATGCCGCGAACTGCCGTCAGGCGGCAACCGCCTTTTTGAGTTTTTTCATGGCGTTCTTTTCGAGCTGCCGGATGCGCTCAGCGGAGACGCCGAATTCATCAGCCAGTTCCTGCAGCGTGGCTTTGTCGTCCACCAGCCAGCGGCGCTGGATAATCTCCCGGCTGCGCTCGTCCAGGTCTGCTACGCCGGCACTGAGCCGCTCGGTGCTGTCGGTGCGGTAATCTTCCGCGGCGACAATTTCAGCCGGGTCGCTGGCATCCGCG
>JANQOA010000353.1 GCA_028279305.1 Pseudomonadales bacterium
TTTGCCGCTGCGCACAAATGCACCTTCAGGCCAGGCGACACCGCCGCCGTTTTCAAAGATCAGCAACGGTGCAATACGGCTGTGCCTCGCCAACTGGGCCATCTCCGGCAGCGTTTTGCTGGAGGCCAGCACCACCTCCACCCCGGCACGGGTATCCCGCACCCGGTCGATGGAGCGGGCGGCTTCTTCAGCCGGGTAGCTGTCGTCCAGCAGAGTTCCGTCGAGGTCGGTCACGATCAGCCAGTTTGGATCTTGCTTGTTCACACTACGGAGGGCTGCAATTTGCGGGCCAGAAGCCGGGCACGGACATGTGCCCTGCCATCGGGCGCGGCAACCCGGCTTCCAAAACGGGTGCACAAAAGCGGTGCGCGCCATGTTGCCGGGCACTTGTTTGGTGCGCGGAGTTTGGTGCACGGACGGCAGGCCCGGCAGCGGCGGGCAGGTGCTTGACGAACCACAGTCAGCGCCGCAAAGTGTGGCGGGTCAAGCAGCGGTAGAATGGACAGGTTTTGAGCAAAGGGCAGGAAAATTCCGGCAAGTGGAACAACTACGCAGTCCCGGATAACGTCTATGATGAATTGTTCACGGCCAACGGGCGCCCGCGGCGCGCGGCGCGCAAACTGTTCAGCCGCCTGCGCCGTTTCAGTGACGAAGAGTTGAACACCCGCCGGGCGGCGGCGGAGCTGTCCATCCGCGAAATGGGCATCTCGTTTACCGTCTATTCCCAGGCCGGCAACATCGACCGGGCGTGGCCGTTTGACATCATTCCCAGGGTGCTGCCGGCGGCGGAGTGGGCGCGGGTCAGCGCCGGCCTCACCCAGCGCATGCGCGCGCTGAACAAATTCATCCACGATACTTACAACAGCCAGAAGATATTTGCCGCAGGGATTGTGCCCGGGCGCCTGATCACAGGCAGCAGCGGTTACCGCAAGGAGTGTGAAGGGGTACGGCCCAGTCACGAAACCTGGGCACATGTCTGCGGCACGGATCTGGTCAGGGGCGGGGACGGTGAGTTCTACGTGCTGGAGGATAATCTGCGCATTCCCTCGGGGGTGTCGTATATGCTGGAGAACAGGCAGATTACCAAGCGGGTGCTGCCGGAACTGTTCCGCGACTACAGTATCCTGCCGGTGGACGACTATCCGGCGATGCTCTACAAAACCCTGGCTTCAGTGGCGCGCAGCCGCAGCGCGCGCCCCTGTGTGGTAGTGCTGACGCCGGGTATCTACAACTCAGCCTATTTTGAGCATGCGTTCCTGGCCCAGGGTATGGGGGCTGAGCTGGTGGAAGGCGGTGACTTGTTTGTCAGCGACGACAATGAGGTCTTTATGCGCACTGTTGACGGGTCGCGCAAGGTCGACGTGGTCTACCGCCGGGTGGATGAGGACTTTCTCGACCCGGAAGTGTTCCGCAAGGATTCCATGCTGGGGGTGCCCGGCCTGATGCGGGCCTGGAAGAGCGGTCAGGTGGTGATTGCCAATGCGCCGGGCGCGGGGGTTGCGGATAACAAGGCGGTGTACGCTTACGTGCCGGACATGATCCGCTTTTATCTGCAGGAGGAGCCGCTGATCAAGAACGTGCAAACCTATCTGTGTTCCGACCGGCAGCAGCGGGAGTATGTGCTGGACAACCTGCCGTCCCTGGTGGTGAAGCCGACGGACGAATCCGGCGGCTACGGCATCATGGTCGGGCCCCAGGCCAGCGCGGCGCAGCATGCGCGTTACCGCAAGCTGATCAGGAAACACCCGCATAAGTACATCGCCCAACCGACCCTCAGCCTGTCCACCGCCCCCACCATCTGCGACGACAGCATCGGCCCCCGGCATCTGGACCTGCGGCCTTTTGTGCTGCAGGGCCGGGACAACTGGGTGACCGCCGGCGGTTTGACCAGGGTGGCCCTGAAGGAAGGTTCCCTGGTGGTCAACTCGTCCCAGGGCGGCGGCAGCAAAGATACCTGGATCGTCGAATAGATGTTGTCCCGGGTTGCCGAGCGTCTGTATTGGACCGCACGTTACCTGGAACGCGCGGAGGATACCGCCCGGCTGGTAAATGCCTACACGCACCTTATACTCGATATCCCCATTGGCGTTGCGCCGGAATGGCATGTACTGATTGATATTGTCGATGCGGAAGACAGTTTCCGTCAGCGTTACAAAAACTGGACCGAGCGCAACGTGGTCAAATATCTGCTGGTTAATCGCGACAATCCCAGCTCAATCTCTTTCTCGATTCATTCCGCGCGGGAAAACGTGCGCACCACCCGCGACGTGCTGCCGGCCCAGGCCTGGGAGCTGGTAAATGAACTGTCCCTGTATGTGGCGGCTGAAGCACGCCAGGCGGTGGCCCGGCAGCGCCGTTTTGAAGTCCTCACCGAAGTGATCGCCCGCACCCAGCAGATCAACGGCCTGATTGCCACCACCGTGCTGCGCGACCAGCCCCTGTGGTTCCTGCAACTCGGACAGCTGGTTGAACGCGCTGACATGACCAGCCGTATAGTGGACGTGGGAGACGCCATCATCACCGAGCGCGGCGCCGGGCGGCTGACCCAGGTGCCTACCCTGTGGGGTAACCTGTTGCGGTCGCTGTCCGCCACCAGCGCCTACCGCCGCAAGGTGGGGCCTACCCTGGAGGCGGAACAGGTGTTCAATTTCATCCTGCGCGACCAGCAGTTCCCGCGTTCGCTGCTGTATTGTGTCAATCAGATGGAAGAGGTGGTGGGTCTGCTGCGCGGGCCCGGCGGCCTGCTGCGGGACATCCGCAGGGTGGCAAAAACCCTTGCCGGTTTTGACGCTGATGATTACAGCCTGCAGGAATTGCGCGCCTACATTGACAGCCTGCAGCACAGTATTGCCGAGTTGCACGATGCCATCAGCGAAACCTGGTTTCATACCGCTTAAATGAAACGTTTTACCTGCACCTGCGGGCACCAGCTTTTTTTTGATTCGCAGCAGTGTCTGTATTGCGGTTCCGTGGTGGGGGTGGACAGCCAACGCCTGGAAATGGTCCAGCTGCAGCCGGAAGACGGTTACTATGTCAGCCCGGGCGGCGATGGGTATTTCCTTTGCGACAATGCCGTGCTGTATCAGAACTGCAACTGGCTGCGCCCGCTGGCTGACGGGCCGGGCCTGTGTTACGCCTGCGGTTTCAACCGCGTGGTCCCCAACCTATCTTACCCGCAGAACAAGCTGCGCTGGGACAAGCTGGAACTGGCCAAACGGCGGTTGTTGTATACGCTGCTGGCGCTGGGCCTGCCGCTGCGTGCCGGGGCGTTTCCCGGCCTGTTATTCGACTTTGTTGAGGACGGCCGCACCAACCCCGACTTCGCCGCCCAGGTGCGTAACACCGGCTATCTGCACGGCGTGATCACCGTCAATGTTGCCGAGGCGGACGACGTGGCGCGGGAGTCGGAGCGGGTTGCGGTTAACGAACGCTACCGCACGTTGCTGGGGCACCTGCGCCATGAATCCGGGCACTATTATCTGGACTTTGTGCTGCCGCATCAGGAAACGTCGTTTACCGCCTTGTTCGGCGACCGCAGTCTGGATTACCGCAACGCGTTGGACACCTACTACGCCAGGGGCGCCGGCAGTGACTGGCAAGCCCGCTTTATCAGCGCTTATGCCAGTGCCCATCCGCTGGAGGACTGGGCGGAGACCTGGGGGCATTATCTGCACATTACTGATGTGCTGGAAACCGCGGTCAGCCACGGCGTGTTGCCGGCCAGCGTAACCGTTGCCGGAATTGCGGAACGCATTGCCACCTGGCGCAGGCTGAGCATTACCCTGAACGAGTTAAACCGCAGCATCGGCCACCGGGACGCTTACCCGTTTGTGCTGAATGATGCCGTGGCCGCCAAGCTGACCTATGTGGACAGCATGGTGCAGTACATTGTGCAATCCGCTGCGCCGGCGGGTGGTCGGGCAGCTAGGCCTGATCCCCCTGGTCAAACAGGTTCAGGCTCGGCAGCGACTTGAACGCACTCACCACCGCTTCATTCCAGGCTTCGCGCAGTTCAATCAGGTAGGCGCTGTCCTGCTCAAACTGGTAGTGAATCTGGGTTTTGTTCAGCGCGTCGCGGCGGAGAAAAATCAGTTCGATGGGTGGCCCCACGGTGGCGTTGCTGCGCAGGGTGGAGTCCATGGACACCAGCGCGCAACGCATGGCGGTTTCCATGGTGGTGGCGGGTTCGATGATGCGGTCCAGAATCGGCTTGCCGTACTTGGTTTCACCAATCTGCAAAAAAGGATGCTGGGTGGAAGAGCGGATGTGGTTACCTTCCGGGTAAATCAGATACAGCTCCGGGTCTTCGTGGCGCACCTGCCCGCCCAGAATGAAGGTGGCTTCCGCGTTAAAACCCGCCTCTTCACCCTCGGGCGCGTATTTGTGCTGCATGTCCCGGTTGATGCGCCCGACGTAGTCAGCGATGTCCACCAGATAGTCGGGCTTGTTAATGGTGCACTCCGCGTCTTCGCGCAGGTCGCGGTGGATTTCTTCCACCACCGCCTGAGTGGTGGCCAGGTTGCCGGCGCTCAGCAGCACAATATGCCGCTCGCCGGGGATGGAAAACTGATGGCTTTTACTGAAGGTGGAAACCTGGTCGGGTCCGGCGTTGGTTCGGGAATCTGAACAGAACACCAGCCCTTCGTTTATTTTTATCGCTAAACAGTACGTCATGCGCCCAGTATAAGCGGATATCCCGGTGCTGGGTGAACCGCAAGGCTTTGCGCCGGGATTATCCCGCCGCGGCGGGGCGCAGCTGCGGGTCGCTGAGGGCGTCAAAACCGCGCAGGATGGCATCACTGTCCGGGTGTTCAGCAATGTGTCCGGCAATGACTTCACGCTGGGCTTGAGCCGCCAGCAGCGGCTGCTCCGCGGTTGCCCAGTGCACCAGCCCCTGCCAGAAACGATCGATGACTACCGCTCCGCTTAAGGTGCCGCCGTCCAGGGTTTTCAGGTTCAGCTCGCGCAGTTCGCCGAGATACAGGCGCAGTGACAGGACGTGGATTTCTTCGTCGGTGCGGATGCGGCCGACCATTTCCGCGGCCTGTTCAGCGCGGTCCCGCCGGCTGCTGAACAGATCTTCGGTGCGCAGCACGGCCTGGGTATTGGCAAAACCTATTTCAGCGCGGAATTCGATGATTAACAGGTTCATCAACAGGCTCAGCAGGCCTTCGTATTGCGGCGCGATCTCGGCAATGTAGCGGCCGCTCTCCGGCCGTGCGATATTTTCCGGCGGTTCCACGTCCGGATGGCTGCCGGCATCAAACACCAGGTCGCGGGCAACAAACCACATGACATCGTGGCCGCCGATGCCTTTATCCGGCTCACCGCCCTCGTCGATACCGTGGGCCCACAACAGGCCGCCGTTCAGATGGCCCAGCGCCATGCCGGAGATGTCTTCAACAATAATGTCCTGCAGATCCGGAAAATCCATATCCGCCAGCAGGCGTCCGCGGCCTTCTATTTTGCCGGTGATGGTAAGGCTGTTGTAGAACGGCTTGCTGACCCCGTGCCGCAGCAGGTACTGCTGTTGCGCAACTGTCGGAAGTTGTACCCCGGTGAGCAGGCTACTGTCTGCATCAAACAGGTCACCGCCGCGCTGGCGCAAGGCAGCGGTCCAGGCGTCGATGGCCTTGACCCGGGTGTCCGCCCGCGGCGGCACGTAGCTGCCGTGCGCGTCGAAGCCGCCGTGCAGACGCTGGCCGTTGGCCACGTGCGGGGCGGCGAAGTCATGGTGTTGCAGTAGCTCATCGCGGCTGAATTTTAATTGGGGCATAGCCAGACTCCGGTGGTCGCCGGCTGATATTAACGCGCCGGGCTACTTATTTACACTGATGTTGATAACAACGCTTCACCCAGGTCTGCGGCGCTGTCTCCATCCAGCCGCATGCGCAGCCACAGTTCGCAGCCCAGCAGGCGGAACATGAAGTACGGCTTGCGGTTCAAAAGCTGATAAATATCTTGCTGACAGCCCGACGGCCATTTCAACAGCTCAGCCACATGCCCGTGATCGAGGAAGCCCACCGCGCCGCGCCACATTTCCGCGGGGGCGTTAAATCCGATCTTCGGCAGATTCAACACATCCTTCGGTAACCAGCGCGCCGCCACCCTGTTGATCAGGACCTTGCGCTGGCCGCGGTGGAATTTGTGGTCCACAGGCAGGCCGAAGCCCAGCGTCATCAGATGGTTTTCCAGAAACGGCACCCGCGCTTCGATGCTGTAACGCATGGTCATTTTGTCCAGCGCGTTCAGACATTCGCGCATGTGCACGTAAACATCTTCAAAATTTTTGCTCAGGAAAGCCCGCTGGGCGGGAGCAAGTGCCTGCAGTTGCGCAAACAGACGGCGCTGGCGCAGGGTACGGCCCATACCCGCCACCACGGCGGTATTCAGGGGTGTTGCCACATAGTCAAAAGCCTGGGTATGCAGCGCAAAGCCGGCCATCTCATGGTCCAGATTTACCGGCGCCAGGGCGGGCACGCGCCGGCCCAGCCGGCGGGTGAACGCGTTATCCGGAATCCAGCGGGCGCGCCAGGCCAGCCGCGACCAGCGGTAGTAGGCGTCCGCGTGCCAGGTATAGCCGCCGAAAAGTTCGTCTGCGCCGTCACCGGTCAGCAACACTTTAAAGCCGTCCGCCCGCATCTGTTGCGCAATCAACATGGCGGCCACGTCCTGGGCAAAAAACAGCGGTTGATCGTTTGCGGCAATGGCGTCGGGCAGCGCGCGCAGGAATGTGTCGCCGCTGATGTCCACCGGCCGCAGCTCAGCGCCGACATGCTCCGCAATCAGCCCGGCCCGGCGCCGCTCTTCCCCGCCCATGCCCTGCATGTCTGCCACGTAGGCCACCAGGTTGGGGTGGCGGCGCGCGGCCATGGCCGTAACCAACCCGGAGTCCATGCCGCCGCTGCACATGGCGGCCAGCGGCGCATCGCTGACCAGGTGCTGCTCCACGCTAGCCGTTAGCTGCTGCTCAAATGCGCTGACGCTGCCCTGCAGACTGCGCTGTTGATCCGTAATGGCGTCCAGGTCCAGGTCCCGCTGCAGGTCAAAATAAGTATGCCAATGCTGACGGCCGTGGCGGAGTTCAAGGATCCGTCCGGGTAGAAACAGACGTGAGGATTTGTACGGTGTTTCGCTGCCATCGAAGCGCTCGTACAGCAACAGGGAAAGGGTGGCGTGCATGTCGATGTCAGCACACACCCCCGGGTGCGCCAGCAGCGCTTTCTGTTCCGAAGCAAAAGCCAGCCCGCCCGCCCGGGTAGCCGCAATAAACAGCGGTTTGATGCCCAGCCGGTCCCGCGCCAGCCAGACACTGCCGTCGCGCAGATCCGCGTAAGCCAGTGCAAACATGCCGTTGAAACGGGGTACCGCCGTCTGTACGCCCCAGTTATGCAGTGCCTGCAGTACCACCTCGGTATCGGTGCCGGTGTGAAATTCGACCCCTTCCGCCTGCAGTTCTGCGCGCAGTTCCCGGTAGTTATAGACCTCGCCGTTGTAGGTGAGCACGCCGCTGCGGTCAGCGGTGACAAAAGGCTGATGGCCGCGCGCCGTGACATCCAGGATGCTCAGGCGGGTATGGCCGAACGCCAGGTGCGCACCGCTGACACCGCAGCAGTGGCTCCAGGTGCCCTGATCGTCCGGCCCGCGGTTGTCCACCTGGGCCAACATGGCGGGCAGGGTGTGCGGCGGCACGGCCGCCGGGCTGATGCTGCCGGCAATACCGCACATCTTCAGGCTTGCCCGTTGGCGGTGCCGGGCACAGCCCGCAGCTTGGGGCAGACATCACAGTCGCTGCGGATCTCACACCGCGCGACCCGG
>JANQOA010000365.1 GCA_028279305.1 Pseudomonadales bacterium
ATTCAATGCCGTCCGCCTTGGCATTTTCCAGGTTGGCGGATTGCAGCTGAGCGCTGCGCACGTTGGCATGGCTGAGCACCGCGCCCTGCAGGTTGGCATGTTCCAGGTTCGCGGCAAACAGGCGCGCGCCCTGCAGGGTGCTGCCGGAAAGATTGGCGGCGGAGAGGTCCGCTTCGGAGAAGTCCAGGTTGCTCAGCTCCAGACCGGCCAGCTGGGCGCTGGTCAACACCGCCTGCTGCAGCTTGGTTTCGGTAAGGGTGGCGCCGCTGAAGTCCGAGCGGATGCAGGCAGCACCCCGCATGTCCGCCTGGTACAGATTGGCGTCGGTGAAGCGCGGCCCCTGGCGCACATGCCCCAGCTCATGCTCGCCGCTGCGGGTACTGTTGCTCAGATCACTGTGACTGAGGTCAGCGCCGCTGAAATCCGCCAGCAGCAGATTGGCGCCGCGCAGGTTGGTACGCCGCAACTGGGCGTCGCGCAGGTCAGCGTGGATCAGCTCCGCATCCTGCAGGTTGGCGTCATCCAGCACCGCACCCTGGAGAAACGCGCCGCGCAGGTTGGCGCCGGATAAATCCGCGTGGTTCAAATGGGCGCCGGTCAGATTGGCCCGTTGGCCCTCCTGTTCCGCGGACGCCAGCCACAGTTCGTGCTGGGCAACAATCTCAGCCAGGTCTTGTGCTTGCACCGTACGTTAAGAGCTCCCCCGATTTCGTGATATCTTCTAATAATGAAGCTGCAAGTGAAAGACCGGCCCAATACCTACATTGTGCTCAGCGCCAAGACCTATACCCTGGGGCGCGACAAAGCCAACGATCTGGTGCTGGATGCCGGCGGCATCTCCGATTTCCATGCGGAGGTGGTGCGGGAAGGCGACAACATCATCATCATTGATCTGCTCAGTGCGTCCGGCACCTATGTCAACGGCCAGCGCATCAGCGGCCGCCACCAACTGCAGGCCTGGGACGAGGTGCGGCTGGGGGAAGTAGAGCTGGAGTTGAACGACCCCAGCGTCTCACGCCGCAGCCGCTGGCGGCTGGAGATCCGCCATCCCGACGGTTGTGTTACCTGGCACAACCTGCACGGCGTAGCGGTGCTGGGGCGCGACGCTGATTGTGACATTGTGCTGGATCACGAGCTGATTTCGCGCCGCCATCTGGAACTGCAGGCGGCGTCGAATCACGTGCAGCTGAAAGACCTGAATTCCGCCAACGGTACGGTGCTGAACGGCCGCCAGGTCAGCGAAGGTCTGGCTTATTCAGGTGATGAAATTACCCTGGAGCCTTTTGCCGCAGCCATTGTCGGCGCTGACACAACCCAGTCGGAGCTCGCCTCCGCCATGGACCGTACGCAGCTCAAAGCGGAGGAAGGAGATACATCGGTATTTGCTGACGGTCCGCATACTGAAATTGTTGGTGAATCATTCCGGGTGGCTTACCTGGTGGACATTACCGATCAGAGCGCGGACCAGCGGCATGTGCTGGTGAACGGCGAGTACACCCTGGGCAGGCAGTCCAGCTGCGACATTGTGCTGGCGGATTCAAGTATCTCAAAGACCCACGCGGCGTTGCGCGTGCAGGCCGGTCAATGGTTTATTGAAGATCTGGATTCCAGCAACGGCGTGCTGGTTAACGGCCTACTGGTAAAACGCAGCCAACTGAGCCAGGGTGACCGCATCAAGCTGGGCCGCGCGGAACTGATATTTGGTTTTGAAACCCGCAGCAGAAGCCAGTCGTCTTAGTGTTCCAGCCACCAGGTGGCGAACTCGTCGAAGCTGATTTCACCGTTGTTGTCGGAGTCTACTTCTTTAAAGCCGATGCGGCATTCGGAGGCGCTCAGCTCAGAGCCCAGGTTATGCAGCAGAGATTCAAATTCGCTGAATTGAATAACGCCGTCAGCGTTCTTATCCACTTCCGCAAAACACTCTCTTAATTCTTCGATGCGTTCTTCCATTATGTCTTGTTCAGCAATTCTCTATTTTTCCGCAAAGCATATGTCTGTCAGGCGACACCGGACAGCTGTTTGGAAACCAGTTGATGATACATGCCGCCTCTGTCGAGCAGTTCCTGGTGCTGTCCCTGTTCAACAATATTGCCTTCGTACAATACCAGGATTTTGTCCGCATTCATGATTGTGCTCAAGCGGTGCGCAATGACAATCGAAGTGCGCCCCTGCAGCACACTCTGCATGTTGGTCAGGATGGCGCTTTCCGACTGGCTGTCCAGGGCCGAGGTAGCCTCGTCCAGAATCAGAATGGCCGGGTCGCGGTACAGTGCGCGGGCGATACACAGACGCTGCATCTGGCCGCCGGACAAGCCCATGCCGCGCTCGCCGACGATCTGGTCGTAACCCAGCGGCATCTGTGAAATGAAGTTGTGCGCGTCAGCCAGTTTGGCCACCTCCATGACCCGGCGGCGGTCCGGATTCTCCACGCCGGCGGCGATGTTTTCCGCGATGGTGCCGGAGAACAACAGGTTGTTCTGCATCACATAACCCATCTGCGAGCGGTAGTGTTCCTTGTCCACGTGCTGCATGTCGTAGCCGTCCACGGTAATTCTGCCTTCCGTCGGCGGGTAGAAGCCGGCAATCAGCTTGGCCAGGGTGGTTTTGCCCGAGCCGCTCTGGCCGACAATGGCGATGAACTCTCCCGGCTCGATGTCCAGATTGACGCTTTCCAGAATGTACGGGGTTTCAGCGCCGCCGTAGCGGAAAAACACGTCACGGAACTGCAGCTGGCCGCGTACATCCGGCAGCACGATGCGCGACTCGGCTTCCTCCGGCTTCTGTTCGCGCTCCACATCCAGCACGTCACCCAGGCGTTCCATGGCCACGCCGGTTTCCTGCAATTCATCCCACAAGCCGATAATGCCCATCAGCGGCGCCAGCGCGCTGCCCATCAACATGTTAAAGGCGATCAGCTGGCCGATGGTCAGCTCGTTGGACAGCACCATGTTGGCGCCCACCCACAGCACCGCCACTGTGGCGGCAACGTTGAGCAGCTGGCTGACAAAACTGACCAGCAGATCAAAGCGCTCGGAGCGGTATTGCACGTTCAGCGCTTTCACGTAACGGGCTTCCCAGCGCATGCGCATGGGACGCTCGATACCCATGGCTTTGACCGTCTCAGCGCCGCTGATGGTCTCCATCAGCAGCGCTTCCGCGTCGGTGGAGGACTCAAATTCCTGGCGCGCATAATGTTTGATGCGCGGCGTTACCGCCAGGGTCAGTACCAGGATGGGAATAACCATGACAATCATCAGCAGGGTCAGCTTCACGTTGTAGAGAAACATCACGGAAAAGTAGATGACCGTCATCAGCAGGTTAAGAATGGTGGATATGGTGGATTCGGTAAGGAAACCGCGCACCGTCATGTTTTCCTGGAAGCGGGCAAATATGTCGCCGGTACGGCGGGAGTTGAAGAAGCTCAGCGGCAGCGCCATGGTGTGCTGGAAGAAGTGCGAGAGCATCGCCAGGTCCAGGTTCCGCGTGAGATAGTTTGTTAAAAAGCCGCGCATCAAGGTGGTCAGCCGGCTGAAGAAGTGTGCAATCACCAGCCCGGCAATCAGCACGTTCAACAACTCTACATTGGCATGCACCACCACCCGGTCGAGAATGTTCTGCACGATAACCGGCGGCACCACGCCGAGAATTTCGATAATAAAAGTTGCCAGCAGGATGTAGCCGATGACATTGGTAAACGGCCGCAGATAGGTGGCAAAACGCACCCAGGGCGACTGGCTGGGTTCCGCGGTCACCAGGTCGGCGGTGGGGTTAAACAGCAGACAGGTGCCGGTCCAGCCCTTTTCGAAATCGGCCACGCTCATTTTGGAGAAGCCGCGGGCCGGGTCCGCCACCCAGATATGCCGTTTGGAGACTCCGTAAACCACAATGTAGTGATAGCCTTCCCAATGGGCGATAAAAGGCATCTGGAACCCTAACAGGGATTCAAACGTGCATTTGACGCCGCGGGTGCTGAAGCCCAGCGTCTCACCCACCTTGGCCAGGCTCTCCAGGGTGGAGCCTTCGGTGGTAACGTTGGCCATGTCGCGCAGCTTGCCCAGCGTCATGTCGATGCCGTAGTGTTTGCAGATCATGGCCAGGCAGGCGGCGCCGCAGTCTGCTTCTTCCGCCTGTTCCACCAGTTCGAAGCGGGTGACGACTTTTTCACCGGCTTTGGCTTTGCTCGACAGATCCACGGCAAATGCGTTGCGGCCGCGCAGGGCTTTCACTTTCTGCTGGCGTTCAATATCCCGGTCTGCGTCGGTGATGCGGGTTTCCAGCACCTCCTTCATTTCCGGGTTCAGGTCCAGTACCGTGCGTAGGGTATCTTCCGGGATCAGCAACACCACACCGTCACTTTTGGCGGTGACGGTGGCGTTCTGCGCATCCCGGTGCAGGGCGGCGTACTCGCCGAACAGGCCGCCCTCCTGCTCACTGCCCAGCGGGTAGGTATTGCCGTCCATTTCCCGGCTCACCTCAAATTCACCCTGGCGTACTACATACAGGCGCTTGTCGTCGCTGCTGTCCTGCTGCAGGACCGTGCTGCCCGCCTGCACCCGTTTCGCGCCGACACTGCGCACCAGTTGCTCCAGCTCGTCTTTGCCGACCTTGCCGCGCAGTTCAAACATGCGGTTAACAAGACCGCCTACAGTGCGCAGCGCCACATAGCTGTTCAGAAAGGCGCCGGCGCCGGCGTTACGCGCCAGCACCCGGGCGATAGTCTGCCGCGGCACCATCAGCAGTTCGGTCTTGGCGGAAGCACGCACGGAAAATTCGTGGGGCATCTCGCGCAGCGCGGCCAGTTCGGCAAACACATCACCGGCCTTGCGCAGGCCCATGCTGATTTCCTTGTTGTCCTGCTGGCTGAAAATGCGCACGCTGCCGCTTTTGATCACATGGACGCCGCCGCTCGGGTCACCGGCGTTGCACACAACATCACCAAACTCGTACCAGGCCGATTCTGCGTCCTGGTCTATCTCCGCCAGGTCTTCTCTGGAAAACGCGGAGAACATTTCCACGCTGGCCAGGAAATCGAGATCGGCGTCGAGGGTGCTGGATTCGTTAGCCATTGTTTTCCTTTCTATTTATAACCACGCTGGTGATAACGGCGCATTTAACCGGCGACGTTACGCAGCGGGTCCAGCGCCAGATCGATAAGGCGTCTCTTGCGCACGACAATTTCCGCTTTTGCGCTCATGCCATAACGCACCGGCGTCTGTACCTCGTTGACCAGAAAATGGTCACGGTCCAGGCGCACCCGGCCGGTGTAAACCATGGCTTTGGAGCGCTGGTCCATTACCGTGGCGGGGGCGATGTGCTCCAACTCGCCGACAATGTGGCCGTAGCGCTGGTAGGCGAAGGCGTTAACCTTGATCTTCACCGGCATGCCCGGGGTCAGGAAAGCGCGGTCGCGTTCGTTGATCTGGATTTCCAGCACTTTGCGGTCTTCCTTGGAGGCAATGGCGACAATCGGCGCTTTTTCGTCCACCGTATTTCCCACCTGCGCTCGGGTCACCATGGTGACAATGCCGTCAGCGGGCGCGCGGATCAGCAGAAAGTTTTCGTCATCAATGTCCTGGTACTGGATTTTTGCGGATGAACGCGCCTTGGTTTTCGCCAGGCGCAGCTCGGTTTGCACCTGTTGTTCACTCTGCGCCAGCTGCAGCACCAGGTTTTCGTACTGGGCCTGCATGGCGATGAGGTTTTGTGACTTCTTCTCTACCTCTTCCTTTTTCTTGGCGGTTTCGTCGCTCAGGGCAATCTCGAATTCGGACAACTCCACTTCCGCCAGCTGATAATCAATTTCTTTTTCGCGCAGTACTTTCTGCTTTTCTTCAACCTGATCGCCGGATATACCGCCGCCGCCGGGGGAGTCAAACAGGCGCTGGTACTGTCCCAGTTCCCGCTCCGCGTGCAGGCGTTCTTCGTCAGCCTTAGCCAGCTTTGCCTGAGCTTTCTCAAGCTTCAGTGACTGGGTGACCGCCAGCTTGGACAGCCCTTCCGCCACGTTGCGCTGGTAAGTCTGCTCCTCACGGGCAATCTGACCGGCCAGGGATTCAATCTGCATCTCCATGGTCTTGCGGGTCGTGGGGAACGATTCGGCTTTGCGCTCAGCGGCCAGTAAATGCAGTTGCGCGCTGGTGGCCTGACCGGCCAACTCGATGGCACTGGGCGAATTGACCCGCGCCAGCACGTCACCTGCCGATACCAGCATGCCTTCCGCAACAAACAGATCAGCAAGCTGGCCTTTTACCGGCGCAAATACGCGGAGTTCCTGGGATTCCGGCTTAACCGACCCGGTGGCCTGCACAATCGTATCCAGGCGGCCGATAAACGACCAGATCACGGCGGCGAACAGCAAAGCCGCCAGCACCAGTACCAGACGCCGGATTAACACGGAGGGTTCCAGCGTGAGGACGGAAATGGCTTCCGCGGAATGATCTTCCGCCAATTGGGAAAAGCCCTTCTGATTCTTACTGTAAACAGGTGCCATAAGACGCCTCCTTAAGTTGAGTTAGGGTTGGGGTAACAATTCCAGCTTCTGCGCCAGGACGTCTGCGTCCATGACCAGGCGCAACTCGCCCAGCCATAAGCGCTGGCGCTTTATCTCATTGAGAATTTCTACTTCCAGGGCGCTCCAGGGCTGGCTGCGGTCGATATTCAGCATCTCCTGCTGACGGCTGCCGCGCTGCAATTCGGAGTGAGCTTCACGCAGGCGTTCACTTTGTCCCTTGAAAGCTGCGGTCACCTGCGGTTGCAGGCGCACCAGCCCGGGAATGCCGCCTTCCTTCTGGTAGCTCTGCCATAAACCCTGGGCGCGCTGCAGCGTTTCATCCAGTTGCGCCACTACTACATGCCGCTGGTTCTCGAAAGCCTCCTGACTGGCCTGCAGGTAAAAGCTGTCTTCCGGGTCGCGCAGCAGTTCCCGCAAGGCGAGCAGGTTGTCTACCGAAGCATCTGCCTGCCAGGCCTGGAAGGCAGCATCTATGCTCTGGTAACGGTCGATTTTAGCGGCGATCTGGTCGTTGCTGCCGAGTCCGTCTTCAGCAATCGGGGTAATTGCGGTGAGTGTGGCGATAGCGTCCGCCGCGGCTCCGCCGCGCCATTGGCCGGCCGCCGTTTCATAAGTTTTGATGAGCGGTTCGGACGGTAGATTGTTGCTCAACCAGGCCTGCACGTATTCTTTAACAGCAGGTGTCTGGAATTCACCCTGGCGGTTCAGACGGGCCAGCTTAAACAGATCATTGACTTCGTAAGCAGCCTGCATTTCCCGGTAGCGGGTCAGATCCGCGCGGTAAGCATCGATGCCGGTGGCGGTGGGGTAGTCTGATTCAAAGCTGGCCAAGGCGCGCTCGATACTGTCCAGACGGTTGGCGGCCAGGCCGGTGCTGACGCTGCGCTTAAGTTTGCTGATGGCCTCGCCGAAGGTGGCATCGTTGTTGCGCAACTGCACCAGGCGGCTCATGGCGCTGGCGGCGTAAGGTTCAAAAGAACTGTCGTAGCCAACCATCTGCGTCACCAGTTGACGATGCTGGTATTGGTCCGCGTCCCACTCGGTCACCAGCGATTGCAATGCCAGTTCGTCATCCAGAACCGACACGCCGCTGCCGCGGGTGTCGAACAACTGCTGTACCCGGGACACCCAGATCAGCAGATCCAGCATCTGCGTGCCGCGGCCGATGTGTTTGGCCGGGGGGTAAGCGTCGGCCACGTACAGTTCAGCGCCCTGGTAATCCTTGGCGTCCAGCATCTCAGCCCAGCTTGGCACAATGGCCCGCACCAGGGCTTTTTCGCCGTCGCGGGTGGCGTCAAAGTCATCGGCATTAGCCTTCAGGTAGGTGCTGGCCACCGCCACAGCCTGGTTATAGTGGCCGTCGTCAACGAGGTTTTTAAGGTGCCGTTTATCGTTGTCCATCCAATAGGTGACACCCGCCACCGCCGCCACGATGGCAAATGCCAGTAACACCACTGCCGCTACCCGGCCGTAGCGGCTGATGCCGATGGCTTCCCCGAACTGACCGATCTTGCCGGGTTTGGCGGGGGCCTGAGGCTGCTCGCTGGCGGCCTCTGCGGCGGCGCTGTCCTCGTCGGGCAATGGCGCGCAGAATACATCCAGAAACGAGGTAGGTGATTCCACAAAGCGGGTTTTGTCAGCGTCGTCCGCGGCCTGCGGCGCCGCGGCGGCTTGCGCGGCGGCCGCAGCCTGGGCGGATGGCGCCGGCGACGCTTGCGCATCAGCCGCCGCCGCGGGTACCACGGTTTGCGTCATGGCGTCCTGCTCCGCCTCAGGTGCGGCCGGTTCACCGGTGTTGTCGCCGGACCACAATACCGTAGCGTCATGATCCTGGGTGGAATCCGCGTTATCCAGTTGCACCACATAGGCAAACTTCTGGCCGCCGAAACGGATGACATCGGAATTGGCGAGGGGCCGGGCGTGCTCGTCCAGGCGCTGATCGTTAACAAACGTCCCGTTTGAGCTGTCCAGATCCTCCAGACAGACTGCGCCGTTTTTCAGCGCAAACAAAGCATGGCGCCGGGAGATTCGTTTCACCTCTTCGGGCATCTGAGATTTGTGCTGGCTGAACATGGGATCGTCGCGATTGATCATGAACGGGAACCGTTCGATGACAATGCTCTCCAGTTCCGCAGCGGCGCTGGGGGTGAGGACCAGGCGCGCCGCCGGTTCATCACTCACTTCGGTAGCATCCACTTCAACTCTGAAGGTGATGGCGCCGCCGAAGTCGACCACATCACCTTCAGCCAGCACCTGCGCATCGGTGCCCAGTACTCTGCCGTTCACGCGGGTGCCGTTCAGGCTCTGTAAGTCCGCCAGGTACACTTTGCCGTCTTCAACAAACATGCGCGCGTGGCGCCGTGACAGCTTGGCAGCATCCTGTTCCAGCCGGCTGAAGGGTTCTTCCCTGCGGCCGATGGCAAACAAAGAGCTGTCGATTTCTATCTCACCCAGCTCTGGGTGCGAAATTGGCTTCAGCCGCACCTTCATGGAGTCTTCACCATGGGTAAAAGTCGCCCGTTCTTATTGTTGAATTTTGTTGAATTCTGAATTTATAAATTTTGTCGATCTATCTGCCGCTGGACACCACAGACTGTTCCTCCACCACCTCCGCGGGCCAGCCGCCTCCAAGTGCAATGTAGAGTACCACGGTATCCGTCAGCACCTGCTGGTAAGCGGCCAGCAGACTCTGCTGCGCGCTCAGCAGGGTACGCTCGGTTTCGAACATCTCCAGCTGGGAGATCAGTCCCGCGCGCAGGCGCTGCAGGTTAACATTGCGCACGGTGGTCAGGTCATCAATCTGCGCCTGCAGCAGGGCCATCTGCTCCTTGCGCGCGCGCAGGTTCAGCAACGCAATTTCCACTTCTTCAAAAGCGTTCAGGACTTTCACCCGATATTCTTCAACAGACGATTTCAACGACACTTCACTGCTGTCGATATTGACGCCCACGTCCCGGTCGAACATACCTTTGAACGAGGTGCTCAACCCCCACGTCCAGGTGGTGCTGACCAGATCAACCAGATTCAGGCTGCTGGTCAGGTTCAGCGTCGGCAGGCGTGCCAGACGGGCTTTGCCCAGCAGCTGGTGGGCGCGCAGCACGCCGAACTCAGCAGCAAGAATATCCGGGCGCTGGGCGAGGATGTCACCCGGCAGCACCACCGGCACGTCGATCAGGCTCAGGGCCTCGATGCTGCCCTCGGGCACACGTAGCTGGCCGGCGGGTTGTCCCAACAAGGTGGCCAGCTTCAACTCGGATTCTTCCCGGCCCCGTTTCAGCTCCACCAGCTGACCGGTGAGGCTGTTGATCTCAGATTGCTGATTAAGAATGCGGGTGCGCGGCACCATGCCTTCAGCAAACTGCTGTTTATAAATGCCTAACAGGCTTTTGCTATTTTCCAGAGAGTTGCTCTGGTGCTCTATCTGCTCGTCAAACTGGCGGATGGCAAAGTAACGGGCTGCCACGTCGGAGACCAGTTTCAGGTAGGTGGCACGCCACAGCATCTCCGTGCTGCGGTAATTGGCAACCTGGGCGTTAACGTCTTTGCGGATCCGGCCCCAGATGTCCAGCTCCCAGCTGACGTCCAGCGCAACGTTGCTGCTGTCGGTTGTTGTCGTCTGCTTGCCGCCGTCTACCCGGGCGGTGGGGTCCAGGTCAAACTCCGGGAACAGGGAGCGGCGCCGGTCTTTCACTTCAATGCCGGCCTGTTCCAGGCGTAACGTAGCCAGTGACAGGTCCAGGCTTTCGGTTAATGCCTGGTCGATCAGACCGTCCAGATAGGGGTCGCCGAATTGTTTCCACCATTCCGGGTGGATGATCTCGGAGGCGGTAATTTCACGGCCGTCCAACTGCGACCAGTTGGCCTTGCCTGGCAGTTCGGGGCGCTGGTAGTCGCCGCCGCCCAGAGGAGTGCTGCAGCCGGTTAATATCATCCCCAGCAGGGTAATCACGGCAGCCAGCCGGCTGCGGCGTGTCATAGTTCGAGCGCTTAATGATCTGTTATGCATGTGCTTTCTTCCCCAACGCAAAACTGCTTCTAGTTACGCGTCCCAACGCACCCCAGGCGCAGTTAAAAACCGGCCTGATGGATGAGCAAGGTAACCCGCAACAGATATGTGTGCAACGGTTCTAAACGGAGCGTTATCGGCCGCTCGGGCAGACAAAAAGAGAAGGCCCAAAGGGCCTTCTCCGGGCGGGGAACCGTTGCCGGCCCCCGCTTACTCCTCGGTCTTGGACAGGGTCTTAAACCTTAACGTAGTGGTTCCAAGAGCTGTATTCGGTCTGGGTGCGAGAGCGCTTCCAGCCTTCAACATAGTGACGATGCAGGTAACCGTCATGGAACTTG
>JANQOA010000381.1 GCA_028279305.1 Pseudomonadales bacterium
CGCTGCGCGCCGCCGGGTTGGCCTCAATCTCAGCTGCTCCGGGGGTACGCGGCCCGCCCACCAGCCGCCCGGGGGCTTGCCGCTGCGACTCCCGCACCGGCACCCGCCGCGGCAACTGCGGCGGCCGGCTGAGGTCGCGGAAGGTTTGCTTAACCACCCGGTCTTCCAATGAATGAAAGGTGATGACCGCCAACCGTCCGTGTACCGCCAGCGCCGCAAAAGCCGCCTGCAGACCCAGCCGCAACTGCTGATCCTCCTGGTTAATGTGAATCCGCACCGCTTGAAAGGTTTTAGTGGCAGGGTGTTTGCCGCCGTGGAAGCGGGCCGGCACCGCCGCCTGCACCAGTTCAGCGAGCTGTGCGGTAGTGCGCAGCGGCCGCCCGGCAACAATTCGCCGCGCAATTCTGCGCGCGAAGCGCTCTTCGCCGTGCTCAAATATCACCCGCGCGATGTCTTCTTCAGCGGCGCTGTTCAACCATTCTGCGGCGGTGGCGCCGGCAGTGGTGTCCATGCGCATGTCCAGCGGACCGCTGGCGCGGAAGCTGAACCCTCTTGTCGGGTCATCCAGTTGCGGGGACGATACACCCAGATCCATTAATACACCTTCAACCAATGATATGCCCAGCGCCGCCAACACCTCCCGCAATTGGGCAAACGATGCGTGGCGTATGAGCAGGCGCGGATCTTCCGCCGCCAACCCGCGGCCCGCCGCCACCGCCTGCGGATCCCGGTCCATGGCCACCAGCCGGGCGGTACCGTCGAGGCGCTGCAACAAAGCCCGGGTGTGGCCGCCGCGGCCGAATGTCGCATCCACATAAACACCCGATGGGGACTGCAGCAGACTGTCCAACACTTCGGCTAACAGGACGGGGATGTGTTCCGCAGCGGATTCCACCGGCTCAGACTGACAAGCCAGTAAACGCATCACCGTCACTGATCAGATCCGCATCACCGTCCTGCAGCCAGGTTTGCATGCGCTCGCGCCAGTGGTCGTCAGACCAGATCTCAATCTTGTTGCCCTGCCCCACCAGAACCAGTTTCTTCGCCAGTTGCGCATAGTCGCGCAACATCCCGGGCAACAGAATGCGGCCGTTAGCGTCAAGCTCCAGGTCTGTGGCGTGGCCTATCAGCAGCCGTTGCAACAGGCGGGCCTGGGGGTTGATATTCGACAGTCCCTCCAGCTTGCTCTGCACCACTTCCCACTCAGGCAGCGGGTACAGCAGCAGACAGGTTTCGCGCATATCGATAGTGGCCACCACACGGCCGTCACCGGCCAGCGCCAGCGCTTCGCGGCTTTTGGTGGGGAGCGCCATCCGCCCCTTGCTGTCCAAGGTTGCATTGCTGATACCGCGGAACATCGAAATACAAAGGATTACCCATCTGAGCAGATCTGCATGCCGCTTGATCTGCTATGAGCAAGATCTTTACGGCAAAACCTTTCGGCAAAACCACAGGTAACCCACTTTTCTCCACATTTTCCCAATTTTTGACACTATAGAGACGAAAAGCGGTGAGTCAAGCGCGTAACTGGCATAAGCTACGGAAATATAAGGATTTTTTCCGGTTTCAGGGGTTTGTTGAGGGAAGAAAGCCAAGGCATGCATGCGCCTACATTGCATATCTAGAATTTACATTAACAACCATGGTTTTTGGTAATAAAAACTCGCGTTTAAATAACCGAGCCAGCCTATAAGCCGGGTTCTGTCGCGGACAGTCATTCATCTAGGATTGCCGTCGCCGGCAACCTCCAGCGGCCTACCCGAATCCTATGCGGGCCGCATTAAAGGATTCCTATTTGGCCTTGCTCCGGGTGGGGTTTACCTAGCCGCGGTGTGTTACCACCCGCGCGGTGCGCTCTTACCGCACCCTTTCACCCTTACCCCGCGCCGCAAGCGGCCACGGGGCGGTCTACTTTCTGCTGCACTGGCCGTAGGCTCGCGCCCCCCAGGCGTTACCTGGCACCCTTGCCCTGTGGAGCCCGGACTTTCCTCCCGCCGCGGGTGCCAGGCACCCGCAGCCGGCGACTGTCCGGCTGACTCGAGGCCAGCCTAGGCCCATGGCCGCCGTGAATCAAGCACCCCTGGTCATCACCCGCCGGCGCCGCTGAGACGCAGCGCCAGCTCGTACATGGCCTTTTTCCTCGTTCCCAGAACCGCCGCCGCCAACCGCGCGGCCTGGGCCGGCGGCAGTTCGACCAATAGCCCGCGCAACAATTTTTCCTCAGCCACATCCAGCGCCGGCACTTCACCACACTCCACCAGCACAATCATTTCCCCGCGCGGCTGGCTGCCCAATTGCGCCGCCACCTCCCCGGCGCTGCCGACATACAGCGTTTCGTGCCGCTTCGTCAGTTCCCGGCCCACCAGCACCCGCCGCTCCGTGAGGGTGCCCAGTTCAGCCAAAGTCCGGCTGATGCGCTTGGGGGACTCGAGGAAAATCAACGCATCCTCCAACTGCAGGGCGCGTTCCAGGAGTTTGCAGCGGGCTTTGCTCTTGGGCGGCAGAAAGCCGACGTAGCGGAACGGCTGACTGGGCAGCGGACACACCGACAGCAGGGTGGTGAGCGCACTGCAGCCGGGCACCGGAACAGTGCTGATACCTGCCTGCTGAGCCATTTCCAGCAAAGTAAAGCCCGGGTCGTTGAGCAGCGGGGTGCCGGCGTCGGAGACCAGCGCCACGTCCGCCCCGGCCTGTAACCGGGCCAGCAGCACCCCGCTCTGCTGGGTCTCGTTGTGCGCATGCAGGCTGACCAATTCAGGCGCCCTGTGCTCAAGGTGTTCTAACAGCACACGCGTACGTCTGGTATCCTCCGCAGCCACAATCCGTACCGATTTAAGGACACTTTCCGCTCGACGAGATAGATCATCGAGGTGTCCAATCGGTGTGGCTACCACGTACAACACTCCGGGACCCTGCACCATGCTCAGCCGTTTCCTGCTTCTCAATTTGATGGGTGCCCTCATTCTGACAATGATTGGCTGCCAAAGCACGCCGCGCCCCGCCGGCCCGGCGCAGCCGATCAACGGCGATACCGAGCAGCTGCTGCTGCAGGCCGGCCAGACCGGCGACTACGACCGCCAGGCGGCGTTACGCCTGGCCGCCGCCGGACAATTGGTAGAACGCCTGCAGTTTGCCGCTGCCCTGGACGCCCTGGCCCCGCTGCAGGGGCTGCCGCTGTCTTACGCACGTCAGGATGAACTGGCCAGGACGCTGGCCGCGGCCCACGCCGGTGCCGGGGACTTCAAAGCGGCCCAGGCGGCGCTGAGCCTGCTGCATGAATGGAGCGCGGCGGATTTCCTGCAGATAGCCGCAATCTGTGAATCTCTGAACGACTACCGCTGCAGCGCTGACGGTTACATTCAGGCGTCCATTGAACTGGGCATGGGGCACCAGGACCTGCCGGCAGACGTTAACGAAACCATCTGGCAAAGCCTGAGCCGCGCCCAGAGCGGTCCGGCCATGTTCACCCACCGCTACCACCACGCCTGGTGGCTGCTGCAACAGCAAATCCGTTCCGCCGGTTCTATACCGGCACAACAGGTGGCGTGGCAGGCCTGGCAGAAGCGCTACCCGAGCCACCCCGCCAGTCTGCAGCCGCCGCAAACGCTGCGCCGCCTGGACGGTTATGAGGCCCCCCGCATCGCCCTGTTTTTGCCCTTGTCGGGGCCCGTCGGCAGCGCGGGCAGCGCTATCCGCGACGGTCTCATTGCAGCCTTTCTCAGCGAGCAGAACACCAGCAAGCCGGAACTGCTGGTGTATGACACCGCTGAGGCCGACATTGCGCAATTGTGGGAGCAGGCGCTGCTGGACGGTGCTGAGGTTACCGTCGGCCCCCTGCTGAAAGAAAATGCCCAGCGCTTCCGCGAGCTTTCCCAGTTCGCCGCACAACCGCGGCTGATCTTGAATTACCTGGAGCCGGGGCCGCAGCCCGGCACCCCGGCCGGCAGTTTGTTCCAGTTTGGTATAGCGATCGAAGACGAAGCCCGGGCGCTGGCCAATCACGTCTTGCTGGAAGGCCACGAAAAGCTGATGGTGGTATACAGCAATGCGCGCTGGTCCCAGCGCGCCTCCCGGGAGTACCTGGACCAATGGCCTTATGCCAGCACCGAAGCCAATTTCTCAGATATCAAAAATCTGACCGAGGCCATCGGCGAAGCCATGCAGGTGGCAGCCAGCGAACAACGCAAGGACGAAATTGCCAATATTCTCGGCCAGCCGCTGGAGTTCCTGGCCCGCGGCCGGCAGGACATGGATGCGGTCATCGCGTTCACCACCCAGGTGGAAGCCCGCGCTCTGATTCCGGCGTTAAAGTTTCATTTTGCTTCGAACCTGCCGGTTTACGCCACCTCCCAGGCTGCCCGCGGCGATGAACTGGCGCAGCTTAACGGTTTCAACCTCACAGAGATGCCGCTGTTTGCGTCGCCCAGCCAGGCGCAGATTGATCTGCAACGGGCTTTCAGCCTGGACGCCAACGCCCAGGCGGAGTTTTACGCGTTGGGGTTTGACGCTTACCGGCTGGCCACCTGGCTGCCGCTGTTGACTCCCGACAGCCAGTTGGCGTTGCCCGCCGCCAGCGGCTACCTGTGGCTGGACGGCAACGGCAAGTTCAACCGCGATCTGAACCTGAGCCGTGTTGACGGTGAAGGGCGCTTGCACACCACCCAGGAATTTTAGCGGCCGGCAGCGGCCATGGCCTCACCAGAGGACCCCCAAAAGAAGCAGTCAAAGCATCCGCAAACGGACCGGCAAATACGCGGGCAATGGGCGGAGCAGCTTGCGCTGGCACACCTGTGCAAACACGGCCTGCGCCTGCTGCAGAACAACTTCCGCTGCAAATTGGGAGAGATCGACCTCATCATGCAGGACCGCTCCGGCGTACACCGCCGGATTCTAGTCTTTGTTGAAGTCCGTTACCGCCACACGAACCGTTACGGCGGCGCGGCTGCATCGGTGAATGCGGGCAAGCAGCAAAAAATAGTCCGTACCGCGCAACTGTACCAACGGCAACATCAGCGCCTGCGTTCCTGGCCGGCGCGTTTCGACGTGGTGGCGGTTCACGGCAGCCGACAGCAACCCCGGCTGCGCTGGATCAAGTCAGCGTTTGATCAAATTCACCGTTGACGCCATCAGGGGCAAGCACCAAACTTAGAATTTCCACAATCAATCCGAATCGATGCCTCACAGCCAAACAGCCCGTTTTCTTTTCCTCTCTGTAGTGTCCGCTTTCTTGTTAAACGCCTGTGCCCTGCGCGATGATCCCGGCCGCCGCACGCCCGGCGTTGTCATAGACGACGCTGTGCTTGAAAACCTGGTGGAACGCGAAATACGCAAATCCGACAGCGGTTACAAAGGCTCACACATAGCTATCGTGGCGTACAACGGCGTGGTGTTGCTGGTGGGACAGGTACCCACCCAGGCGCTGAAAGAAAACGCCAGCACCGTGACCCAGACCCTGCGCCGGGTGAAACGCATTCACAACGAACTGACGGTGGGCGGGCCCACCTCGTTTTTTGCACGCTCCAATGACGCCTGGCTGACATCCAAGGTGAAAAGCCGCCTGATTGCCGCCAAAGAGGTCAGCGGCACCAAAATCAAGGTGCAGACCGAAAACGGAGTGGTTTATCTGCTGGGGCTGGTGAGCCGGGAGCAGGCTGACCTGGCCGTGAACACCGCCACCCAGGTGTACGGCGTGCAGAAAATCGTCAAAGTTTTCGAATACCTGAACTAAACCAGGCGCAGGTTGGGTTTATCGTCACCTGCGGGTTTTTTGCCTTTATCCGCGGCTTCTTCTTCAGCAGCGTTGCCGCCGGTGTCCCCACCGGCCGACCCTTTCCCGGCAGCCGGGTCTTCCGCCCCGGCGGCAGGGTGCAGCGTTTCTTCCGGGAACACCATGCCGTGGCCGGAGTCTTTGCAGTAAATAGCCTTGATGCTCATCAGCGGCAGACACAACTCAAATACCCTGCCGCTGAAACGGCTGCTGCACATCACAAACTCGTCACCCAGGCTGAGGTCCCGCACCGCATCAGCGCTGAGGTTTAACACAATCTGGCCGTCCACCACGTGTTCCGCGGGCACCTGCACGCCGGGCACCGTGGCGTCAACGAGTACGTAAGGGATCTCGTTGTTGTCCACTATCCACTCGTACAGGGCACGCAGCAGATAGGGACGCTGGGGTGTCACTCCTGCATCTCCAGCTCCGCCTCCGTGAGGCTGGCGCGGAACGCATCCCGCTCGAACATGTTCTGCATGTACTTCAGCAGCGGCCGCGTGGACTTCTCCGGCAGCGTGATGTCCACCTCTTTCAAACGCCACAGGATCGGCGCCACACAGCAATCCACCAGAGAAAACTCTTCGTTCATAAAAAACGGTTTTTCACCGAATATGGGGGCAATTGCAATCACGCTTTCGCGCAATTCCTTGCGTGCCTTGGTCAATACAGTTTCGCGCCCCTTGCCCGCCATCAACAGATCCAGCTTGGTACTCCATTCCTTTTCCACCCGGCTGATCCATAAACGCGACAGCGCCCTCTGTACCGGGTAGACGGGCAACAGCGGAGGGTGCGGAAAACGCTCGTCGAGATATTCCATGATGACGTTGGCTTCGTACAACACCAGGTCCCGGTCCAGCAGCGTAGGCAGACTGTTGTATGGATTAATTTCAGCAAGATCTTCAGGCTTCTTGCCGGGGTCAACGTCAACGATATCTACCGTGACGCCTTTTTCCGCCAGCACCATGCGCACCCGGTGCGAGTAGTGGTCTCTGGCATCGGAAAACAGGGTCATTGAAGAACGCTTTGTAACTATGCTCATGGATAATTATCCCGAGGTCCGGGCCTCAACTGGAATGAATGGGTCGGCGGGGTTCAACTGCACCCCGGCGGTCTGCCGCCGGCGGTGTCCCGGCGTCAGTGTACGTCTTTCCAATACTCTCGATTCAGCAGATAGGTGAAGCAGCCCAGAAAGACCAGGAACAACAGTACGTATATGCCGATGCGGTGGCGTTCCAGCCTCGACGGCTCACCCGTGTAGTAAAGGAAGTTGGTCAGGTCGTATACAGCCGCGTCAAACTGCTCGGCATCGTACAAACCGGTCCCTTCATCAACTACCAGTTCACCACACTTTTCTTCGGTAATGGTTTTGCTCGGGTCCAACGGATCGCGCATTTCGCCGCCGTTGGCTGCAATTTTCGGCTTCTGTACACAGGCTTCACGCTGAATGCCCTGCAGGTCCGCCAGAACGTTAGGCATGCCCACGTTGGGGAAAGCCTTGTTGTTCACGCCAAACGGGCGGTTGTCGTCGACATAAAACGTTTTCAGATAGTTGTAGACATATTCAGGGCTTTTGTAACGGGTGATCATGGTGAGATCCGGCGGCGCGGCGCCAAACCACTTCTTGCCCATATCCAGCGACATGGCGTTGGACATCAACTCACCGATCTTCTGACCGGTGAACACCAGGTTGTCCAACGCAACGTCATGGGGAATGCCCAGATCGTCCGCGGTACGCTCGTAGCGCTGGTACCCCAGAGCATGGCAACCCAGGCAATAGTTGACATACAGGCGCATGCCGTTCTGCAGCGACGGCAGGTTTTCCAGGTCCGGCTGCACCGGCATCTGCCAGTCGATATCAGCGGACGCGGCCCACAACGCGGAAGGCACGCACAACAACGCGGTGAGTAACAGTTTTCTCATCAGGCGGTCACCCTATCCGGTTCCGGCTTTGTTTTCTCCACTCTGGTGTACCAGGGCATCAGCACAAAGTAGAGGAAGTAAATGATGGTGCAGAATTGTGCCACCGCGGTACGGCCGGTAGAGGGCGCCTTGGTACCGAGGTAACCAAGGATAAAAAACGACACGATGAATACACCCAGCCAGACTTTCGACAGCATGCCCTTGTAACGTATCGATTTCACCGGGCTGCGGTCCAGCCAGGGCAGTACCGCGGGGATGACAATGGCCGCCGCCATTACCACCAGCCCCCAGAACTTCGCGTCCATGCCGAACAGCGGGAAGGTTGCCGCCCGCAACATCGAATAGTAAGGCGTGTAGTACCACACCGGCGCAATGTGTTCCGGCGTTGCCAGCGGATCCGCGGGTATGAAATTCGGCTTCTCGATAAAGTAGCCGCCCATCTCCGGGGCAAAAAACACCGCTGCGCAGAAGACGATGAGAAACAGCACCATGGCGTGCACGTCGTGCACCGTGTAATAGGGATGGAAAGGAATACCGTCCACCGGTATGCCGTCCGCACCTTTGTTTTTCTTAATCTCGATGCCGTCGGGGTTATTGGAGCCGACGTGATGCAGCGCCACGATATGCACAAACACCAGCGCCACCAGCACCAGCGGCAACGCCACAACATGCAGCGCAAAGAAGCGGTTCAGCGTAGCCCCGGACATCAGATAGTCGCCGCGGATCCACTCCATCAGCTCCGGCCCCACGTAGGGGATGGCGCCGGCCAGGGACACAATCACCTGCGCACCCCAGTATGACATGTTGCCCCACGGCAGCAGATAGCCGAAGAAGCCTTCCGCCATCAATGCGACGAAGATGACCATACCAATCAGCCACAGCAGTTCGCGCGGCCCCCGGTACGAGCCGTACAGCAACGCCCGGTACATATGGGCGTAAACCACAAGGAAGAAGAACGAAGCGCCGGTGGAATGCAGGTAGCGGATCAGCCAGCCGTACTCCACATCGCGCATGATGTATTCAACCGAGGCAAACGCGCCTTCCCCGGTGGGCACGTAACTCATGGTCAGCCATACACCGGTGAGAATCTGCAGGACCAGCATGAGGATGGCCAGCACCCCGAAGTAGTACCAGAAATTGAAGTTCTTCGGCGCGTAGTACCTGGACATGTGGTACTCGAACGTTTCCGTAGCCGGAAACCGTTCGTCCACCCAGGTCATGAAACCGCTCCACATGGTGACAAACTTGCCCTGTGAATTAGGTGACTGCATCAGGCCGCACCCTCCAAACCAATGGTTATGACCGTATCCGAGTCGTAGCGGTAGGGCGGCACTTCGAGGTTATCCGGAGCCGGGAAACCGCTGCCGACCCTGCCGGCCAGATCAAACTTGGAACCGTGACAGGGGCAGAAGAAGCCACCCTCTCCGTCATCAAAGTTATCCACCTCAACCAGCTTGGGAGAGCAACCCAGATGGGTGCAGATGCCCAGGTACAATCCAATTTCAGGTTTGCTGGACCGGGTGCTGTTTTGTGCGTATTCAGGCTGCATGGGTCTTGCTGAATCCGGATCCGCGAGATCCTGCTGGCTGTCTTCCAACGTCGCCACTGTGTTGTTGTCGCGGCGTAATATAAACACCGGTTTGCCGCGCCAGGCCACGGTAATCATTTCGCCCACGGCAAGTTTGCTGATATCCACGGTCACCGGTGCACCCGCCGCTTTTGCCTTGGCGCTGGGGTTCCAGTAGCGGACAAAAGGTATCGCCGCGCCAATCACCCCCACACCCGCGGCCACCGACGTGGCGCCGATGAGAAAGTAACGACGGGAAGTGTTCACCTTGTGGTCAGTTGCAGGCGCTTCTTGACTGACATCGCTCAAGACATCGTGCTCCCAATTGTTGCTTTGTCTCTGTCACCGGACCGGGGTGTTAAGGCGAGTATGAGATCAACTCCGAACACCCGCTCGCACGCGGCGGGCAGCGTTTTTCCAGTCCGTCCAAATCGCGGGATTGTAGCACAAAGGGCGGCCGCGCTGACGTTTTTTTCCGTCGGCGGCGCATATCCGCCAGCCGGCCATCCGCTGCCGGAACCGGCGCGGACGCTGATCAACGCTTGGAGTATTGCGGACGTTTGCGCGCTTTGCGCAGGCCTACTTTCTTGCGCTCAACCGCTCTGGCATCGCGGGTCAGGAAACCCGCCGCCCGCAGGGGTGCGCGCAGACCTTCGTCATAATCAACCAATGCACGGGCCAGACCGTGACGGATAGCGCCCGCCTGGCCGGACGAGCCGCCGCCGGTGACCGTCACCTTAACGTCCAGCTTGTCCGTCATATCCACTACTTCCAGCGCCTGGCGGACAACCATTCTGGAGGTTTCGCGGCCGAAAAATTCGTCCAGCGGTTTGGCATTGACCATGATCTGGCCGCTGCCGGAAGAAATGAACACGCGCGAAGCAGCGGTTTTGCGGCGGCCGGTGCCGTAGTTGTAGTTGCTCATGCGCTGATCTCCAGAACTTCAGGTTGCTGCGCGGCGTGCGGGTGTTCGCTGCCCGCATAAACCTTTAATTTGCGGTACATGGCCCGGCCCAGCGGGTTTTTCGGCAGCATGCCCTTAACGGCTTTCTCAATCAGGCGCTGTGGGTGGCTGGCGCGCATGTCCGCCACCGAGGTCCCTTTGATACCACCGGGATAGCCGGTATGGCGCCAATAGGTTTTGCCCTGCTCTTTATTTCCGGTCACGCGCACCTTTTCGGCATTGACCACAATGATGTAATCCCCGGTATCCACGTGAGGCGTATATTCCGGCTTGTGTTTACCGCGCAGCCGACGCGCTATCTCCGTGGCCAGGCGGCCCAGCGTCTTGTTTTCCGCGTCTACGATCCACCAGGACCGTTCAACATCCTGGGCGCGCATGCTTACCGTTTTCATCGCCTTCCGGACAGGCCTCGAGAATTTTGGGACGCGAATAATAGAGGAGCATCTGATGCTTTACAACATCGGATTTAGCCCCGGCGTCAGGCCTGGTGGGAGCCGGCGAGATACTCGTGGGATTGCATCTCAAGCAGCCGGCTGCGGGTGCGCTCAAACTCGAAGCGCAGGCGTTCACCCTGGTAGATATCCGTAATGGCGGCCTCAGCGCTGATAATCAGTTTCACACCGTGATCGTAAAACTCATCCACCAGGCTGATGAACCGGCGCGCCGCATTTTCGTTTTTGACCGTCATTACCGGCACGTTACTCAACAGCACCGCATGGAAGATCATTGCCAGCTCTATGTAGTCATTCTGGCTGCGCGGCCCTTCACATAAGGCGGCAAATTCAAACCAGGCCACGTCGTCCGCCACCATGCGCGCCATGATATCCCGGCCTTCAATACGCAAGTTTACGTCGTGTTCCGGCGTATCGGGCGCCAGCGCCGCAAAGCTGCGGCTCAAACTTTCCTCAGCCGCCGGATCCAGCGGCCAGTGGTAGATTTCCGCCTGCTCCAGCGCGCGCAGGCGGAAATCCAACCCCGGCGCCACCGCGACCACCTCGGTATGTTCATACAGCAGGTCTATGGCCGGCAGGAAACGGCGCCGCTGCAAACCGTTTTCGTAGAGATTGCACGGCTCCACATTGGAAGTTGCCACCAGCGTCACGCCGCGCTGAAACAGCGCGTTCATCAGTTCCGCGAGGATCATGGCATCACCGATGTCCGAGACAAAAAACTCATCAAAACACAGCACCTGCGCTTCCTGGGCAAATTCATCCGCCACTTTCTGCAGCGGGTTGGCGGTACCGGACCAGTGTTTCAAACCGTGGTGCACGCGGCGCATAAAACGGTGAAAATGCATGCGCAAACGCCGCCGCCTGGGCAGGCAATCATAAAACAGGTCCATCAGCATGGTTTTGCCGCGGCCTACACCTCCCCAGATGTATAAACCGCGCTGGGGTGCCCGCGCCGGCGCGCCGCGCAGCCGCCCCACAACCCGCTGCCAGACGTTGCCTGCATCAACCGGGGCGGTCAGGCGCCGGTATAAATCATCCAGATGCTCCACCACTTGCGCTTGCCCCGCGTCTTCTTGAAACTCTTTATTGCGGATTTTTTCCTGGTACTTTTGCCTGGGGCTTTGCACGGGGTTCGGGTTCACCATCCCACACTATCTGGATAAATACGGCGGCGGACTTTAGCGACACAACTATGACCTTGCAACAATCAGCACCAGCCTCTGCCCGGGACCTGCGGCCATGAACCCGCTGGCCCGCTTTGTTCTGTTTCCCGCCATTGCCGGCGCCGGCCTGGGCCTGGTGATCATGATGTTTAACAATGACACCAACGAAAAACCGGGCTACGCGGAGGCGGTTGCCCGCGCCGCGCCGGCGGTGGTCAATATCTACTCCAGCAAGTTCAGTCAGCGCGGTCTGTTGTGCCGTATCCCCGCCTACCGGGAACTGTGTAATACCTTCGGCGGTGCGCCCCAGGTGCAGAATTCCCTGGGCTCAGGGGTGATTGTCCGCGAGGACGGTTATGTGCTGACAAACAACCACGTGGTGGAAGGCGCGGATGAAATTCTGGTCATGTTCGCCAACCACCAGACGCTGTCAGCGGAGGTTATCGGCTCGGACCCGCATACCGACCTGGCGGTGATCCGTGTCGCCGCCGCCGGCCTGCCGGTGATCCCCAAACTGGCGGACGATACGCCCCAGGTAGGTGACGTGGCGCTGGCCATCGGTAATCCGTTCGGACTGGGGCACTCGGTCAGCCAGGGCATCATCAGCGCTTTTGCGCGCACCATTATTACCAACAGTCCGTACGATGACTTTATCCAGACTGATGCAGCCATCAGCCCCGGCAACTCCGGCGGTGCGCTGGTTGACCATGAAGGCCGCCTGCTGGGTATCAATACCATGATCTATTCCCAGTCCGGCGGCTCGGAAGGTATCGGCTTTGCCATTCCCTGGCATATCGCCTTGAGCGTCATGGAGCAGATTGTTGAGCATGGCAGGGTCATCCGCGGCTGGCTGGGGGTCAGCCTGACGCCTCAACCGCTACCCAACGCCCCGGCGGGTTTGCGCGTCACCGCGGTGGCTGCAAACGGCCCGGCTCAGGCTGCCGGCATCCGCACCGGCGACATCGTGTTGTCGGTCAACCAGGTACTGGCCACCAATGCTTACGTCATTACCCAACTGATTGCCGCTACGCCGCCCGGGGAGTCCATCGAAATTGAGGTAATGCGCAACCAGCAACGGTTCCGCGCCACTGCGGTCGCCGGAGAACTGCTGAACTCTTAACCCGCTGGCGCGTCTTGAGCAGATCCGGTGGCGCGGCGGGTCAGCTTAAGCACCGGGTGTTTTCTGCGCCGCGCGGACGGCGGCGGCGGCGGCGTGGGCATGCAGGCCTTCACTGTGAGCCAACGGCACCGCCACATCCGCCAGTTGTGCCGCACCTTCCGCCGAGATGCGAATCAACGAACTGCGTTTGACAAAGTCGTACACCCCCAGCGGCGAGCCGAAGCGGGCGGTGCCGAAAGTGGGCAGCACATGGGACGGCCCGGCCACATAGTCACCCAACGCTTCTCCGGCATAAGGGCCGCAGAATATGGCGCCGGCGTGCCGCACCAGGGGCAGCCACCGGTCTGCGTCCTCGACATGCAATTCCAGGTGCTCCGGCGCTATGCGGTTGGCCAGTTGCAACGCTTCCGGCATATCCCGGCAGGCGATCAGCCCGCCGCGCGCGGCCAGCGACGCGGCTATCGTTTCGTGCCGCGGCTGCAGCGGCAGCAAACGCTGCATGTGCTGCGCAACGTTGTCCAGAAAGGCGGTATCCGGAGAGATCAGAATACTCTGCGCCGCGGCATCGTGTTCAGCCTGCGAAAACAGATCCAGCGCACACCACTCAGCGTCGGTGGAGCCGTCCGCGACAATCAGGATTTCACTGGGGCCGGCGATGATGTCTATGCCCACATGCCCGTACACCTGACGTTTGGCCTCAGCCACAAAAGCACCGCCGGGGCCAACAATTTTATCCACCCGCGGCACGGTAGCCGTGCCGTAGGCCAGCGCCGCCACCGCCTGGGCGCCGCCGATGGTGAAGACCCGGTCCGCGCCGGCCACCGCCAGCGCCGCCAGCACCATGTCATTGCGCACACCGTCCGGGGTGGGCACGGTGACAATCAATTCTTCCACCCCGGCCACCTTGGCCGGCAACAGGGTCATGAGCACGCTGGAGGGATAACTCGCCTGCCCGCCCGGCACGTATACACCTACCCGGTCCAGCGGCGTGATGCGTTGGCCCAACTCGTTGCCCAGATTGTCGGTAAACGACCAGGATTCCTCTTTCTGATGTTCGTGATAGCGGGTAATGCGCTCCGCGGCCTGCCGCAGCGCCCGCATTTCATCCGCGCCGACCCTGCTCTGAGCCGCCTGCAGCACCTCAACCTCGAGTTCCAGCTGGCCCATATGCTCAACTTCGAGGCGGTCAAACTGCTTTGTATATGCCAGCACCGCCTCATCACCCCGCCCGCGCACCTGCTCCAGCACATCCGCCACAACTCCGGCAACGCCGCCGTCCCGGGAAACGTCCCAGGCCAACAGCTCATCCAGCTGTTGCGAAAAGCCCTCGTCAGCGCTGCGCAGCCGCCGCACGTCCATCAGACAACCTCCTTAAGTCCGGACACGAGGCTCTGCACCTGATCAAATTTGGTTTTCATGGATGCCCTGTTAACAATCAAACGGGTGCTAATTTCGCATATGTTTTCGCGCGCCTCAAGCCCATTGGCCTTGAGTGTGTTGCCGGTATCGACAATATCCACAATGCTGTCGGCCAGTCCCAGCAGCGGCGCAATCTCCATCGCGCCAGACAACTTTATTAAGGCAACCTGACGGGACTGCCGCTGATAGTAATCCCGCGTAATATTCACAAACTTGCTTGCCACGCGCAGTACCCCCGGCGGCTCCGCCACGCCGACCGGGCCGGCGGTCATCATGCGGCATTTGCCGATGCCAAGATCCAGCAGCTCGTAGAAACCCATGGCTTCGCCGTACTCCAGAATTGTATCCTTGCCTGTCACGCCAATGTCGGCCACGCCATTTTCCACATAGGTGGGCACGTCCGCGCTGCGGGTGACGATAATGCGGTGGCCGCCGGTGCGGGTGTTGAAAATCAGTTTGCGCGAATCCCCCGGGTCTTCATCCGGTTCAATTCCACAAGCGGCCAGCAACGGCAGGCATTCTTTCAGAATGCGGCCTTTGTTCAGCGCAATCACCAGTCCCATAAGTAGTGCCCCTAAACGTATAAGTCCGGCTGCCGCGGCAGCCGGCGCCACAATAAATCAGGTTACCCGTTGAACCTGCGCACCCACCTGTTGAAGTTTTTCTTCGATGGTCTCGTAACCGCGGTCAATGTGGTAAATGCGGTCAATCAGGGTAGTGCCCTGTGCGACCAGCGCCGCGATCACCAGGCTTGAAGACGCGCGCAAATCCGTAGCCATGACCGGCGCCGCCGTCAGCGCCCCGACCCCATGAACCACCGCCATGGAGTGGCCGTGCACTTCAATGTCAGCGCCGAGGCGGTTCATTTCCTGCACGTGCATAAAGCGGTTTTCAAAAATGTTTTCGCGAATTGTCGCGGCGCCCTCCGCCACGGCATTCAGGGCCATGAACTGAGCCTGCATATCCGTCGGGAAACCCGGATAGGGTGCGGTCTCGATATCCACCGCCCGCGGCCGGCGGCCGTGCATATCGAGTTCGATCCAGCCTTCGCCAATCTTTATGTCAGCGCCTGCCTGGCGCAGTTTTTCCAGCACCGAGGCCAGAATGTCCGCTTCCACGTCCATTACCCGCAGGCGGCCGCCGGTGGCTGCGGCTGCCACCAGATAGGTGCCTGCCTCGACCCGGTCGGGCATGATTTTGTGACTGCCGCCGTGCAAAGCCGGCACACCCTCAATTTCTATGGTGGCGGTACCGTGGCCGCTGATCTTTGCGCCCAGCGCGGACAGGAAGTTTCCCAGGTCCGTTATTTCCGGCTCCTGGGCGCAGTTGCGCAGGCGGGTGCGGCCCCGCGCCAGGCAGGCTGCCATCATCAGATTTTCCGTGCCGCCAACCGTTACTACATCCATATATACGTCGTTGCCGCGCAAGCCGTCAGCAGCGCTGGCGTGGACATATCCGTCGACAACTTCAATCTGCGCACCCATCGCTTCCAGACCTTTCAAATGCTGGTCCACCGGGCGGGAGCCGATGGCGCAGCCGCCGGGCAGGGAAACCCGGGCCTGGCCGAAGCGGGCCACCAGCGGCCCCAGCACCAGGAACGACGCGCGCATGGTTTTCACCAGTTCGTAGGGCGCCAGCAATTCACCCAGCGTACCCGCGCAGACTTCGACGTTGAGCTTTTCGTCAATGACCACATCCGCGCCCAGGGTACCCAGGAGTTCTATCATTGTGGTGACATCGTGCAGATGCGGCGCATTGCGGATGGTGACCGGTTGTTCGGTCAGCAGGGTTCCGGCGAGGATAGGCAACGCCGAGTTCTTGGCGCCGGAAACCCGCAGACGGCCGGCCAGCGGATTGCCGCCGGTAATGCTGAGTTTATCCATAAGCTTGCTTCCGCGGGCGGGTTAGTCCGGGGTCTGGGCCCGGATGGTAACAGCGTGCAGCGCGCCGCTGGCAATATGATCTTCAATGCAGGCATAAACCGCCTGCTGCCGCGCCACCCGGCTCATGTCAGCAAAACGGCTGCTGATCACCTCCAGCACGGCGCGGTTGCCGTCCACCTGTACGTCCACACTGGCATCGGGAAACTCCGCCAGCAACCGTTGGGTGATTTCCTGCTGCAATTCTGCTCCTCTCAACTGGTGGGGATGGGTTAACCCTGCGCGCCCGCCGTCACACCGGAATCAGCGCCGGCCAGCACATCGCTGAGACCGGAAAATTCGATGATGTCACGCAGCGCTGCCGGCAAGTTAACAAAAACGATGGCCTTTTGCTGCAACTGCGCATGCCGGAACCAGGCCACCATGACCGCAACGGTGACGCTGTTGGCCTGCACCAGGCCGGCAAAGTCCGCCGTCACCGGCCCGTTGCCGGCATGCCTGTCCAACAGCCGCATACCCGC
>JANQOA010000015.1 GCA_028279305.1 Pseudomonadales bacterium
TGCGCGCGGCAGACGTGCCCTGGGAGGTGGTGCCCGGTGTCACCGCGGCCAGCGGCGCAGGCGCCGCAGCGGGCCTGCCGCTGACTCATCGCGACCATGCACAGGCGCTGACGCTGATTACCGCCCACCGCCGTCACGGCCGCCTGGAGATCGACTGGCCGCTGGTCATGCGCGCCCGGCAGACGGTGGTGTTCTACATGGCTTTTTCGGTGCTGCCGCAACTGGTTGCCGGGTTGCTGCAGCGCGGGCAACCCGGCGGTACCGGCTTTTCAGTTGTATCCAATGCCACCTCCGCCGGGCAGCAGGTTATCCATTCTTCCCTGGCGGAAATTCTGCAGCATCCGCGGCTGGCGCAGATGACAGCGCCGGCACTGTTGATCATGCATGGATTGGACGCTGAAACTTATCAGTTACCCGATGTTGTTTTCCGCTGCGCCAGAATGGAATGGTTAGACGAAGAGGGTTTAAAACCCTCAGCCCGCGGGTCGGCGTAAGTCGGCGCCAGCTCGGTAGCCGGATCTCCGGCAATCCGCGTGCCGCGCAGTTCTCTCGGATAAGCGGCGTCGTAGGGCCGGGCGCGGTGCATCAGGCAACGGTTATCCCACACTACAAGATCCCCCACCTGCCATTTATGCGTATATACCCGCGGCGGCTGACAGGCGGTTTCCAGCAGGTTGTCCAGCAGACGTTCCGAGGCTGTACTGCTGAGACCCGGAATGCCGTAAGCGTGGCGCCCGGTGTAGATAGACTTACGTCCCGTTTCCGGGTGGACTTTGATCAGCGGGCGCAACGGCGCGCCTTTGTCGTGCAGGCCGTATAAGTGATCTGTTTTGTGTTCAAAACCGGCGCGGGCCTGGGAGTAGTAGAGCGAGTGGTAAGCGGACAGGCCCTGCAATTTTTCCCGGGTGGCTTTGTCCAGGGCGTCCCAGGCGGCGCGCATGTCGGCAAACTCGGTTTCGCCGCCCGCCGGCGGCAGGGTCACGGCGCTCAGCATCGCCACCTTGGACGCCAGCGGCATATAGGTGCTGTCGGTATGCCAGCCTTCATTGCCGCGCAGGATCTGATACTGGTACTCATCCGGTTGCGCCAGACCGCCGTCCAACCGGCGGTTGGAGATGGCAACGATATCGCCGCGCTGCCGGGGGGAGAGCTTTTCCGGCTCGCCAAAACGCCGGGCGAAAGTGCTTTGTTGTTCCTTGCTCAGGTGCTGGCCCGGAAACAACAGTACCCCGTACTGCAGAAAAGCCGCGTACAGCGATGTCCAGCCGGCATCATCCAGTTGCGCCAGCGGCAAGCCGGTGATTACCGCGCCCAGGGTTGCGCCGGTGGGGGTGATGGTGAAAGGTGAGTTGTGCATGCCGGTGTGTCCCGTATCTGCAGACGGTCACGATGCTACGCACCTCAGCGGGAGTTTTAAAGCGGGCCGTCAGTGCATCGTCTGGTCCGCGGAGAATGCATGGGCGGTGTATTCCGCTTCCTGCAGGATGGTATCCGTCAGGTGCCAGGATACATCGTCAAAGCTGAAACCCATAAAGGCGGTGGTGGACAGCTCCAGAAACAGCGCCAGCAGCTCTTCTTCTTCACGCACCGCCAGCAGTTGGGTCAGGATACCGGTGAAGAAGGCGGCAGCGGCCGCTTCATGCTCACCGCTGAGATAAGTGATCAGTTGCTCCAGCTTGGGTTTGAGGCTGGCCTTAACGTCCTCAACGGCGGGGTGGCTCAAGTTCAGGCGCTTTTCAGCAGCGACAGGAATTCCCGCCGTAAGCTGGAATCTTCCAGAAAGGCGCCGCGCATGATGCTGTTGGTCATTTTGGAGCCGTCATCTTTGACGCCGCGCCAATGCATGCAGAAGTGATCTGCTTCCATAACGATGGCCAGCCCGTTGGGGTTCATCGATTCCTCCAGGCTGTCCGCCAACTGGGCCACCGCTTCTTCCTGGATCTGCGGACGGCTCATCACCCACTCCACCAGGCGCGCGTACTTGGACAGGCCAATCAGGTTGGATTCGCCGTTGGGCAACACCCCCACCCAGACTTTGCCGATTATCGGGCACAGGTGATGGGAACAGGCGCTGCGCACTTTGATCGGGCCGACGGTCATCAATTCGTTGAGCTGGGATACGTTGGGAAACTCGGTGAGCGGCGGCGGTGCCACATAGCGTCCGCGGAACACCTCCTGCACAAACATTTTTGCCACCCGGCGCGCGGTATCCTGACTGTTGTGGTCGTGTTCCACGTCGATCACCAGGGCGTTGAGCACTTTTCGCAGTTCTCCCGCCACTTCCTCCTGCAGGGCGTCCAATTCGCCGTCGTGGACAAACTCGCTGATATTGTCGTTGGCGAAGTAGCGCTCTCCGGCGGCTTCCAGGCGCGCCCGGATGCGGGCGGAAACGGCGCTGCCGGCGGCCGCCGGTGCCAGGGCCTCCGGTGTAAGAGCCTCCGTTGTCAGAGCCTCCGTTGTCAGAGAGAGAGTCAGCGGCTTGGTGAGTGTATTCATAATGTCCACGGCTTAATTTTTCCCCAGCCTAGCGGCGGCGGCGTGAACAGCTTGTGAAACGCGGTTAACCCAGCACCAGTTCCGCATATGTGCGCAGTTCTGCGGGGCTGCGGGCGCCCACCAGCAGGCTGGTCACCGGGCTTTCGCGCCAGGCTTGCAAACGTTCGCGGATGCGCGCCGGCGGGCCCACCAGGGAGATTTCATCAGCAAACCCGCTGGGTACCGTGTGCACCGCCTCGTCACGCCGGCCGGCCAGAAACAGTTCCTGGATCTTACGCGCTTCCGCTTCCAGGCCCATGCGGCAGATCAGTTCGGTATGGAAATTGGCCTTCTGCGCGCCCATGCCGCCAACGTAAAACGCCAGGTTCTGTTTAACCGGCAGCAGGCCTTCCTCCACGTTGTCGCAGATGTTGATGGACACCCCCTGCATAATCTCAAACCCCGGTTTACGGTTTTTGATCTGGTCCGCGTACACGTCCTGCCGGTAGGGGGAGTAGTACAGGGGCAGCCAGCCGTCACAGGTTTCCGCCGCCATGGTGACGTTTTTCGGGCCTTCAGCGCCGAGGAAGATGGGCAGATCCGGGCGGTAGGGATGAGTGATGGATTTTAGCGGTTTGCCCAGGCCCCAGGCGCCTTCTCCGGTATAAGGCAGAGGATAGTGTTTGCCGTCGTTTGTCACCGGCGCTTCGCGGGCCATGATTTTGCGGATAATGCTGACGTATTCCCGGGTGCGGGCGATAGGCTGGCTGAAGGGTTGGCCGTACCAGCCCTCCACAACCTGGGGGCCGGACACACCCAGACCCAGAATCATGCGGCCTTTGGACAGATGGTCCAGGGTCAGCGCCGCCATGGCGGTGGCGGCGGGGGTGCGGGCGGACAACTGCACCACCCCGGTGCCGAGGCGGATGCGCTCGGTATGGGCGCCGATCCAGCTTAACGGGGTGAAACAGTCTGAGCCCCAGGTTTCCGCGGTAAACAAGGCGTCATAGCCGAGCCTTTCAGCCTCCTGCGCAATGTCCACCATTTGCGGGTTGGGCCCGGCGCCCCAGTAGCCCATTTGAATTCCCAGCTTCAGGGTGCCTTCAGCAGCTTGCCCGGACATGTTGTACTCCACTTGTTATCTGTTTAACGGTCCGGTAAACGTACCACCAGGCTCACCAGCCCCGCCAGTAGGAAAGCCACGGACCAGACCTGGAAGGCGGTGACGTAGGTGCCCGAGGTATCGGCGATATAACCGGTGAACAGTACCCAGAAAGTGGCGGGGGCCAGGAAAAAGGACAGCAGGCCGTTGACCCGGGAAAATTTTTCCGCCCCGAACAGACGCGAAATTATGACCGAGCGCACCGGCACCATGCCGCCGAAACCCAGACCGAACAGCGCAGCGGCAACCATCAACATGGGATAGGAGGCGACAAATATGAGGCACAGGGTGGAGCACAGATAAGCCACCACGCCGGTCATGACGGTGAGTTTGGCCGGGAAGTGGTCCATCATCCAACCCATGACAATTTTGCCGCCGATTGCAAAACCGCCGGCGATGGTCAGAAGGTAGGCGCCGTCATAGATGGAAAAATTCAGTTCGGTGGACAGGTAGGTGGGCAGGTGGGTAATCATGGCTGAATACACGCCGTTCATCAGGCCGAAGGTCAACACCACGCTCCAGAACGCTTTTGAAGAGAGGAATTCCCGGTAGGTAGCCACTACCCCCTGATTGGCGGCCGGCGGAGTAGCCGGGGGCGGGGGCGGCGTGCTGTCGCCGTCAGGCCATTGTCCGATGTCGGCAGGCTTCTGCCGTACCAGCAACAGCGTTAAGGGGATGGCCACGCCAACCAGAATTGCCGCAAAAGCAAGATAGGCGCTGCGCCAGCCGTAGGTTTCCGCCAGCCAGGCGTTAAGCGGCGGCACCACAACCCCGGCCACGGACAATCCCATCAGCGCGGCCCCCAGCGCGGTGCCGCGGTTGCGGTTGAACCAGTTCACCATCAGCTTGGTATGCACCAGCGGTCCCACCCCGGTCCAGCCGGCGCCCTGGAAGGGAATCAGCACCAGCAGCAGCATCAGATAGCTGCTGACGCCCTGCATCAGCAGATAGCCGGTGCACAGCCAGGCACTGGCGATGGTGATGATGACCCGCAGCGGAAAACGGTCGATCAGATAGCCGGTGATTGGCGCGCAGCAACTGCCGGTGAACAGTGTCAGGCTTACCGCCAGGGACAGCTCGGTTTTGCTGACCGCAAAGTCCGCCATCCAGTGTGGAAAAAACACGCCGCGGGCGTGCAGGAAAAACGACGAGGCCAGGAAACAGATGGCAAACGAATAGCCGATTAACACATAGCCGTAATACCGGCGGGTTGGCGGGCGGCGGGTGTCCGCCCGTTCGGGGAGTGTATTCAAACCGGGATCAGACCCCGGCGCGCAAACGGCCCAGATAATCCATTTTGCCCAGCGGCACCCCTTCCGCGCGCAGCAGATCGTATGCGGTGGTGGCGTGGAAATACAAATTGGGGAGGGAGAACGTCAGTATAAAATTTTCGTTAGTGAACGGTATTTCACGCTCGCTCAGCTTGAAGGTCAGCTTGCCGCCGGCCAGGCCGTTGATGTCCGCCGGGGTGAAATTCTGCAGCTCTTCCAGGGTGTCGGCGAGAAACGCCTGCAGGCCGGCGTAGTCCATTTCCGGGTAACCGCTGGGCGGCCGGAATTCGCCGCTCTGCAGACCTTTGAGGGCGCCCAGACTGTGGTGGCTGATGCATACAACCTGAAAATGGAAGTCCGCCATTTCGTCGTGCAGGCGCTTGTGTACCATGTCATCTGCGGGCTGGCCCTGGGCGGCGAAGTGGGCGGCACCTTTATCCAGCACATTAATACTGCTTTCCACCATCTGCAGGTATGTGGCGGCGCTTATCTCGTACAAGGTTGACATATTAAGTCCTTAAGTTGATGTCTGTTGGTGATTCGGCGGCCCGGTCAGTTCCATCAGCGCGGGCACCACTTCGCTGATCACGCTGAGGTGGCCATGGCCGGCATAGGTACGCAGAGTGCTGCATCGCGCCAGGGTCTGCGCGGTGTGGTGTGCATGGGCAACCGGCACGATGCGGTCATCCTCACCGTGTATGACCAGCACCCGGCAGTTGATGTCAGCGGTGTTGAAGTCCGACCAGCCGTTGGCCGGGGCGTCTGCCAGGCGGTCGTCGGCATACCCTTGCAGCCCCTGGGCAAAAGGCAGGCTGCTTGCAAATGCGGCGGCCTGGGCCGGATCCGTCAGCAGGGCTTTGTCCGCCTCCGCCAGCATCTCCCGGGCGGTGTCGGAACTCAGCATTTTACTGCCGTCTTCGCCGAACTGTTGGGCGGCAACCGCCATCGCCTGTTGCCGGTCGCGGCTGCCCCAGATGTCGAGATTGGCCGGCATCGGCGCGTGCTCTGCCGCCCAGGTCATATCCGTCATGGCGCAACAGGTCAGCACCCCCAGCACCCGCTGAGGTGCCAGCGCCGCCGTCGCCAGGGCGTAAGCGCCGCCGGTGGATACCCCGACCAGATAAAACCTATCCAGGTCCAGGTCGTCCGCAACCGCCAGCGCATCCGCCGCCCAGTCCGCTATGCGGCGTCCGGGTTGCGGATCCGAACCGCCGTAACCGGGACGGTCGATGCCGACCAGGCGCAAGCCGGCTTGCGCGGCGGCGGCTGCCGCGGATTCGGGTTCCCGCCGGGAACCGGGCCCGCCGTGACACCACAGCACCGGCCGGCCCTGGGGCGGGCCGTAATCGCAATAACAGATGCTGCGGCCCCGCGGGCCGGTGACGTAGTGATCCTGCATGTGATCATCTTCGCATTGCGGCAATTTATTTACAAAATCCTTACCAGACGGAGGAACTTTGCAACGAAAAGTAGTTTGTAAAAATCTCCTCGTACGCTACCATGACGGAATGTTAGTGAATATTCAGCAGCAGGCGGAACAGAACCTGGATTACATCAGGGCCGCTATGGCCAGGGTGGAAGGAGCTTCCTCGGTGTCCGGGCTGGGCGGCATGCTGATGGGGTTAATTGCGCTGGGCGCCTGTGCCGCTGCTCTGCCGTACCAGGGTAACCTGCAGCAACAGCTATGGTGCTGGCTGATGGCGGCGGTGCCGGCCGTGCTGCTGGGCAGCGCCGCCAGCCTGCGCAAGGCGCAACGGCAGTCAGGCCAATTGCAGTGGGACCCGCTGCGGCGCTTTTTTGTCTGCCTGTTACCCAACGTAGCGGCAGCGGCGGTGGTCACCGTGGTGCTGTGGCCGGACGCTCAGCAGGCGCGTCTGCCCGCGCTGTGGATGCTGTTTTACGGCTGCGGCGTACTGGCCGCGGGCGCTTATGCGGTGCAGCCGGTGCGTCTCATGGGGTTGTGTTTTATCCTCACCGGCGTGGCGGCACTGCTGCTGCCGGACTGGTCCAACCTGTTGCTGGGCTTTTCTTTTGGTGGTCTGCATTTGATCTTCGGCGGCTGGCTGTATCGCAAACATGGTGGTTAAACGTAAAAAATCGCCTCCCGCGGACCGGCAACCGGCGGACTCGCTGCAGGCGATATCGGGTTTTGTGCTGGACGAAGAAGGTGATTTTCAGAAATTGCTCAACGACCGGGTGCGCCTGGGCATCCTGTCCAGCCTGGCGGTAACCTCCAGTCTGTCGTTCCGCGCCTTGCGGGAGTTGTTGGGGGTGACGGACGGCAACCTCAGTACCCACGCACGCAAGTTGGAGCAGGCACGTTTTGTCAGTTGCAGCAAGAGTTTTGACGACCGCGTGCCAAAAACCGAATACAGTATTACCGCGGCGGGCAGGGCGGCTCTAAAGCGTTACCTTAAACATATGGAAGCATTGATTAATGCCACTTCAACGGAGCAAAAGTGATGGTGAATACTGAACCGGCCCCTTTTTTGGACCCTGACTTTGCAACACAAAGTACACTGCGAAACACATTTCAAGATCCCGGCGTTACGGCTGGTTGTGCGGGAGCGGCGCCGCGGCATGTAGCCATCATTATGGACGGCAACCGGCGCTGGGCCAGACAGCGGGGATTGCCGGTCAGCCGCGGGCACGCCGCCGGGGCGGACAATGCGGTGCACGTGCTTGAGGCCGCGGCTGCCCTGGATGTCGAAGTGGTCACGCTGTTTGTATTTGCCGCCGCCAACTGGCGGCGCAGCCCGGTGGAGGTTAAGAATCTGTGGCGGCTGGCGGAACGGCGCTTTGCCCGCCTGGCGCGCCGCTGTCTGCGGCACGATGTGCGGGTGGAGTTGATCGGCCGCCGCGACCGTCTGCCCGACGGGCTGCTGCAGGCGGCGCAGAAACTCTGCGCGCGGACCGCGGGCGGGCGCCGGAGGCTGCGCATAGCCATGGATTACAGCGCCCAGTGGAGTATCTGGCAGGCGGCCAGACAGGTGGGCGGTCACGTTTCCCGGGCTGAATTTGAAACCGCCCTGTGCGGCGATACCCCTGCCGTGGACCTGCTGATCCGCACCGGCAACGAACAGCGGCTGAGCGACTTCCTGTTGTGGGAGTGTGCCTTTGCCGAACTTTACTTCAGCCCGCTGTATTGGCCGGATTTTGACGGTGAAGCGCTGGCGGCGGCGCTGCGCTGGTTTGCCCGGCGCCGGCGCCGCTTCGGCAACTGAAGGCGGCGGCCCGGGAGTTGGCGGATCTACCGCTGACGGACAGCAGTTTCACAGATGGAGGTTAACGTGGAGAATTTAGTAACAGGGCAGACGGTGAGATTTGCCGTGGTTGCCTTACTGGTGTTGCTGATGCTGGTGCCGCTGGCGTTTGTCCAGGGTGTCGCAGACGAGCGTCAGGGTTATTACCGCTCGGTGTTTAACGACATAGCCGGCGCCTGGGGCAGGGATCAAACCTTCTCCGGCCCGTTCCTGATTGTGCCTGAAACGTTTAAGTATACCGGCTACGACAAGGAGGGTAAGCCGGTGGAGCGTGAAGGCTACCGCAAGCGGGTATACCTGCCGGAACAGCTTGACCTGGACAGCGAAATCACCCATCAGTACCGCTACCGGGCGGTCTATGAGGTACCGGTGTATCAGTTGCGCAGCCGGGTTTCCGGCCGCTTTGTAGTGCCGGAGCCGGAAGCAGACGGCATCACTCTGCTGACCGGCCAGGCGCAATTGGCGGTGGGTTTGACCCGCACCCGGGCCATTACCGGCATGAGCATGCTGAGCTTCGGCGGCCGCGAACTGGAATTTGAATCCACCAGCGGGGAAAGCTGGCTGCCCGGCGGGGTACATACAAAAATTGCGCAGATTACCCCCGGGGAAAGTGTTGAATTTGCTTTTGAGCTGACCGCCAAGGGTAGCCGTACATACAGTTTTGCCGCCCTGGGCGGCGCCACCCAGGTGAGCCTCACCTCAAGTTGGCCGCACCCCAGTTTCAGCGGCGAGTTCCTGCCGGCCTCCTATCAGGTCAGGGAAACGGGATTCGACGCCCAATGGTCCGTGCACAAGCTGGCGCGCCGCTTACCCACTTCGTGGATTATGAGTGGAGACGAACTGGAGCTGGACGGCAATCTGGCGACGGTGACCCTGTTCCAACCGACCACGGCTTACACCGTGGTGGACCGCGGCATCAAGTACGGCATTTTGTTTATCGGCCTGACATTCCTGACATTCGTGTGTTTCGAATTGTTAACCGGAGTGCGTTTCCACTACATGCAATACGCCGTTGTGGGTGCGGCGCTGGTGCTGTTTTATCAGACCCTGCTGTCGCTGTCCGAGCATATCAGCTTTGCCCCGGCCTACCTGCTTGCCACGGTGCTGCTGACCGCCATCATTACGTGGTACGTACACGTCATGGCCCGCATGCTGCGCCTCAGCCTGTGGACTGCGGGTATCCTGCTGCTGTTGTACGTGTGTTTGTTCGTACTGCTGCAGCTGCAGGCTTATGCGCTGCTGGTGGGCACCGGGGTGTTGATCGCGGGGCTGCTGGCGCTGATGTATGCCACCCGCGGGCTGGCGGTGGTGCGCAACGGCAGCCCTCAGTCGTAGACCACCATGCAGCGCACTTCGATACTCCAGCGGTCCGGGGCGTCCGGCGGCGTCCGCGGATCTTCAAAGGCGCTGTGGAAACTGAAGGTACAGGGTGCCGCGGGCTGTTCCGCATCGGCCCCGGCACCGCCGGTACGCGCCAGGTTACCGGCTGAATCCCACTGCTTGATCAGCAGCACTTCGTCCCGGGTCATTTGCGGATAGGTGTACAAGCGGTGCGCGGGCGAAAATTTGGCAAAATAATTTTCGCCGACGCGGTCCGGGTAATGGATCTCAAACACCACCAGATCTTCAGGTAGCACGGTCTGGCCGTCGCACAAGGCCATCGGATGGGTGGCCACCGGCTGCGCCGCGATATTGCGCCAGACGTTGATAATGGCAAAGCGTTCAGCCTTCAGGCTGCCGGCGGGTAACAGGCCCACACCCGCGGGCAGCGTGCCCAGCAGCGTGTCGTTGCCGCTGGGCGGCCGGGTCAGTTGCTGCAGCCGTTCCGGTGCCGAGCGCAGCGTATAGTCGCCGTGCACAACATGCGCCGGCTCCTGTACATCCTGACCGCCGCTGATGCGCCGGCCGCTCTGCTTGCCTGCCGCGGAACGCACGTTGTGATCAAACGCGTAAGCTCTGGCGCCGGTGATACGGCTCACCAGGGCCGCACACTGGGGGTAATACTCCGCCAGCACGGTCTGCTGGTGGTGAAAATCCAGGGCGGCGTCCGGCAGCGGTTGGTGCTGCAACTCAAAGCCATTGATATCCAGGCCCGGTTGCTCCGCGGCGGGCAATTCGCGGGCGTTGAACACGGGTACCGAGTGCGGGTCCAGGCGGATACCGGCGCTGGCGGTGGTATTACCGCTGGGATCGCGCTGAATCATGACCTGCCCGTTGCGCAGCAGCGAGGCGGGCGTGTCAGCCGCCATGTAGTTGAATACACCGTGCGGCTGCGGGCTTTGGGTCTGAGCGTTTGCGGTCATGTACCGGTCCCGGTTGATGAAGTTAGAGCCGCTGTACTTAATCAGGGGCCGCCCTTGTAAACTAACACCGATTGTAAACACAACGGGAGGCAGGTGTGAGCACCGGCAGCAAGCAAGCAGAACAATCCGCAGCCCCGGGGCTGACCTTTGAAGACCGGGTAGTGGTCATCACCGGTGCCGGTAACGGCATCGGCCGGGCTTATGCCCATGAATTTGCCCGCCGCGGAGCGCGTGTGGTGGTGAACGACCTGGGCGGCAGCGTGGATGGGGAAGGCAGCGACAGCTCCGCCGCTGACGCGGTGGTGGAGGAGATCACCCGCGCCAACGGGCACGCCATTGCCAACCACCAATCGGTAGTTGAGGGAGAAAAAATTATTGCCGCTGCGCTGGCGGAATGGGGCCGGGTGGATGTACTGATCAACAACGCCGGCATCGCCTACCCCACTGCTTTTGCAGAGATGACCGCAGAGCGCTGGCAGACCATGCTGGATGTGCATATCCACGGCAGCTACGCCTGCACCCAGGCGGTCTGGCCGCATATGTGTGAACGGGGTTACGGACGCCTGCTGTTCACTTCCTCACCGTTTGGTTTGTACGCGGCAGCCAACTTTGCCCACTACTCAGCGGCCAAAGCCGCCATGTTGGGGCTCTCCAAAGCGCTGGCTCTGGAGGGTGCGGAGCACGGCGTGCAGGCCAATGCGCTCGCGCCGTTTTCCGCCAGCCGCATGACCGGATTTGATAACGCCCAGCAGGCTGACAGCCCGTTTGGGCCGCGCTACCTGGCCCAGCTGGCGGTGTGGCTGTGCCATGCCGATACGGCGGAAAACGGCGGGGTGTTTGAGGTTGGGGGTGGTTACGTGCACCGTGTGCGCAACGCGCTCAGCCGCGGTCTGCACCTGCCGGACGATGAGCATACCGCGGAGAACATCGCTGTCGGCGCGGCTGTCCTGGAGGATTTCAGCGAGCCGGTTTATCCCGCGCTGGGAGAAAGCTGGACCATTGGCAAAGACGTATTCGGCGAGAACTGGCGCGAACACTTTGCCGTCCTGGAGGACGCTGAGTAATGCCGCGGCGGTAGTCCCGGGCAGCCTTGCCAAGACGCGGACGGCATCATAGGCTTGCCGGTGCGGAGGATGAAACCATGCGAAGATTGTATTATCTGGCTGCAGACCTCAACACCACTCAGGCCATTTCCGCCCGGCTGCACGCGGAAGGCATCACGGATTGGAATTTTCACGTCCTCGCCAAAGACCCCAGCGGTTTGTATACCCACCACATTCAATCCGCTCTGGCACACCACCAGAAAGACATCATCCGTACCGGCGAGGTGGGCGCCATTTACGGCGCTCTGACAGCGCTGCCGGTGGCGGCGCTGTTGATGGCGTCCCAGTGGCTGAGTTGGCTCAGCAGTTGGGTGGATGTGGGGCTGTGGGTGCTGGTGGGTGCTCTGTTTGGCGGTTTGACGGGCATCTCCCGCGGCGCCAAAAAAGAACACTTCCGCCTGGCGGCATTCCATGACGAAATTGAACAGGGCCGCTATCTGATCATGGTTGACGTGCGCAAGGAGGACAAGCCGCGCATACGCGAGTTGATGAATATGGAGTTTGCCGCGGTCGATTACCGCGGCAACGAAAGCACCTTTGTCAGGCCGTTTAAAACCGGCGGGCGTATCTACCCCCAGGGTTACGGGCAGTGACCCGGGCCCAGCCCCAGAGCCGGCCCCTGATGCTGGCCCTGATCCTGGCCGTGCTGCTGGGGGTTGCGGCCTGCGGCCGCACGCTGGAGATGACCCCCGCCATGCAGCGTGCGGCGGACCGCTATTTAACCTTGTTGGACCGCGGTCAGTACGAAGAAGTGTGGCATGCCGGCGCTGATATTTTTCAAAACGCCGTGACTCAGCCGGATTGGCTGCAGCGCATGGCGGCGGTGCACGATCCCCTGGGGAAGGCCCAGGCGCGGGCGCTGCGCAATGCCGTGAGCAAGGTGGATCCGGCCAATTCGCCGCCCGGCGAGTATGTGATGGTAACTTTCGACACCCGCTTTGCGTCCGGGCAGGCGGTGGAAACCCTGGTGCTTTACAACCAGGCGGCTCACGTCGGCGGTGATCAGCAAGCCGCGCAATGGCGCCTTGCGGGCTATTTTGTAAAATAGTTCAGGGCGGCGGCTGCAGCCAGCGGGGGGCCACGTCCGGCGGCGCCTGCAAACTCTCCAGAAAAGCCCGCAACTGGTAAATCTGCCACGGCCACAGGGCTAACGGCTTGGCTTCGTTGTGGCCGATCATGGCGTCCGGTGCCTGGTTGTAGTGCTGCAGGGCTGCGTCCAGCGTGGCGTGTTGACCGGCGTGGCCATAGGGGGCGGTGCGCGCCAGGTTGCGCAGCGACGGCGTGCGGAACGCACCCACCAGTTCTTTGTCGTCTTTGGCGTACAGCAGTTCGTCACAGTTGCGGTCAGTGGCGTCGTTGTATTCACCCAGACAGTTAAACGGATCCGCGCGCAGGCCCTGCAGGGCGCCGACCCGGCCTTTGTCCGGAATGTGTCCCGGCACGGACAGCAGGCCGGTGTTGTGAAATGCGTTGTTGGTCAGCAGCGGGCCGTTGTGACACTGGGTGCAGTTGGCGGCACCGATGAATAATGCCAGGCCGCGTTTTTCCCAATTGGAAAAATCCGCTGCCGGCTGCTGCCCGCCGCTGAGCCGGGCGGCGTACCGGTCAAAGCGGCTGGTGCCCGGCAACAGCAGGCGTTCGTAGGCGGCAATGGTTTTGCCGAGGTTGGCGAAGGCGCGGTTAACCGCCTGCCGGTCCCGCGGCTGCATGGCCAGCCAGGCTGCATTGGCGATGGGTGCCGCGGCGGCTTCCAGCGGAAAACGCTGTGGGTCGGCAAGATCCGGCATCGGCCCGAACAACTGTTCGTAAAGGCTGCGGTAAGCGGCGTCCGCATACACAATGCGCAGGTACTGCAGCCGGTCGCCGCCATGTTCCGCCGGGTCTTCCAAGGGTGCCAGCGCCTGGGACCACAGGCTGTCTTTACGCCCGTCCCAGTACAGCCACGGGCTGTAAACGCTGCTGATGATGCTGGGGGCGTTACGTTTGCTGCGGCCGATTGCCCGGCTCACCGGCAGACCGTCGGTAAAGTCCAATGCCGGCTGGTGGCAGGTGGCGCAGGAAATTGTGCCGGTGGCGCTGAAACGCGGATCAAAAAACACCGCATGCCCCAGTTGTCTGGCCTGTGGATGGTCCGCCACCGCGTTGCCCGGGTCCGGCGGCACCGGCGGTAAAGACTGCAGCGACAGGGAATGAATCTGCGCCAGTTGCGGCGCCGTCCAGGCGGCGGTTGGCAGCCATAGCTGCCAGGCGGCCAGGGCGGCGGCGGTAACGGTCAAGCCGCCCGTCAACAGTGCAAGCCAACTCAGCCAGCGCACCCTAACCCCCATACCCTATACCTGGAACGGCAGAATCAGGGTTTCCACCTTACCCTGTGCGGATATCTGCAGCTCCAGTTGCCAGGCGCCGTGCATATGAAATTTGACCCCGCGCAACTGATAGGCGCCGGGGGTTTCCAGGGGCAGCGCCCGCGGCGCGGTGGGCAGCCCGTGATCGTGGGCCGGCATACCGCCGGCAACGGTGACCTGGGCGCCGTTCAGAGGTGTGCCGTCCAGGGTGGCCAGCCGCAGGTGCCAACTGTGCATTTTATTGATGCGCAGCGGCTGCAGCCCCGGTATCAGCTCCGCGGTGAAAAACTCACCGTTGGCTTTTATCGGCTTGACCTGCGCCGCCGTCGGGTCGTTGGGCTGCCCGGCAGCGGCCGCCTGGAGCAACGGCGGTGTAAGCACCGCGGCGCCCAACGGTAAGATTAAGAGCAGCGGCCAGGCGCCGGCGGCATGGAGCCCGCCGCGCCCGCGGAACCTGCGGTACAGCATGGGCCCCACCCAGGCCAGCAGCGCGCCGATGCCCACCACATAAATCACATAGTCGGCATAGTCGTCTATTTCGAAGCCCACCTCGAAGGGGAACACGGCGGTATACAGTTTGCCGCCGGGCTGTTGCGCGGTTACCACGCCGATAAACTCCCCCGGCTGGCTGAAATCGTGCAGCACAGCAAAAACGTCGGGTTCGTAGACCCGGGGCTGATAAAACACGGTGATGGCGTCCAGATCGGTGATGTTTTCAATGTCCTGCCAGGCGGCAAAGCGGCCCATGCCGGTAACGTTTCTGACCACGCGGAAGTCCACCCCCAGCTCTCCCAGACCGTCATGCAGATACTCCAGCACAAAAATGCTTTCACCAAGGTCGGGCAGATCTTCACAAAACTGTTGGTGTTTGCGGCTGCCGGGCTGGAATACCGTGAAATGCGCCTGGTAGAAGCCGACGTTGATCAGGCATATATCGTCGTCCAGTACCACGCCGCCGTGCGCGGCAGCCAGTCCGGGCAGCCACAGCGGGGTGATCAGGGTCAGCAACAGGGCGGCGGTGCGGCCCCGCATGCAAGGGTTCTGCGCCTTCTCCATGGCCGGATTGTAGCCGGATTTCGCGTGTTGCGTCGGTGGTTGGAACATGACAGACTAATGACAGTAGTGCGGTATGTTGACCTTTTTTCTGGTAGGGGCCAGCAGCAACAACCGCTTGCTTACCAGCAGCTGCGGAACGGGTCGCCAGGGCGCGAACCGAAAGAGCCTGGGAGGGGAATATGTCTCGGATGGTTACCGAGGATGTCTTCTAGCCGTGTCTGGTACATTTTGTATTTTGCTCTACTTGGATGCCCCATTTTGGGTCACACGGTAGAGCGGGATGATATTGCCCCGAGTTTCCAACTTCCCCTGCTTGCCAACCCGTCCGCTCAACAGCTTCAAATCGCCAACGCCAACAACACCCGCTTTCCGGTACTCAGTCTTGAGCAGTATGCGGGCAAGGTGGTGTATGTGGATTTCTGGCATTCCGGCTGCGTACCCTGCCGGACTTCCCTGCCTTTGCTTAACGACCTGCGCCAACGCCTGGCGCACCGCGGTTTTGAGGTGATTGGGGTCAACGTAGACCCCAGCCCGCGTGAGGCGTTGGATTTCCTGGCCCGATACCCCGTCAGCTTTCCGGTCACGATAGATCTGACAGAGCGCACCCTGGACAGCTACCAGCTGCAGGCTTTCCCCACCGGTTATCTGATCGACCGGCAGGGAAGGGTGCGCATGATTCACAGAGGTTTTGCCGCTGCGGATATACACGTTCTGGAAGCAGCCCTGGAGAACCTGCTGGCGGCAACGCCTGACGGTTGGAATCAGGGAAAACAACAACAACTGCGTGGTGTAAACACAACGATAAGGATCTGAATATGGCTCTGGCTGTTGCGCTTATAATTTTAATTATCGGATCCGTCCTTTTTCATTTTCTCAGCCCCTGGTATCTCACGCCGCTCGCATCGAATTGGAGCACCATCGACTTCACCCTGGACGTGACTTTCTGGGTCACGGGTTTTGTGTTTGTTTCGGTAAACGCGTTTATGGCCTACGCGGTAATCAGATACCGCTACAACAGCAGCCGCCGCGCGGAGTATCAGCCGGAAAACAAGAAACTGGAGGTCTGGCTGACGGTGCTGACCAGTGTCGGCGTGGCGGCCATGCTGGCGCCGGGCTTGTTTGTCTGGGCTGAGTTTGTTACCCCGCCGGACGATGCCCACGAAGTGGAAGCGGTAGGTCAGCAATGGCATTGGAGCTACCGCTTCCCCGGGGAAGACGGCAAGTTCGGCGCGGTGGAATCACGTTATGTGAGTGACGACAACCCGTTCGGCATGGAGGCGGACGACCCTTACGGGCAGGACGACGTGCTGGTCTTCAGCCCCACGGTTCACCTGCCCATCGACAAACCGGTAAAAGCCCTGCTGCGTTCCAAAGACGTGCTGCATAACTTTGCCGTGGCCCAGTTCCGCGTGAAGATGGATCTGGTGCCGGGCCTGGTCTCTTATCTGTGGTTTACCCCGACCCGGACCGGGAACTTTGAGGTGCTCTGCGAAGAGCTGTGCGGGGTTGGCCACCACACCATGCGCGGCATGGTGGTTGTCGACACCCAGGAAGACTTTGACGCCTGGCTGGCGCAGCAACCTACCTACGCGGAGGTGCAGGCGCGCCAGGCCGGCGACCCGCAGCTCGGCCAGGCTCAGTACGCCATTTGCGCCAGTTGCCACGGCATGCAGGGAGAGGGCAACCCGGTGCTGAACTCACCCAAACTGGCCGGCCAGGAAGCCTGGTATATGCGGCGCCAGATTGAGTACTTCAAAAGCGGCGTGCGCGGCAGCCACCAGGATGATGTGTACGGCCAGCAGATGGCGCCCATGGCGGCCACCTTGGTGGATGACGCCGCGATTAACAACGTGATTGCCTATATACAAACCCTGCCGGATAACCCGCCGGTGGCCACCGTCCAGGGTGATGTCGACAACGGTGAGCAGATCTGGACAACCTGCGGCGTCTGCCATGGGATCAACGGAGAAGGTCTGGCGGCGGTCAACGCGCCCCGCCAGGCGGGTATGGATGACTGGTATCTGGTGACCCAGTTGAAGAATTTCCGCGCCGGTGTCCGCGGCGCCCACCGCGATGACAAGTATGGCATGCAGATGTCGATGATGGCTGCCATTCTCAACACCGACCAACAGATTAACGATGTGGTGGCCTACATAAACACCCTGCCCGGGCCGGACACGCAACAAACGATTGCCAAGGGGAGTAATTAACTATGTCTGACGTTACTCATGACGCGCTGGATTATGTCCCGCCTGCGGAAGTAGAAGAGGAGGAGCTTTACCACGCGAAAACCTGGCTGGGTAAATATGTATTCTGCCAGGACGCCAAGGTGATTGCGGTGCAGTACAGTATCACCGCCATCAGCATCGGCCTGGTGGCGCTGGTGCTGTCGGTGCTGATGCGGTTGCAGATCGGCTTCCCCCACGAGTTTTCTTTTATCGACCCCAGCAATTATCTGCAGTTTGTCACCATGCACGGCATGATCATGGTGATCTACCTGCTCACCGCGTTGTTCCTCGGCGGTTTCGGCAACTACCTGATTCCGCTGATGTGCGGGACCCGGGATATGGTGTTTCCCTACGTCAACATGATCAGCTACTGGGTATACCTGCTGGCGGTACTGGTGCTGGTGGCCAGCTTTTTTGTGCCGGGGGGTGCTACCGGCGCGGGCTGGACACTTTATCCGCCCCAGGCCATCAGCCCGGGCACGCCGGGCACGGGTGGCGGTATCATTCTCATGCTGGTGTCGCTGGCCCTGTTTATCATCGGCTTCACCATGGGCGGTTTGAATTATGTGGTCACGGTGCTGCAGGCCCGCACCAGGGGCATGTCGCTGATGCGTCTGCCGTTAACCGTGTGGGGTATTTTCATGGCCACGGTGCTGGCGCTGCTGGCTTTCCCGGCGCTGTTCGTCAGCGCCATTATGATGCTGCTGGACAAGCTGCTGGCCACCAGTTTCTTTATGCCGGCGATGATCTCGCTGGGTGAACAGACCAGCTATGACGGCGGCAGCCCGATCCTGTTTCAGCACCTGTTCTGGTTTTTCGGTCACCCTGAAGTCTACATTGTGGCGCTACCGGCATTCGGCATTGTCTCCGACGTGCTCAGCGTGCACGCGCGCAAGGCCATCTTCGGCTACCGCATGATGGTGTGGGCCATTGTTGCCATCGGCGCGCTCAGTTTTGTGGTCTGGGCCCACCACATGTACGTCAGCGGCATGAACCCATACTTCGGTTTCTTCTTTGCCACCACCACGCTGATCATTGCCGTGCCTACGGCGATTAAGGTGTATAACTGGGTGCTGACGTTGTGGCGCGGCAATATCCGTCTGACCGTGCCCATGATGTTTGCCATCGGCTTTGTCTTCACCTTTATCAACGGCGGCTTAACGGGATTGTTTCTGGGCAACGTGACGGTGGACCTGCCGTTGTCGGACACCTACTTTGTGGTGGCGCACTTTCATATGGTGATGGCGGTCTCTCCGATCCTGGTGGTGTTCGGGGCCATCTATCACTGGTATCCGAAAATCACCGGCAAGATGCTGGATGACACCCTCGGCAAGATCCATTTCTGGCTCACCTTCCTGGGCACCTACGCCATTTACTACCCCATGCATTACCTGGGTTTCGAGGGTATGCCGCGGCGCTACTTTGCCTACGGTGACACCGAGTTCATGTCCGCGTCGTCCCAGGATTTGAACGCTGCTATTTCCGTGGCGGCGATCATTGTTGCCTTTGCCCAGCTGTTTTTCCTGTACAACCTGTTTATCAGCTATTTCCGCGGCCGGGATTCCGGCCCCAACCCCTGGGAGGCCACCACCCTGGAGTGGCGCACGCCGCAAACCCCGCCCGGCCACGGCAATTTTGATGATCTGCCGCTGGTCTACCGCTGGGCTTACGACTACAGCGTGCCCGGGGTGGGCAAAGACTACATTCCCCAGGACATCTCACCCTCCGAGGTTGAGAACTGGAGCAACACCAAGGACGAGTTGCCGAAATGAGTTACACGCTGTTATTCCTTGCCCTGCTGATGGCGGTGGTGGTCTGGTGGCTGGTGAAACAGAGCATCAACGTGCGCCCCTGGAATGCTTATGAAAGCACGGAGATGGTGCGCAGCGAAGGCGTGCGTTCGTCGCTGGCGCCGGTCTCGCTGCCGTCTTCCAAGGTGGCCCTGGGTGTTTTTCTGGCGGTAGTCACCTCGCTGTTTGCGCTGTTTATCAGTGCTTATTCCATCCGCATGGAATACGGCGACTGGCGCCCCATGCCGGAGCCCGCGCTGTTGTGGGCCAACAGCGGCATTCTGCTGGTCAGCAGCGTGCTGCTGCAGGCGGCCTGGAATGCGGCAAAACGGCAGGACACCGCCAATATCAAAATGTGGCTCAGCGCCGGCGCGCTCATGAGCGTGGCGTTTGTCGCGGCCCAGGTTATGGCCTGGCAGCAGTTGACCGCATCCGGCTACGGTATCTCCAACAACCCCGCCAACGGGTTTTTCTACCTGCTCAGCGGCGTGCACGCCATCCACCTCATCGGTGGTCTGGTGGCGCTGGCCAAGTCCGCGCGCAGGGTCTGGAATCCCGAAGCCAGTCCCGGAGCGGTACTGTTGGGGATGGAGTTGTGCGCGGTGTACTGGCACTACCTGCTGGTGGTGTGGATCATCCTGTTCAGCCTGATGCTGAGCACGTGAGCAGACAACAAGAACGACAATTGGCAAGATCACAGGTGAAGAGGTGATAAATGGCTGAAACGGCAGAGCTGGCCCCGGGGCTGAAGGGTTTAACCTCAGATTGGGGATCCGACCAGCGGGCGTTTAAGAACGTGCCCTGGGGCAAGGCGATGATGTGGATCTTCCTGCTCTCGGACACGTTTATTTTCTCCTGTTTCCTGGTTTCTTACATGACCGTGCGCATGTCCACCACGGTGGAGTGGCCAAATCCCAGCGAGGTATTTGCGCTGCAGGTGTTCGGCGTGGATGTGCCGTTGCTGCTGATTGCGATCATGACGTTCATCCTGATTACCAGCAGCGGCACCATGGCCATGGCGGTGAAGTTCGGCTATGAGAAGAACAAAAAGGCCACCTTCTGGCTGATTATGGTCACCGCCCTGTTTGGTGCCATGTTTGTCGGCATGCAGGCATTCGAGTGGACCAAGCTGATCATCGACGGCGTGCGGCCCTGGGGTAACCCCATGGGAGCACCGCAATTCGGCTCGGTGTTTTTCATGGTGACGGGGTTCCACGGCACCCACGTATCCATCGGCGTTATCTTTCTGGTCATCATAGCGGTGAAGGTACGGCGCGGCCGTTTTGACGATGAAACCCCCGGCTTTATGACCGGGCGCAAGGGGCGTTACGAGATTGTCGAAACCATGGGTTTGTACTGGCACTTCGTAGACCTTGTGTGGGTCTTCATTTTTGCCTTCTTCTATCTGTGGTGACCCGCCGGGCAGGCTTAGTGATGAGACATTTTGTTGGCATAGTGGTAAGGGGGATTTTATGGCCGTAGAAGGTCAACAGCACCCGATAAGCATCTATTTCTGGATCTGGGGTCTGCTGTTTGTGCTCAGCGCACTGTCGTATATGGTGGACTACATGCAGTTTCAGGGTTACCTGCGGTGGACCCTGATTCTTATTTTCATGATGCTTAAAGCCGGCTTGATCGTGGCGGTGTTCATGCACATGGTGTGGGAGCGCCTGGCGATCGTCTACGCCATCCTGGTGCCCCCACTGGTGATCCTGGTGCTGATCCTGCTGATGGCGCTGGAAGGGGACTATACCTTCCTGGTCAGGGAAGAGTTCTTTACCGACTGGACCCGCTTCTTTACACCGTCGTCAGGGCACTGATTCAGGTAACAGGTACCCACACGTTACACCAGCCGGGGCCGGCAACCAGATAGTTGGGGAATATCGTACAGGTGCCCCAACCCGGCTCCGTTTCCTTGTACTGGGAGCAGTTGTCGCAGAACTGCTTGGCGCCTTCCTCGCCGGCACGCTTGGGAAACTTTGCCACATCCACCTCGTTGGCGTCGTGCACGTAGCCTAATGCTTTGGCGCTGGGATGATCCAGGGTGATCTTCTCCGCAGCATATGCGGGCTGCTGGTACACGGTAACCAGCGGGATCAGCGCCAGGCTGCTGCCCGCCTGCTTGAGCAGGCGGCGTCTGCTGATGGACTGTTGAGGCATGTAATACTCCTTATCGGTGCGGTTCTTACTTATCTTTTCTGTCTTGTTTTTCTGTTCTGCATCTGCGGCCGCTTAATCAGCCGGCGCAGGCTGCCCGCTAGGGCATGGTCTCGCGCAGAAAATGCGGTATCTGTTTGGTACCTTTCATAATCCACTGCGGGGTGCCGCGCTCGGTGCCTGCCAGTTCCAGGGTCGGATGACGGGCCACCAGTTCGTCCAGGATGCCTTCCTGTTCGGGCAGCAGGTCCACGAAGAACACATGCTTGCCTTCGTTCAACACCTTTTCAAAGCGTTCGAAGTGTTTGTTTTTCCGCTGGATGCCGACAAATCCGCCTTCCCAGGTGCAGAACCCGAGCACGATGATGGAGAGGAAAATAAAAGGTATCCATCCCGCTGCGGTATTGGTCCAGCCGCTGAAATAAGCGCCGATCAGCACCAGGGCGGCGCCGATGACGCCAATCCCCAGACCCCATTCACCGGAACGGATGACGTCTTTTTTCATGATTGAGGTCACGTCATGCAAGTGCACATGATTCTCGACTTCTGTGTCATTCAGGCTCAGCACGTGAATCTGCACCGTGTCAACTTCTTTGGCCTCAAGCTCTTGCTCGAATACATCAAGATCGTCGAGATCCTCGCTGATGAAATAATGTCTAAGTACAGTCACAAACCCTCCCGTATGGCCGCTTGAAGGCCACGGTTATGCATTTCATTCCAGGAACCGCGCAAAAAACTGCGCAAACAGCAGGTAGGCTGGAATGCCAAAAAGGAACCATAGGGCAAAGAGCGTTACGGCAGCCGCGCCCACGTATTGAATCGTTCGGATATACCAAGGAATGGAGCGGGCATCTACATCAGCGGGAACGCCCGCGTCGGCGCGGGTGTCGTGTAGATGGGCCTTTGTCATTGGCGTACACTTCCTGACAAACCTTTACTTCTAGATACACTATTTTTCATGTCTAAGCAAGCAAGCAACTGGGCTGCCGCGGGGCCCAACCGTCAAGCCGGCGGCGGCTTGAAAATTGCCGCCGGCATTGCCGTTTCGTTGCTTGGCTGGGGCGGTTTGATTCTCTATTTTGCGCGCAGCGGCGTGCTGACTCCGGCTGAAGCCGGATTGATGTTTATTGCCGTTATCGGCATGTATGTCGGCTTCGGCACGCTCATCGGCGTTTACCGTTTCATTAACAAACTCGAATAACAGGTCTGTCCAAGCCCGCCGTCCCGGCTGTGGGCTGACGAATCAGCGCACGCCCGCGCAGGCGAAAATTGTGACCTGTTCGGCGCTTTTACCTCACCTCCCTCACAGTTTTTTCAACAACGGGCAGGGCTCGTCTAAGCTTATGTTAACGCCGCGTGGACGGTGTCTAGACATTATGAAGGGCAGAATGATGCAGAAAAGGAATTCGGGTTTCACGCTGATGGAAGTAATTGGTGTGTTGGCTGTGATTGCGATAATTGCCGCGGTGGCCACGCCGCAGATATTTCAGGCGATTCAAGACGCCAAAATAACGTCGCTCGTACAGGACGCCAACAACCTCAAGGCCGCGGTGGCCACCTACTACAAGGATACGGGCACCTGGCCGCGCCATATTCCCACCCGTACGGAAGACCATTACCGCCAGTTGCTGCGTAACTCCGACAGCTCGGGCAACCCCATTTCCGGCTGGGCGGGTCCGTATATCGAAGCGGAACTCAACAACCCCATAACCCCGGGCGGGTATATCGACGTGCAGGTGACCAGCGCCGCCGCGTATGCCTGCGATCTGGATGGTGACGGTACCGGTGACGGACAGTTTGTGGTTTACCGGGTGGACGGCGTCAGTGACGCGGTTGCCCAGGAAGTCAGCCAGATGCTGGACAAAGACGGCGCGCAAACCAGCGGCACTACGTCCTGGAAAACGGCGGGGCGGGTGAAGCGTTACAACGGCAATCACACATCCATTCTGGTGATGTGCCTGGCCCGGGTGTAATGCGCGGACATGACACAGGATCGGGATACCCAGGGGGCAGCGCGCCCTAAAGTCAGCATCCCCGTTGGTCAAAGGCTGGTTGCGGCCGGCCTGATGACCGAGTCCCAGTTGGACCTGGCGCTGCGCGAGCAGAAGCGCAGCGGTGGTTACCTCGGCCAGGTGCTGGTGGCGCTTGGCTTTGTCACGGAAGAAGATATAACCGCCTGCCTGGCTGATGAAAACGGCGTGGAGATGGTCACCATCCGTGACCTCGAAGTGCCGCCGCACATTCTCAGCCTGGTCACCTATGAAACCGCCCGTCAGTACAAGGTCATCCCGCTCAGCCGCGAGCGTGAGGTGCTGACCGTGGCTTTTGCTGATGCCCTGGATGTGGTGGCGCAGGACGTGGTGGAACGTGAGAGCAGCCACACCATTAAAGTAGTTATTGCCCCGGAAGCCCAGGTCCTGGAGGCCATAGAGCGCAACTACAGCCGCTCCGCCAGTATCAATGAAACCATTGAGCAGGTGCTGAACGGCGATTCCATGGAGGTGGATGACGAAACTTCCCCCATGGTTCGGCTGGTTGATCAGATTCTCGCCAACGCCATCAAGAGCAAGGCCACCGACATTCATCTGCAGCCGGAAGAACGCAACATGCGGGTGCGGCTGCGCGTAGACGGTATGCTCAGCGAAGAGATCATCGTGCCCAAGGCGATACAGGCGGCGGTGCTGGCGCGGGTAAAACTCATGGCCAGCCTTGATATCACCGAAAAGCGCGCGCCCCAGGACGGCCGCATCCGCTTCACTTTCGGCAGCGGCTTTGTTGACCTGCGGGTATCCACGCTGCCCACCAATCATGGTGAAAGCATAGTCATGCGGGTGCTGGACGGCGGCGCGGTGCAGCTCTCCCTGCGCGATCTGGGGTTCTCGGCCGCTGACCTGGCGCGTATTGAACAGGCCATCAGCCACCCTTACGGCATGATCCTGGTCACCGGCCCCACCGGCAGCGGTAAGACAACAACTTTGTACACCGCCCTGGGGACCATCGACCGCGACTCCCGCAGTATCTTTACCCTTGAGGACCCCATCGAATATACCCTGCCCATGGTACGCCAGACCCAGGTGCAGCCGGAGGTGGGCATGGACTTTGCCGCGGGTCTGCGTGCGCTGCTGCGTCAGGACCCGGATGTCATCCTGGTGGGTGAGATTCGTGACGGTGAAACCGCGGAACTGGCAACCCGGGCGGCGCTGACCGGCCACCTGGTGTTTTCCACCCTGCACACCAACAGTGCTGTTGGGGTTATACCCAGGCTGCTGGACATGGGCATCGACCGGTATCTGCTGCCGTCAGCCATGGTCGCCGTTGTCGGCCAGCGCCTGTTGCGCAAACTCTGCCGGCATTGCCGGCAGCAGCATCAGGGGCCGGATCCGATGCTGGTGGACGCCGGTCTGACCGGCAGCGTGGCGATGGAATCCCACTGGACCGCACCGGGCTGTGAGCATTGCGGCAACCGCGGTTACAGCGGACGCATCGCGGTGTATGAAGTGTTGCTGATTGACGAGAGCTTCCACGACGCCATTCTCGACGGCGGGGTGGAAGCGCATATGCTGGAACTGGCCAGAGCCAACGGTATGACCAGCATGTTTGAAGATGGTATTGTCAAAGCGGCTGCGGGTGAAACCTCCGTCACCGAAGTCATGCGGGTGTTGAGGTAATTCATGCCTCAGTTTGCCTACCGCGCCATCGACAAGGACAGCCACATCAGCACCGGCGTGCTGATTGCGGAATCCATGGCCAGCCTGGATCAGCGCATGTCCGAACTGGGCCTGTGGCTGATCGAAGCCAAAGAACAGACCGCCAGAAAACACATAGTTGCCCGGGTGCGGGTCACCCGCCGCGATCTGGTGGATTTTTTTAACGGCCTGGCAACCCTGGTGGATGCCGGTATCGACATCGCCGAGAGCTTGCGCGTACTCGTCAGCGAAACCGAGGACGAGGGCCTGCGCCGGGTGCTGGAAGAAGTCCGCTTGAATATCGAAAGCGGAGTCAGTTTTTTTGATGCCATGTCAGCCCATCCGGATGTATTCACCCCGGAGATATGCAACCTTGTGCGCGCCGGTGAGCACTCCGGTCAACTTGTGGAAGCTTGTCATGACATCAGCGAGCATCTGGAATGGCTGGATCAGCTGATGGCGGACGTCAAGCAGGCCACCATGTACCCGGCCATGGTGGCCGTGGCGGTGATGGGGCTGGTATTTCTGATGTTCAGCTTTGTGGTGCCGCAGTTTGCGCTGATCTTCGACAGCCTCAACCTGGAGCTGCCGGCGGTCACCCGGGTAGTGGTGGCGGTGGGTGATTTCTGCAACAGCTACTGGTGGGCCATCCTGCTGGCCGCGGGGTTGATATTTGCCTTCTTTAAGTATGTGCCGCCGCGCTGGCCGCCGCTGGCGTTACGTTTGGACAGGGCAAAACTCAACATGCCGGTATTCGGTGAGGTCATCAGCCTGCTGGTGCTGTCACGCTTCACCCACAACATGGCGCTGATGCTGAAAGCCGGCGTGCCCATTGTCGAGAGCCTGCGGCTGGTCAGCGGAGTGGTTGCCAACCGGGTGATGGCAGCCGCGGTGGACAGTGCGGAACAGGCGGTCACGGAAGGGCGCCGCATGTCGGAAGCGTTTGCAAAAAGTGAAGTGGTCAGCCCCATTGTCATGCGCATGATTGTGGTGGGGGAAGAAACCGGCCGCCTGGACGGCTGCCTGGAGAAAATCTCTCTGCGCATGGATAACGAGATTCCACGCCGCATCAAACGCCTGTTCGGCATCCTCGAGCCGGTGATTATCCTCACCCTGCTGGGTATTGTCGGCGTGGTGGCAGCGGCTATCTTCATGCCCCTGTTCAGCCTCATGTCCGGGATCCGGTGATGCGGCGGCGCGCACAGGGCTTCAGCCTGCTGGAGATGATCGGTGTCATGGCGGTCATGGCGATTCTCGCCGGGGCCCTGGCGCCCAGTGTGTTTCAACTGCTGGAGCGCGGCTATCAGGACGCTGAACGGCAGAGTATGGCCGCGCTTGGGGAGGCCATGCAGGGCTACATCCGCGCTAACAAGATGATCCCCACGGAGAATATCAATAACTGGAGCACCGCGGTGGCCGCCTTTGCCGCCCTGCCGCCCCAGCGGGTGGTGCTGAACGAAAAGAACTTTCAGCGCCGCCTGTATGTGGACCCGGTGTTTTTCACCACCACCGCCCAGACCTTTCCCGGTTTCATCCAGGATGTCGGCCTGGCGGCCATGCCGAATTCTCCGCGCATGATGATTGTCAGCAATCTGCAGGCTGCGGTGAGCGCAAATCTGAGCAGCGCCGCGAATTTTGCCGCGGTGTGGAACCAGACCGGCAGTCCCTTGCTGGTGGAGTCGAATACACTGCTGATCGAGCGGGTCAACCTGGCGGCGGTGTTCAAGCGGGTGGTGTTGAGTAACAGCAACACCAGCCAGGCGGGCTATGTAATCGAAACCGGCACCGAGGGTGCGGTGGCGGGCGGCAGCGGCGGTGTCGACGGCACCCGGAGTTTATTTGTCATCAGTGACTCCCAACTGGGCTTGAATGCGGCGCCCTTTCCCGGCGGCGCCACCCAACGCCGGCTGATTGTCAGCCGCGATCTGTCGCTGCGCTACCAGACGGACGGTTCAAACTGGTTCTGGAGCGAGTCGTGAGCCGCAACAGCTACACCATCTCCTGGCTCTATGGCGAGTTCCGCATCGCGCGGTTTTATAAGGGGGAGCTGGCCGAGCAGTGGCAGGCGGACGGCCTGGTTGAGGACCGCGAGCAGTTTCTGCGCACCCTGATTGAGGCCGGCCGGCACCTGGACTTAAGCGCCCGGGGTGAAGTCACCCTGGTGCATGAGCACGATCTGCACAGCCACGACTATCTGGAAGTGCCCGCGATGAAAAAGCGGGATCTGGAAAAGTATCTGTTGCGCCGGGTGGAGCAGGACAAGCCTTTTGCCGAGGACGCCGCCTGGTGTTTCCATGAGGCAAACCACGGCGACGGCAAGCAGGGTGTGTTGCTTCACCTGTTACCCAGGTACCTGGTTGAAGAAACCGTTTCAGCATGCGCGGATGTCGGTCTTGCGCCCAAGCGCTACGTGCCGCTGACCGAAATTGTATCGGACTATCTGCCCACCGCCGGCGTGGAGCCCACGGATCTGCTTGTGGTGCTGGCCTGTTTTGAACAGCGTACTGAAATCATTGTTGCCCTGGGTGACGGTGAGGCCCTGTTTGTACGGGAGCTGAACTACGGCGCCCACGAAGATACCGTTGAACGGCTGATTACCGACGTCAACCGCACGGTGCGCTACACCCGGCAGCAGTTGCGCCGGCAGGTGGATACCGCGTGGATCATGGGCCATCCGCCCTGGACCATCGTTGAACGCCTGCGCCAGGCGCTGGATGTGCCGGTGCACTTTGACGCTGACGCGGCGGACCCGTATTTCTGGTCGGTGTGGGCCACCCGGCTGTCGGGGCGCTTGTCAGCCAACTTCATATCCGTATTTGCGCAGAAAAACATCACGCAGGACGTGATGCGCCGCGCCGGAGTCTGGTGTACCGCGGCGCTGGTGGTGCTGGCGGTGTGCATGACTTTGTTCAGCACCGGGCTGGTCAGTCATCGGGCTGAACAGATCCGGCAGATCAATTACCGCACCGATGCCGCCCGCCAGTCCATCGATGACCTGGAACTGGCGCTGCAGGCCGGCAAAACTAAACAACAGCACCTGCAGCGTCTGCGCGCCACCAGTTACAACCTGCCGTCCCTGATGATGCTGCACTTAAGCTACCTGACCCCTGACGACGTGACCCTGACGGAGGTGGAGATCCAACAGGACGGCGAGGGTTGGCTGGTTGATCTGCGCGGCATAGTCGGCGGCGATATGCGGCACGGCGCCCGGGTGCTGGCGGGTTTTGAACAGCAGCTTCAACAGCCGCCGTGGGATGTGGCGGTTACCCAGAGTTTCCGCAGCACGTGGATGGAGCAGTTCAACCAGGGCCGTCTCGATGACGGCGGCGGGCTGGGTTTCAGTATCGCCGGGGAAATCAGATGAGTCTGGAAATTGAGCTGCCGGACGTAGACGAACTGGAAAAGCAGGCGGACGCCGCGCAGCAGGCAGACCGGGAGACTGACCAGCAGACGGGCCGGAAAGGCGTCAGGCAGGCGGTTCAGGTGTTTGCCGACGCCTGGTTCCGCACACCGGCGCGTATCGCCTGCACGGCGGTGGTGGCGCTGGCGTGTGTGGGCTTAATCGGTTGGAACCTGCAACGACTGTCGGTGCTGGATGAGCTTGTGGCTGCGGAGGTGGCTGAATTTGAGCTGGAAGACAAACTCAGTGACCTGCAGCTTGCGCTTACCCTGATCGACATGCCGGCTTTAACCGAGGCGCTGGAAGCGGAAAACGAGCGGGTTTTCCAGGGCTTCCCGGAGCTTGCCGCATGGGCGCAGGGCCTTTCCAGGCTGGCACAGAAACAGGATCTGCAGTTTTCATACCGGGTCGAGCCGGCCCATGCCGCGGCGGTGCCGGGCCTGCTGGAAGTGCCGGTGCGCCTGGAGTTTAAAGCTTCCGCACAAAGTGCCGATAGTTTGTTTATAGATTCCATGAATCTGATTGGCCTGTTGCTGGGCAATCACTGGCATCTGGAAGTGATCTCCACCCACGGCAAGGGTAATGGAGAACGCCTGGACCAGGTGTCGCTGCGGGCCCAGGTGTGGGTGCGCGACCGGTTTGGCTTTGTTGACGCATCCTCCCTGCAGGAGGTTTTGCCCACGGCGGGCGAAGCGGCCCGGCAACTGCTGAACTGAGTAAGAGGAATACGACTGACAGCGGCCCAGGAGCACCCGAAATGCTGAAAAATTTGTTCAACAACCCCTGGTTTGTTGCCTGCCTGGGTGTATTTGCTTCCATTTACCTGGGTTACTCCATCGCCAAACCGATTTTCTTTGACGACGGCTCCGAAGTTGCGGAGGGCGACTTCGTACCGCCCTTTGAAGAGCATGCGGTTACCGGACCGGCGGCCGCCGCCGGACGCATGAACCGCGAGGTGGCGGTGGTCAAACGCGAGCGTATCGGCTGGCTGGATAACGTCAGCCGCGACCCGTTTGCCGGGACCGCCATAGAACAGGGCATGGATGAAACTCAATTACCCAAGGTCGGCGCGCTGTTTGTCAGCGACGGCGTGCAGGCGGCGGTGGTTAACAATCGGCTGGTGCGGGTGGGTGACAAGGTAGCAGACTTCCGGGTGACCGAGATCGGCCTGGCCCACGTCAAGCTGAAACGCTACGGTAAATCCTACCGTCTGGAGCCGGAAGTATGACCGGCCGCGGATATGCCGGCCGCGCTGGGGCGCTGTTCTCAGCAGCGTTGCTGGGTTTGTTACTTAGCGGCTGCGCCTGGTTCAAGCCCGCTGTCGAAGCGGAATTTCCCCGCTATCACGAGCCGGAAAGCTGGCCGGCACCGGCGCTGGAGCCGCTGCAGGTGTCCGCGCTGCAGCGCATGAGTTATCCCCGCGCGGAGCCCACCACCGACCATGATCAGGCGGAAGTGCTGTACAGCTTCATGATTAACAATATGCCGGTGCGCGACGGCTTGCGTCTGTTCGCCCGGGCTTATGATCTCAATATCGCGCTGGACCCGGATGTCAGTGGGGTGCTGGACGTTGAATTCCGCGACGTAAGCCTCGAAAAAGCGTTGTCCCTGATGTTGAGCAGCCTCGACTACTACTGGCAGATCAGGGACGGGGTAATCCGCATCCGCTCCCAGCGGACCAAGCGGTTTTCGGTAGACTACCTGCGCCTGGTGCGTACCGGCACCGGCAAATCGACGGCGACCGTGTCTTCGGCCAGCGGTCCGGGCAGCTCCCAGAGCGGTGACGCAAGCGGGGATGACTCGGACAACGGCTCCATCAGCATTGAGCACGAAGACGAAATCCGTTTCTGGGCGGAGCTGGAGGACCAGTTGTCCCAGTTGCTCAGCGCGGATGGCCGCATGGTGGTCAACCGCCTGTCCGGCACGGTCCAGATAACCGATCAACACGCGTACGTGCGGGCCGCCGGTGAGTACATCGACCACATTAACCGCGCCATTCACCGCCAGGTGGATATAGAGGTGCGTATTCTGGAGGTGGTGCTGGATGATACCAGCGCGCTGGGCATTAACTGGTCGCGGGTGACCCAGGCCCTGGATACCGGCATTAACTTCGACTTCGAGACGGACGGTATTGTGACCACCCCGGCCGGCGGCCTCACCCCCCTCAGCCCGGTAATTGGCGTTACCGGCTTTCACCTGAAGGACAACGGCAACATCCGCCTCGGTGCCGTGATAGAAGCTCTGGAGCAACAGGGTGATGTGGAGATTGTCAGCCAGCCCCACGTGCGCACGCTGAACAACCAGACGTCCCTGATTAAGGTGGGTACCGACCGCACCTTCTTCCGCCGCGAGCAGACCACGGACTCCACCTCCGCCGGGTCCACTATTACCGCGGAAGATGTACCGCAGGTGGTGACCGAAGGGGTGGTGCTCTCCATCACCCCGCAGATTGGTGAGCACGGCTGGGTAATGATGGACGTTTCCCCGGTGGTCACCCGGGTTTCCAGTGTCAGTGTGGTGGAAGGCCCCAACGGTCAGGTGCAGAGTTCCGCCCCCAATCTGGATGTGGCGCAGGTATCTTCGCTGATTCGCGCCCGCAGCGGCGACACG
>JANQOA010000180.1 GCA_028279305.1 Pseudomonadales bacterium
CAGCATCGATGAAGATCATTTTGGCGCCGGTTTCGGGTTCCGCTTCGGCAGCCCCGACGAACCCATTGTGCAGCGCTACAATACCCTGCTGAGCAAACGGCTGGGCAAAGCCCCGGAAGGTTTCACCGCGGCGGGCGGAGTGGCGGAGATGATGGAGCTGGTGCACCAGTTCCGCGCCGCCGGTGTGCATAAGTTCATCCTGCGCCCGATAGCGTCCGGCACCGAAGAGATGATCAGTCAGACCCGGCAAATGGTGGAACAACTGCTCCCGGAAATCGACGCCCTTAACCGCTGACTAGGACCGCTGACCAGGACCGCTGACCGGAGCCGCCGCCCTGAAGCGCCGGCTGCAATTGCGGACCTGAACCACTGACTTCAACCGCGGGCGGAGCAGCGCCGTTTCAATCCGGCAATTGCGCCCGGGCGGCAGCGACATAACCGCGGTTCCAGGTGGGGCTGATGGTCAGCTCATTGATGCAGACATGAGCCGGCAACTGGGCAATAAAGCGCACCACGTCACCGCAGTCCCGGGCCTGCACCATGCGGTCCCGGTCCTTCTGGCTGACTGGTATCGGCCGGTTGTCCAGAATCGGTGTGGCCACTTCTCCCGGGCAGATCGCGCAGGCACGCACACCATTCTGGCCTGCTTCCATGTTCAGGCTTTCGTTCATGGCGTTCATGGCGTGTTTCGCAGCGGTATAAGTGGGCCCCGTGACAATGCTGACGTGTTTACCGGCCCAGGAGGAAATATTGATGATCAAACCGTCACCCTGGGCGCGCATGGCCGGCAGCACCGCTTTAGCGCAATAAAAGGCACCATCCAGATCAATGCGGATGACCGAGTCCCAGTCCTGCAGACTGACGTTATGCCAGTTCCTTTCTTTGACATTCACGCCGGCGCTGGCCACCAGCACGTCAACCCGGCTGAAGCGGCTGACGATGCTGTCAGCTACCGCCGCCACCGCAGTTTTGTCCGCAACATCCAACACCTCCGCCACGGCGGGGCGTGCCGGGTTAACCTCAGCGCAGCGCTGCACCACATGCTGCAGCTTGTCCTGCCGGCGGCCGGACAGCACCACCTGCATGTCCGCCTCAGCCAGAGCCACCGCCGCCGCCTCGCCGATACCGGTGCCGGCACCCGTTATCCAAGCGACTTTGCCCGTCACATCCCGCATGATCCCTATCCTTGCTGTGAAAGCGTTAGCGTATCAATATAGCCGGACACAGTCAGAACAGGAGCAGGCTTATGGCGGAAGCAGCGGCAGCAGAACACGGCGCGGCACTGGAAACCTGCCTGCGCGACCTGGAGGTGGACGGTTTTTCCATCATCGCTGACCTCATGCCTGCTGAGTTGATGCAGCGCATCCGCGAACAACTGGCCCCCTACTTTCGGGGCCGGTTAATGGGGCGCAACAATTTTGAAGGCCACTGCACGGAACGGGTCTACGCCCTGCTGGCAAAGTCACCCGCCATGGCCGAAATCATTGAACATCCGCTGATCATCTCCGTGCTGGACCGGCGCCTGCCCCCCAACTATCTGCTGTCCGCCGCGCTGGCCATCAACGTACATCCCGGCGAAACGCCGCAACCCTGGCATATCGACGACGGCGCCGGCGGCCTGGGATTGCCCAGGCCGCGCAAAGCTTTTGGCATCAGCACCATCTGGGCGTTTGACGATTTTACCGCCAGCAACGGCGCCACCGAAGTGGTGCCCGGCAGCCACCGCTGGCCCGACGGCCGCGAACCGCGGGCCGGCGACATCCTCAAGGTGGAAATGACCGCGGGCTCGGTGCTGGTATTCGACGGCACCCTGTTGCACCGCGGCGGTGCCAACAACAGCCAACAGAAGCGGCTGGCCATTACACCCCAGTATTGCGCACCGGGCCTGCGGCAGATCGAAAACATGGTGCTGGCGGTGCCGCCCGACGCAGCCCGCGATTACAGCCCGCGGATTCAAAGCCTGTTAGGTTACAATGTCATCGACCCGGGGTTCATGGGCTACGTAGACGGCGAACATCCGAGAAAACTGCTGGATATCAATTACCAGGGGCGCAAACGGCGCAACGACCTGCCCTCGTAAGCCGTTCAGCGCACCTGCAGGAACTCTTCACGCACAATCCTGCCGTCCGCAACGGTGTAGTGGGCCAGTTCCTCAAGGTGCACCTTTGACGCGCCTCTGGGGGTGACGTCGATGATAAATTTAACCATGAACTCGTTGTCGCGCTGACCCATGTAGGGGCCTTCAGCCCGCGAGCGGTGCACTTCGTGGTTGGCTTCCCACCAGGCGTGTTTCTCGCGGATGGCGGTAATCCCCTCAGCTATGCCGGTTTCCCCGGCGGCAGCGTCAAACATGGGTTCAACACTGACAATATTGTCCGCGTACAACTCATCAACCACTGCGTCTGACTGATTGTTGTTACACAGCTCGACAAGCTTTTCCGCAACTTGCTGGGTGTTCATATCGGTTCTCCCTTCAGGTTTTAAGTAGGCTGGTCCCGGTTTTGCGGAACCGGCGGCTAGGCGGCATTGCGTGGACGGCTCTCAGCACAGGTTGCGCCACCGGCACAGTGCTGCCCCGGCCGCACACACCCGGCAGGATGGTGGGATGGGGTTTCCCCCCACATCCGCACCCGGCGCAACTGCCGCCGGTGGGACATGGCGGTAAAAGCGGCAAACCAGCTGCCCAGCACAAACGCGGCGTCCTGGATCAGTTGATGGTGGCGAGAGGGCTGCTTGTTCAGTTTGGTCATGTCTCATCTGCCGTTGCCAATGTCGTGACATCATAGCTGCCACCTACTGACAACGTAGTGTCAGCAAGAACTACGAAATCCAATAAAAATGCGCTTTTCGGGCATGTTTACTGACACCGTTATGTCAGTAGGGTGGTATCCAGGGGACATTTTCCTGTTACCATGCCGGCCATGAGACCTGCAGACAGACTGTTCCAGATTGTGCTCCAGCTCGGCCGCGGGCGGATCATCACGGCCCAGGCGCTGGCGGAAAAACTCGAAGTCAGCGAGCGCACCATCTACCGGGACATCCAGAATCTGATGGAATCGGGGGTGCCCATTGACGGTGAGGCCGGGGTGGGTTATCGCCTGCACCGCGGATACCAGGTGCCGCCCATGATGTTTGATCAGAACGAGCTGCAGGCGCTGATCTTCGGCGCCCAGGTGGCGAAACGCTGGGGAGACACCAAACTGGCAGCGGGCGCGGAACGCATCCTGGACAAAATTGACGCGGTGCTGCCGGAGAACATGCGCGGTGAACTGACCTCACAGACCGTGGTGGTACCGGAAATGGCCAGTTATCAATCCGATGAAACCACCCAGCATCTGGGCGCCGTGCGTGAGGCAATTAACGAACGCCGCCGCCTGTATGTGTCTTATACCGATGCCGGCGGACAACCCACGGAACGCATCGTCTGGCCGTTAACGCTCCTTTACTGGGGCTACAGTTGGGCGGTGGGCGCCTGGTGCGAGCTGCGCCAGGACTTCCGTAACTTCCGCGTCGACCGGATTGTCGAAGCGCGCGGCCTCACCACTACCTATCCGGATGAACAGGGCAGGCGCCTGGAAGACTACTTCGCTCAGGCGGGGGACTACTGCTAACCTGAATCCGACTCCGGCGCCGGTGCGGCCTCTTCCGGTTGCGGCGCGTCGTCGTCGAAGTCCTTGATACGGCGGACCATGCTGTCACGCCATTTCACCTCAAGAAATCTGGGATCAAATTCCGGCGGCGCCTGCACCACGGTCAGGGTGGTGGCTATTCCCACTGCTACACAGGCTGCCGCGATCAACCAATAAGCCTGCTCGTGGGGGTCCCTGTATTTGCGCCGCAAACGGGCTTTGGTGCCGGACCAGCGCCGCTCAAAAGTTTGCTCGCCGACACTCACCGTGGCCCGGGCCTGCTCCGCCGCGGATGGCTCCGGCGGCTGCAGTTGCCGCGCCTGGGTAATGTCCGCTAACAGTAATCGTTCACCGCGGCCGCGGCCGGCAACGGCTGCCGCCAGGCCGGACAAACGTTTGTCGTGGTTGCGCAGGTCCCGTTGCCAGCCTTCCGCGTCGCGGTACGCAGCGGCGGCCAGCTTGTCCGCCGGCAACACCAGCATCTGCGCCAGCTGCCGTGCCAGCACCGCCACCCAGGGCAAGGGCCAATACAGCGCCCGTATCACCCGCGCAAACAGCAGCCACCCCCAGGCGCCCTGTTTAATCTGCGCAAGCTGCTGTAACAGCATCACATCGGTCACCCCAACCGGCCAGTTCAGGGCCGCGGCCGGTATGACGATGCGCACCCGCCGGTAACCGCAGAAGGTATGCCACGGCCGGCTGCTGCCTTCGCACACCACCTCTACCGCGGATTGCAGGTGCAGGCGTTTACTCCAGTGGGTCAGCCGCGCCTGCAACGGCGCTGACGCCGCCCGGCCGCGCGCGGCCTCCAGCGATGTATGGCGCACAACCCGGCCCAGGCGCAGCAGTTGCACCACCGCCCCGGCCAGCCACAGCAACAGTACCGCAGCGCATACATAAGCCGGCACCGGAGTATTAAAAGCCACAAACTGCTCAACGTGCACCGGCATCTGCAGATTGGTCAGATACACCAGCAACGGCACCAGCAACAGCGCCATCAGGGCACCCTTGCGGTACATGAGACGGTAACTCAAGCTGACATCCCGGCCGTTGTCCGCAGCGCGGGTAAAGCCATGCAGCGCCAGGCTTAACAACACGGCCAACAGCATGACCCGGCCCTCCGCGGGCAGCGTGTCCAGAGCCATGGCCAGGGTTGTCAGTATCGAATCCATAAGTCCTCCCCAGGAAACGCCAGCTTACCCGGCTGCAACCAGGTCGTACAACCAACGGAAAGACAGATCAATCACCGTTGCCGCGGCCAGATAGGCGGCCATGACCAGCAGTCCGCGGGACAACGGCGCACGCAGCCCCCAGGCCATGACGCTGCCGGCGCCGTACCAGGCGGTCAGACTCACCGCCGCCAGCAACAGGTAACGCGCCGTGTAGACCGGTGTAATCACAAACAGTCCGGATAACAGCATCAATACCGCGTCCGCCGCCAGGCTGATCATAACCAGCAACAACATCACATAAGCCAGACGGAAGCGCGCCACCCGCGCGGTCAGCAGCACCATGGCGAGCATGAACATGGTGAGTTCCGCAAACACCCGCAGAATGACAAACACCACATGGTCTTCGTGAAACAGCACCTGGGCGCCGGCGCTGGCGGCCACAGCCAGCAACAGCGCAACCACAAAGCGCCGCCTGGAATAATGCACCCGTTCCGGCGAGCCGCGCAGCAGGATCACCCGCCACAGGCCCGCCAGCATCTCCGCCAGAGACTGATTCATCAGCGCTGCTGCAGTTGCGGCTTAAGACTATTGCCGGCGGTTATGCCTGCATGCTGGAGAGGAACTCCAGGGTGCGCGCGTATGCACCTTCTTCCACATCCATGATGGCAGCGTTGAAATCGGTGACACCCATATCCTGGAAGCGTTTGATCTCGCCGCGCAGCGTATTCTCATCTCCGACAATGGCGATATCCGCGGGTCCGGCCGCCCCCTCCCGGTCGAGCATGGCGCGGTAACTGGGTAACTGGCCGTAAATCGTCAAGCCCTGGGCAATGTTTTCTCTGGCGGCGTCAACGTTGGTGGTCAGCACGATGGGCAGGCCCGCAACCACGGTGGGATCCGCTTTACCGGCGGCGCGCAGGGTACTCAGGATGTGGCTTTCCATGGTTTTTGGCCCAACCATCCAGGTGTTGGTGCCGTCCGCCATCTCAGCGGCAATTTTCAGCATGACCGGCCCCAGCGCCGCCACCACCACCGGCATGTTATCAGCGCCCGGAATATCCAGCGCCACGCCCTGCACGCGGTATTGCTCACCCTGAAAGTTGGCCTGCTCCCCCCGCACCAGCGGCATCAGCACGCTCAGGTATTCGCGCATGTGTTTGGCCGGTTTGTCATAAGACATCCCCAGCATGTCCTCGATCACCAGTTTGTGGGACAGGCCGATACCCAGGGTAAAGCGGTTGCCGCTGGCGGCGGCGGTGGTCAGCGCCTGCTGGGCGATGGCCGTGGGGTGGCGCGGATACGTGGGTGTAACCGCCGTGCCGAGGCCGATACGGCTGGTTTCGCGGCCAATCAGCGCCAGCGTGGTGATGGCGTCAAAAGTGAATATTTTCGCCACCCAGACATTATCCAGACCGGCTTGTTCCGCCTGCCTGGCAACTCCGATAACGTCGTCCAGTTTATTGTTGGCGCCGTCCGCGCCGATCATGACTCCAATTCGCATGTGTGTCCTCCAGAGGATGGTGCAGTTATGTTGGCGCTAAGGCTCCCGCAGGCTCACTTTTAATTCAAGGCATAAAAACGGCATAATCCCGCGCCTTCCTATTTAAAGAGCAATGAACAACATGTCGCAAAAAGAAACTATTGCCATTCTGGGCGGTACCGGTGATCTGGGCACCGGCCTGGCGATTCGCTGGTCCAAAGCCGGGCACAAGATTGTCATCGGTTCGCGCACCCTGGAAAAAGCCCAGGCGGCAGTAGCCGCGCTGCAGGAAATATCTCCTGAAACCCCGGCAGACGCGATGGAAAACCTGGACGCCGCGGCCGCCGGCGACATTGTGGTGTTGACGGTGCCGGCGGAACATCAGATCTCCACCCTGGACTACGTGAAAGCCAACCTCAGCGGTAAAATTCTTATCGACGTGACGGTGCCGCTGGTGCCGCCCAAGGTGGGCACGGTGCAGTTGCCGGCGGAAGGCAGCGCCGGTAAACGCGCCCAGGAATTCCTCGGCGACAACGTCATGGTGGTAACCGCATATCAGAATATCGCCGCCCACCTGCTGCAGCAGGATGTCAGCATTGAATGTGACGTGCTGGTCTGCGGTGACAAAAAAGCGGCCCGGGAAAAGGTTATCGAATTAACGGAAGAAGCCGGCATGACCGGCTGGCATGCGGGCCCGGTGGCCAACTCGGCCGCGGCGGAGGCACTGACCTCCATTCTGATTCAGATTAACCGCAGCGGCAAAGTGTCACATTCCGGCATCAAAATCATCGGCCAGGAACATTAAGCGCTGACCATGCACCCCAACTTTTCTGTTGTCGCTGTACCCGGCATGCCCATGGTTGAGCCGGGGGACAATCTGTCCGCGCAGATTCTGCAGGCGCTGACTGACAACCGGCTTGAGTTAGTCGACGGCGACATCGTCTGCCTGGCGCAAAAGGTAGTGTCCAAGGCTGAGGGGCAGCTGATTGCGCTGAGCAACGTCACCCCGGGCGCTGAAGCTGAAGCGCTGGCGGCTGAAACTGAAAAAGACCCGCGGCTGGTGGAGCTGATTCTGCGGGAATCCACCGAGGTTCTGCGCAAGCGGGTCGGCGTGCTGATTGTGCGCCACAAGCTGGGGTTTGTCGGCGCCCACGCCGGCATCGATCAATCCAACGTGGATCACAGCGGCGGCGAACAGGCGCTGTTGCTGCCCCGCGATCCGGATGCCAGCGCCGCAACTCTGGCACGAGAGCTGGGCGCCGCCAGCGGCAAACAGGTGGGCGTGATAATTACTGACAGCCACAACCGCCCCTGGCGCATGGGTACCATCGGCGCGGCCATCGGCTGTGCCGGCCTTACCGTGCTGGACGATCACCGCGGCGGCGCGGATGTCTACGGGCGGGAACTGAAGGTGACTCTGATCAACCGCGCGGATGCCCTGGCCGCCGCCGCCACCCTGGTGATGGGAGAAACCACGGAGAAAATCCCCCTCGCCCTGGTCCGCGGCCTGCCGCCTGAACCGGCGTCGGCCCTGCAGGGGCAAAACGCAGCCGCCATCAACCGCCCGCTGCACGAAGACCTGTTCCGCTGATGAAGCTGCTGGCCATCACCGGCGGTGTGGGCGGCGCCAAGCTGGCGCTGGGCCTGAGCCGGGTACTGGGACCGGACGAAGTGCTGTTTGCGGTCAATACCGGTGATGATTTCAGCCATCTGGGACTGCATATTTCCCCCGATATAGACAGCCTCACCTACGCCCTGGCGGAGGAAAACAATACAGAGCTGGGCTGGGGCCGCCAGGGGGAAACTTGGCAGTTCATGGATACCCTGCAGGCGCTGGGCGGCGAAACCTGGTTCCGCCTGGGCGACAAGGATCTGGCGCTGCACACCCGCCGCACCCAGTTGCTGCGCGAGGGCGCCGGCCTCACCGCGGCGACCCATGAAATCACCACCGCCCTGGGTATTACGCACCGCATCGCGCCGATGAGCGACGATCCGGTGCGCACAATTGTGCACTGCGATCAGGGTGCGCTGGCTTTCCAGCACTATTTTGTGCGTGAAGCATGTCAACCCGCGGTGCAGGGATTTGAATTCAGCGGCATCGAGCAAGCCCGCCTCAACCCGCTGATTGCCGACTGGCTGGCGGATTGTGACGGTGTGGTGATCTGCCCCAGCAATCCCTACGTATCAGTGGACCCGTTACTGGGCCTGCCGGGCTTCCGTGAGGCCCTGACAAAGGTGCCGGTGGTGGCGGTTTCGCCCATTGTCGGGGGCATCGCCATCAAAGGGCCGGCGGCAAAAATGATGGCGGAACTGCAGGTTCCGGCCACGGCGGGCGCTGTTGCCGGCCACTATGGGGACCTGCTTGACGGTTTTGTCATGGACAACAGCGATAAAAATGAAGCTAAGCAAATAAAAATTCCAACTATCGTCACACAGACCATCATGGTAACGTTGGCGGATCGTGTGGCTCTGGCCAATGACACGATCAGGTTTTTGCAGCAGCTGCGGGCGGCACAAGGCTAACAAACGCCCGGCACCAGCCCTGCAAACGGTTGGCACAACTCAGTCGCGTGCACACAAGGAACGCGAATAGGGGTGCCGAGCCGCAACACTAACAAGTAAATGGGAGAAGCCAATGTGGGCGATCGTTCCCGTCAAGACGTTTGATAAGGCTAAACAGCGTCTGGCAAACGTCTTAAGCGAAGCCGAGCGGCGTTCTCTCATGCTGGCCATGGCACGTGATGTGCTGACCTGTCTGGCCAAAAGCACCCGCCTCACCGGCATTCTTATTGTCTCCCGCGCCCCGGAAGCAGACGCTCTGGCGCAGACCTTCGGCACCGAACGGTTTGCCGAAAGCCCGGAAGCCAACCTGCCCCAGGCTCTGGAACAAGCCACCCGGCACCTGCAGACTCACTTTAACGCCAGCGGCGTCATGGTTGTGCCGGCTGACGTGCCGGGGATCAGCGCCGTGGAGCTGGACGAACTGCTGGCGCAGCATGAAACGGTGACCATCCTGCCCGATGCTGACCACATCGGTACCAACGGCCTGATCTGCACGCCACCCCTGTGTATGCCTTACATTTTCGACGGCAAGAGTTTTAAACCCCACGTAGACGCCGCTTTTGCCGCCGGTATTACGCCCAGAGTGGTGCCGGGCACCAAATTTATCCTCGATGTGGATACCCCGGATGATCTCAGCAGCCTCCTGCAGCAGGAGCCGCACAGCCAGACGGCCAACTATCTGCATCAATCAGGCATCAGCCATCGCCTGGGCCAACTTCACAGCACAGAATCA
>JANQOA010000070.1 GCA_028279305.1 Pseudomonadales bacterium
ATGTTGCGGGCGTCTTCGAACAGCTGGCGCGCCGCTTCGCCAACCACTTCATCGTCCAGGATGGCGGGATACTTGCCGGCCAGTTCCCAGGTCATGAAAAACGGTGACCAGTCGATGTAAGGCAGCAGTTCAGTGAGACTGGGGTTAACCTCGTGCACCCCGAGCTGGTTTGGCACCGGCGGCTGGTAGCCGGTCCAATTGATCGGCGCGGCGTTGGCGCGGGCGTCCTCCAGGTTCAGAAACTGACGTTTTTCGCGGCGCGCCGTCACCCGGTTGCGCACTGTGTCGTATTCGCGCCGGGTTTGTTCGACAAATTCCGTATTATCTTCACTCAACAGGGCGGTGGCGGTGTTGACCGCACGCGATGCGTCGGTGACATAGACGGTGGCGGCGTTTTCGTACGCCGGGGCAATTTTGACCGCAGTATGGGCTTTGCTGGTGGTGGCGCCGCCAATCATCAGCGGGATATCCAGCTGCAGCCGCTGCATCTCTTCAGCCACGTTTACCATTTCGTCCAGGGACGGGGTGATCAGGCCGGACAGGCCGATGGCGCTGGCCTGTTCGTCCACGGCGGTTTGCAGAATGGTCTCGCTGGGCACCATGACGCCAAGGTCGATGACCTCGTAGTTGTTACACTGCAGCACCACCCCAACGATGTTTTTGCCGATGTCGTGCACATCACCCTTAACCGTGGCCATGACAATTTTACCTTTGGATTGCCGGGCGCCGCCGTTCTTCTCAGCTTCGATGAAAGGCACCAGGTGGCCAACCGCCTGTTTCATGACGCGGGCGCTTTTGACAACCTGGGGCAGGAACATCTTGCCGCTGCCGAACAGATCGCCGACCACACTCATGCCGTCCATCAAGGGCCCTTCAATCACGTCCAGCGGCTTGTCAGCCAGCTGCCGGGCGGCCTCGGTGTCTTCGATAATATAGTCGGTGATGCCTTTCACCAGGGCGTGGGAGAGGCGCGCATGCACATCCATCTCGCGCCAGGACAGGTCTTCCTTGTTGTCCGCCTTGTCAGCGGCGACCACCGTTTCCGCGACTTCCAGGAGCCGCTCGGTGGCGTCTTCACGCCGGTTCAGCACAAGGTCTTCGACCCGCTCACGCAGGTCGTCGGACAGGTCCGCGTAGATCCCCAGCTGGCCGGCGTTGACAATGCCCATGGTTAAGCCGGCCTGGATGGCGTGGTAAAGAAATACCGTGTGGATGGCTTCACGCACGGGATTGTTGCCGCGGAAGGCAAAAGACACGTTGCTCAGGCCGCCGGAGGTGCTGGCGCCGGGCAGGTTTTCGCTGATCCAGCGCACCGCGTTGATAAAGTCCACGGCGTAGTTGGCGTGCTCTTCGATGCCGGTGCCGATGGCAAATATGTTGGCGTCGAAAATGATGTCGGTGGCCGGCATGCCCACCTGTTCGGTCAGGATGCGGTAGCTGCGCTCGCAGATTTCCACCTTCCGCTGGTAGGTATCCGCCTGGCCGTTTTCGTCAAATGCCATCACCACCACCGCTGCGCCGTAGCGGCGGCACAGCCGGGCGTGGTGAATGAACTCCTCTTCACCTTCCTTCAGGCTGATGGAATTGACTATGGCTTTGCCCTGCACACACTGCAGGCCGGCTTCGATGATGGACCACTGGCTGGAATCGATCATGATCGGCACCCGGGCGATATCCGGTTCCGAGGCGATCAGGTGCAGAAACTCAACCATCGCCGCGGCGCCGTCCAACATGCCTTCGTCCATGTTGATGTCGATCACTTGAGCGCCGTTGCTGACCTGTTGGCGCGCCACTTCCAGGGCTTCGTCAAATTTGTTTTCGCGGATCAGGCGCGCGAAGCGTGCTGAACCGGTGACGTTGGTGCGTTCGCCAACGTTGATAAACAGCGAATCATTGTTGACCCTCAGCGGTTCCAGCCCGGCCAGGGTAAGCTGGCCGGCATTTTCGGGCGCCTGGCGCGGCGGAAACTGCGCCGCTATTTCAGCCAGGGCTTTAATGTGCTCCGGCGTGGTGCCGCAACAGCCGCCGATGATGTTCAGCCAGCCGGCGGCGGCAAATTCCCTGACTATCTCCGCCATCTGTTCCGGCGTCTGATCATATTCACCGAAGGCATTCGGCAAACCGGCATTGGGGTGCACGCTGACCGGGTAGCGGCTTTGCTGGGCCAGTTCCGCCACGTAGGGGCGCAGCTGCTCAGCACCCAGGGCACAGTTCAGACCCACTGCCAGAGGCTCAGCGTGTTCGATGGAATAGAGGAACGCCTCACCGGTCTGTCCTGACAGGGTGCGGCCGCTGGCGTCGGTGATGGTACCGGAGATGACCAGCGGCAATGGCGGCTGACCGGCGCTGCGGCGCTGATCATTGTGGGTGAGGGCGGCGTATATGGCGGCTTTTGCGTTCAGGGTATCAAACACGGTTTCGATCATCAGCAGATCAGCGCCGCCGTCGTCCAGGCCGCGGATGGCTTCGTTGTAGCTGTCCACCAGCTCGTTAAAACTGATATTGCGGAAACCGGGCCGGTTGACGTCCGGCGAGAGGCTGGCCGTGCGGTTGGTGGGGCCCAGGCTGCCGGCGACAAAGCGCGGTTTGCCCGCGGTGGAGAGCTCGGCGGTCACCACCTTGGCGATCTCCGCGCCGGCCCGGTTGATTTCGTAAGCCAGGTGCTCACAGCGGAAGTCCGCCTGGGCAACACTTGTGGCGGTAAATGTGTTGGTGGAAATTATATCCGCCCCGGCCAGCAGGTAATTGCGGTGTACCTGCTGTACAACCTCGGGCCTGGTCAGGCACAGCAGATCGTGATTGCCTTTTAACGGCACCGGATGTTCACCCAGCGGCGGGTAGTGGTAATCCGCCTCTTCCAGATTACAGTCCTGCAGGGCGGTGCCGTAGGCGCCGTCCAGCACCAGTATGCGTTGCTGCATGCACCGGGCGATCAGGGGCTGCGGATTTACGTCCGGGGCGGCCGCGCTCGCGGCGGCTGTAGAGGTATCTGATGACATGCGGGGTTTTCCGGATCCGGCTTGGACAATTGCGGGCACAATCTACCAAGCGTGGCTATGAATACAATTGAAGTTTGCCAAAATGAACTTGACTGACGCTCATAGTTCGATTAGCCGGATAGTTTAGCGGTTGCAGGGGAAAATAATTGTCGATTCCAGCCCATAAAAGCTATACCCGACTAAAATAGTCGGGTATAAAGCACATCCACCTTAGCACTTGATAGCGTCATGATCGAAATTTCCGCCAGCGCCCAGCAGTATCTGAAAGAACTGCTGGAAAAACAGGAAGAAGAGGGCGTGGCTATCCGCGTGTTTGTGGCCCAACCCGGGACCCCGCACGCGGAAACCTGCATTGCATATTGCCGCCCCGGGGAAGAGCAGGAAGGTGATATCGCGGTTGAATACGACGGCTTCCGCGCCTGGTTCGAAGGCCGCAGCGAGCAGTATCTGCTGGATGCGGTGGTGGACTATCAGGAGGATCAGATGGGCGGGCAGCTCACCATTAAGGCGCCCAATGCCCGTATTCCCAATGTCAGCGAAGACTCACCGCTGGAAGACCGCATCAATTATATCCTCTACAACGAGATCAACCCCGGCCTGGCCGCCCACGGCGGCATGGTGACGCTGGTGGAGCTGACCGACAACAACGAAGCGGTGCTGCAATTCGGCGGCGGCTGCCAGGGTTGTGCCGCGGTGGACATCACGCTGAAAAACAGCGTTGAAGCCACCCTGCTGGAGCGGCTGCCGGAGCTGACCGGAGTGCTGGATCAGACCGACCACACGTTTACCGAGAACGCTTACTACAGCTAACGGCTGAGGGCCTGGTGCAGGTCCAGCAGTATCTGTTCGGTTTCCTCCCAGCCTATGCAGGCATCGGTAATCGACACCCCGTAAGCCAGCTCACCGCCGTTCATACTCTGGTTACCTGGAAACAGGTTGCTTTCGATCATCACCCCGGTAATGGAGCGGTTGCCGGCCAGCTTCTGCTTTTTTACCGCATCCAGCACCAGACTCTGGCGGGTGTGGTCCTTGTTGGAGTTGGCGTGGGAGCAGTCCACCATAATGGACGGGGTCTGGCCGATTTCGCTCAGCGCCTGTTCCGCCTCGTGCACGCTGGCTTCGTCATAGTTGGGACCGTTGCTGCCGCCGCGCAGTACTACGTGTGCGGCCTTGTTGCCGTGGGTATGAATCACGCTGACCTGCCCGGCCGGACTGATGCCCAGAAAGCGGTGCGGGCTGGTGGCCGATTGCAGGGCGTTAACCGCAACCCCCAGCGAGCCGTCGGTGCCGTTTTTGAAGCCCACCGCGCAGCTTAAGCCCGACGCCATTTCCCTGTGCGTCTGACTTTCCGTGGTACGCGCGCCGATGGCGGACCAGGAGATCAGATCCTGCAGATACTGGGGGGTGATCGGGTCCAGCGCTTCGGTGGCAATGGGCAGGCCCAGTTCCGAGATATCAATTAGCAGTTTGCGGGCAATCTCCAGGCCTTCGGCCACACAGAATGAGTCGTCCAGGTGCGGGTCGTTGATCAGGCCTTTCCAGCCCACGGTGCTGCGCGGCTTTTCGAAATAGGCGCGCATCACGCAGAACAGCGAGCCGTGCACCTGCTGCGCCAGCGCCGCAAGGCGTTGCGCATATTCCAGGGCGGCGGCGGGGTCGTGAATGGAGCACGGGCCCACTACCACCAGCAGGCGCGGGTCCTGTCCCGCAACAATGTTACGCACTACCTCGCGCGCGTCGTTGACCGACTCGCGGATTTCTTCGGGCAGAGGCAGCCGGGCTTTGAGGTGTTCCGGTGTTATCAGCACTTCGTGTTTCTCTACGTTAAGGTTTTCGATCTGCATCTGCTTTCCTCCGTCCCCGATATTTCCATCTGTGTTGGCTGCCTGAAAGTCAGCCAATAAAAAACCCCGCGAGCTTGCTGCCTCAGCGGGGTTTAACCTTGGAAGGCAGTCTGCTGCCTTCAATAAATTAAAGGCCGGCTCAAGTTACAAAAAAATAGGTAAACCCTCGCCAGCCGAAATCACCACGGCACGCCACGGTCAAACGACGGGCGCCGTTTGCGGTGGTGGTCTGTGCTGCATGTGTTGATTTATTCATAACGCAGGGAATGGTACTGACTCTATGGCAAATTGCAATCATCCATCAGGCGGCAACTCTTCCAGGTGCGGGATGGCGGTGAAATACAGCGCCGCCCGCACCGGCTGCCCGTAGGCCGTTTCCGCCAGCCGCCGGTAGCGGTCCAGTTGCGGCCGGTAGCGGCTGCACTGCTGGGCGATAAAGTCCTGTTGGGTGATCTCTGCCGGAGGTTTTGCGGTTTTGTAGTCCACCACCCAGCGCCGCCCGTCCTCAACAAAGGTTCGGTCCATGACCACGTTGATTATCTTGTTCTGCGACAACCCCGCCAACGGCAGCTCGCTGGCGGCCTGATCATGTGCGTCCAGCAGCCAGCGCCCGGTGCTGTCCGCCAGCACCCGCTGCATGTGCGCAGCCGCTTCGGTGACGATGGCGTTAAGCAGATCGCGGGGGACGTCCATGGCCTCTGCCCAGCGCGGCATGTGGCTTTGCCAATCCGCCCGCAGGGCTGCCGGTGCCG
>JANQOA010000087.1 GCA_028279305.1 Pseudomonadales bacterium
CGCAACCCGCTGCCGTTCGCCCCCGGACAAAGCCTGGATGCGGCGCGGCAGCAGGTTGTCCAGGTTCAGGACGGCGCAGACTTCCAGCTTGCCGGGGCCGTTGCCCGGATTGCGTTTGACGGCGTAGTCCACGTTACCCTCAACGCTCAGGTGCTCAAACAGGCGGCCGTCCTGAAACACCGTGGCCACCGCGCGCCTATGGGCTGGAATATCAATTTTGTTGGCGCTGTCCAGCCAGATTGAGTTGTCGAAGGTGATGCGCCCGCTGCAGGAGGTAAAACCCCCGATGCAGTTCAGCAGGGTGGTTTTGCCGCTGCCGCTGGGCCCCAACAAGGCAACCACGCCGCCGGTTTCGATGTGCAGATCAACCTGCAGGTCAAAGTCCGCCAGGGGTTTGTGCAGGCGCAGTTCCAACATGCCGGTTCAGGCGACGCGGACGCTGTATTGGCGGTTGGCGGCGTAGACGCAGAACAGGACGGCAAAGGAGAAGATCAGCAGCCCCAGGGACAGCATATGGGCCTGGCTGTAGTTCATGACCTCAACGTTTTCGTAGATGGCAATGGATATTACCCGGGTCTGCCCGGGAATATTGCCGCCAACCATCAGGACCACGCCAAATTCCCCCAGGGTGTGGGCAAAGGTCAACACGCTGGCGGTGATAAAGCCGCGCTTGCAGAGCGGCACCGCCACGGTGAAAAAAGCATCCCGGGGAGAAGCGCCCAGGCTGGCGGCGGCCTGCAGCGGCTTTGCGCCCAGGCCTTCAAACGCGCTCTGCAGCGGTTGCACCATAAACGGCAGCGAATAAATTAATGACGCCACCACCAGCCCTGCAAAGCTGAAAGTCAGCGTCTGGCCGGTCAGGCTCACCCAGAACCCGCCCAGCGGGGTGTTGGGGCTGAGCAGGATCAGCAGGTAAAAGCCCAGCACGGTGGGCGGCAGCACCAGCGGCAGGGCGGTGACCGCTTCCACCACCGGCTTGGCCGGGTGGCGGGTGTTAGCCAGCCACCACGCCAGCGGTGTGCCCAGAACCAGCAGCAGCAGGGTGGTTACCCCGGCTAACTGCAGGGTAATTAGAATGGATGGCCATTCAACCACGCGTGCCGGGGATCAGGCGGGTTTCTTGAACTTCAGGGTCATGCGGTTGGATTCCCCCACGGCCTGCAGTTGGGCTTTCAACGCAGCATCATCTTTGCTGGTACGCAGCGACGGCGGCAGGCGCCAGACAAAGTCCTGCTCCGTGGGACGGTCCAGATCGTTCTGGTTAACCGAGCTTTCGCCGACAAACTGAAAACCGGCTGCTTCCATACGGGCGATGACAAATGTCCGTTTCAGATAGCCGTTGCTGCCGTTGGCCCAGGCGTCCGGCATATCCGCGCGCGCTTCGTGCTGCACCACGCCGAGAATGCCCCCCGGTTTCAGAACGTCATAACTGGTGGTGATGGCTTCGTCGAGGAAATCCCCTTCAAAGCGGGCGAGATTGTGCAAGGCGCGGATCAGCAGGACAGCGTCGGCGGTACCTTTCTGCTGCGGCGGTAGCTCGCCGAATACAAATGCTGACACCGGGGCACTGTTTGCATCCCGCCAGGCTTCCGCCTGGGCGGGCCAGTCGGTTGTCCAGGTGGCCATGCGCTGCAGAAACGCCTCGTCTGCAAAACCGAAGTTGGGCCACATGTCAGTCGCATAGTTGACGCCAACCAGATGGCCCTGGGCACCCAGGTAGTTCAGCAGCACCTTGCTGTACCAGCCGCCGCCGGGCAGCGCTTCCACCACGGTCATGCCGGGTTGGATGCCGAAAAAAGACAGGGTCTCCTGGGGGTGCCGGTAGCGGTAACGGGCTTTAACCTCTTCGGGTTGTGCGTCCAGCACCTCAGCCAGGGTCGGGCCGCTGGCGGCGGCGCTGGCGGCTTGTTGCTGGCCGGATTCAGCGCAGGCGAATAACAACCCGGCGCATGCCAGGACAGACAGCGTTTTTTTGCATGAGCGGAAGATACGTGGCGAATTGGGCATAACTAACTCTTGTCCAACAATACAAATGACAGGGATTCAGGTAGCGCCATCTTACCCTTGGACGCGGGCAATGTGTAAGCGGCGGCAAAACTGCCGCTTGTTTCAGTAAGCGCTGGCCTCGGGCGAGAACCGCTCGGCGTTGGCCACTTCAAAAGTAATGTGCAGGTGCTCCAGGCCGCGTAAAAAGCTGCTGGGCACGTGCAGGAAACTTTCATCCGGGTCGCGCAGCTGAATGTTGTGCAAACGGTTCAGTAGGATAGTGAAGGTGGAGAACATTTCCTGGCGCGCCAACGCCGCGCCAGGGCAGTGATGGGGCCCCGAGCCGAACGCCAGGTGCGCGCCGGGTTTGCGGCGTGCCAGATCAAACGCTTCGCCGTCGGGAAACACGCTGCAGTCGCGGTTCGCTGAGGCATAACCCACGGCAATGGCACTGCCTTTGGGAATCTGCATGCCGCCCAGTTCCACATCCCGGGTAGTGACCCGCCACAGGTGCAGTACCGGTGTTTCGTAACGCAGCGACTCTTCGATAAAGTTGCGGATCAGCGACGGGTCTTCGCGCATGCGGGTAATACTGCCGGGCCGCTGCAGCAGCAGCATCAGGCCGGAACCTATCGCATTGGTGGTGGTTTCGTTGCCGCCGGTCAGCAGCTGGTCCAGCAGGTCCTGCAGCTCTTCCATGGTCAGCAACCGGCTTTCACCGGTTTGCGGATCTTCGATATGGGTATGCACCAGGTCGGTGATAATGTCATCTTCGGGTTGCTGCCGGCGCGCGGCGATCACCTGCGCAAAAAACTGCTGGGCCGCCACCACCTGACGCCCGCATTCCAGGGCGGCTGCTTCGTCAACAAAACCGCCGCCGGGTGCCAGCATGGCATCGGACCAGCGTTTCAGGTCCCAGATGCGTTCCCGGGGCACACCCAACTGTTCGGCGATGACGATGCACGGCAGCGGGATGGCAAAATCCCAGACAAAGTCGCAGCTGCCGCGGCCGTCTTTCGCGGTACCGCATATCTTGTCAATCAAGTCGTTGACCACAGCTTCGATGTAGGGGGTCATTTTGCGCACCCGCGCCACGGTAAAAGCGTGGTTGATCAGCTTGCGGTAGCTGGTATGCACCGGCGGGTCGGTGCGCTGCAGGGTGGAGACCCGGGCCCAGCCGTGTTCCGCCCGGTATTCCTCAGCAATATTGCGTGCCTGTCCGCGCTGCGCGCCCAGCTCGAATATGTTGTTGGAAAAAATTTCCGGGTGCTTTTTGATAAAACGCACATCTTCGTAGCGGGACACATAATAGGCGCCCAGCTCTTCCATGAAGTACACCGGCTGCTGTTCGCGGATGGCCTGCAGGTACTGAAAGGGGCATTCGCGGGTTTTATCGTCCAGCAGATTATAATCGTCAGGTGATTGCACGTTGCCCTCCCGCCGCGTTAACGCGGATCAGCTGATCGGTTTAACCGGTGCCGGCCTGGTATGCAGTTGCCCGTGCGGCCGGATGCCCTGCAGATATTCGTCGATGACTTCGTGATAGCGGCGGATGCGGGCTTCCTGGCCGGACAGATAGACACCGCGGAAACCCCGCGAGCGGAACCCCAGTTGCTGTCCGGTGGTGATGGAAAGATCCTGATCCATGCCCAGCCCGATACTCTTGTCACCGTGGTTGATGATCTCATGGGGAACCTCTTCGTCCCGTCCCACCAGACCGGCGGGGGTGCCCACCGGTGAGGTTACACCTTCCGGCGCGGTGGCGTAGTACCAATTGTCGAAAATGCACTGTTCGGGGTCCGTCGGGTGCGGCCGCGAGCGCAGGAAGTGGAAACCGTCAGCGGTCACGGATACGGAAAAGTTGGGAAAGATGTTGTAGTGGTAAAAGTCCGTCAACTGCTCGTCGCGCAGGTCGTTAAAGTACTCGTAGCCGCGCTGAGGGCCCAGCTTGCGCTTCTGTTTCTGCAGCGCCGGGCGGATATCCCGTTCCCGCCCTTGAAATGCTTCCGGGTCCAACTCCCATTCCTGCATCAGCGCCATCAGGGGTTCGCGCATCTTGTTGCCTTCCAGAGACTTGGCGGGATAGCCGGCGTGCATGATCATGCGGCCGTGGCCTTCCTCACACATGTCGAACTGGGTTTCCTTGTAACCCTCTTCGATGGTCACCGAAGCCTGCGGGTGCACGGAACGCAGGTGATAAGACTCGTTGAAGTTGTCCTGAATCACCTTCCAGTTGCAGGGTACATGGACGGTTTGTGCCAGGTACCTTTTCATGCTGCTGATGGGGTACATGTTCCAGTCGTCCCAGATGGGCCCGAGATATTCTTTCAGCGGCGCCGCCTGCGGGTCCATGTTGACCCAGATGAAGCCGGCAAAGGTATCGCAGGGAATCTCAACCAGGCGCACTTTGCCGCATGGATTACCCTGCGGAAAATCTTCTGAGTCCTGGGCGAAGTTCAGCTCACCGTCCAGGGTGAACGCCCAGCTGTGGTACTGGCAGACAAACCGCTTCACGGTACCTTTTTCGGCGAACACCAGACGGTTGCCGCGGTGCTGGCAGACGTTGTAAAACGCTTTAATGCCGCCGTCTTTCTGGCGCACCATGATGATGGATTCGGGGCCGACTTCTTCGCGCTGCCAGTCTCCGGGGTTCGGGATTTCGTTTTCCCGGCCCAGCAGCAGCCAGACCTTGGTCCACATATGTTCAAATTCGCGTTCGTAGAACTCGCGGCTGGTGTAGCGGTACCCTTCTATGGGGTGTTCACCGATGTGCGGCATCTGCCACGCCGGCGCGGGTTCGTGTTTCCAGTCTGCTTCAGCCATGTTTTCCTCCTGAACGCGGCAAAGGATGCTTGTAAATCAAAAACAGGACACTAGCAGGTTGATGCTGTGATTCAAGATGGATTTTGCGAAGGCCGAATTTTGGAAATCGGCGGGTTAAAGGTGTTTATACGTCTCTTACCGCCTCGCGGATGACAAAACCGCCTGAGCGTTCATCCGCTTCAATTTTCAGCAGGCCGCGGGCCTGGGCCGCCTGCAGCAGATCGCCGAAGGACTGGAAGCCGAAGGCGCTTTCGCTGAAGCCGGGGCGGCGCCGTTTCAGGGTCTGTTTCACCATGGATCCCCACACCGCATCACCGCGTTCGCGCAGCAGCGCTTCAGCGGTGTCCACCACCAGCTCGATGCCTTCGTCTTTGGCATCGCTGGCGTCGGTTTCGCCTTTTTTGCCGGCAGCCTCACCGGCACTGCTGCGGGCGGCTTTTTTGCGGGGTGCCTTTTTGCGTTTTTTCTGGGTGGTGTTTTCCACCACCAGGTCGTCGTAGAACAGAAACTCGTCACAATTGCTCATCAGCAGATCCGAGGTGCTGCTTTTGATCCCCACCCCAATCACCAGCTTGGCGTTTTCACGCAGTTTGCTGACCAGCGGGGAAAAATCCGAGTCGCCGCTGATGATGACAAAGGTGTCGATGTGATCTTTGGTGTAACACAGGTCCAGCGCGTCCACCACCATACGGATGTCCGCGGAGTTTTTGCCGGACTGCCGGGTATGCGGAATTTCGATCAGCTCAAAAGCAGCCTCGTGCATGCTGGGTTTGTGCTCTTTGTAGCGTTCCCAGTCGCAGTACGCCTTTTTTACCACCACATTGCCTTTTACCAGCAGCCGTTCCAGGATCAGGCCAATATCGAATTTCGGATATTTTTCGTCCCGCACCCCCAGCGCGATGTTCTCAAAATCGCAGAACAGGGCGAGGTTGTTTTCGGTTGCGCTGGTGGACATGCATAAACTCCGTTTGCAGGGGTGGTGTGTTGCCGTGCATGGTAAGCCAACGCGCGCGGCAGGTGTGGAATAATTGTGCTGCCGGCGGCCTCAGCGGCGTTGGATCTCTACAGATGCTGCCAGCGCGGCAGCGGCTGCAAGTTTGTGCGCGGCGCGCCAGGGTGGGCCGCATACCCGGCCCATGGCGCGTAACGCGGGCTGCAGCTCTGCGTCGCCGAGGGCTGCGGCGGCTTCCTCGTATACCCGGTCCCGCTCATACCAGTACACCTGCCAACCGCGGGCCTCCGCGGCGGCGGCCAGTGCACGGCGGTACATCACCGAATCAGCCACAGTCTGGGCGCGGTTGTCAGCAATACAGTCCTCTACGCTGGCGGGCAGCTCGGGGCACAGGCGGATGGCAATAGCACAGACCGGCTGCGGCACCGCCGCGGCCAACTGCTGCAGGGCCCCGGTTGCGCCCCGGGCGGCTGCCTTGCGCACTTTGTGCACCAGTTTTATGGCGTCGGGTAATGAAATCTCCCGTGCCCAGGGACTGTCGCGGTAACGCCCGACAGCCCAGGAGCCTTCGTGGTGGTGAGGGTGGGTGGGCAGGTTGCGGGTCAGATCAATGCGGCGCCGGTCCAGCAGGTCAGCGCCGCACAGTGTCACCAGCTCGGCTGAGTTGCCGTGTTCTGTAACTCCAACGGTTATTATTTGCGGCGCGGCCATGTCAGTGAGTGCGGTTTCCCATGGCGCGGATGTTAACATGGCCGCCGGCAGGGTCGCTGGAGATGAACATGCAGTTACTGGTGCGCAACACGGTTAAAGATTTTTCCCGCTGGTTGGCGTGCTTCGAAGCGGACAGCCGCGCGGCGGCGGAGTACGGCGTGACTTTTGAGTGTATGTGGCAGGCCGCCGGGAATCCCAATGAAGTTTTTTTTCTGCTGAATATCGAGAGTGCCGAACGCGCGGAAGCTTTCATGGCGCGCCCGGAGTCTCAAGACACGGGTGAAAAAGCCGGGGTGATCGACGGTGAAGTGCACTTCCTGAAGCCGGTGGACTACTCGATGTAGGGTTGCTCCTCTTCGTACAGGGTGAGCCGGGCCTGCATTTCCGCCAGGCTGGTGTCATCTGCGCTGTCATCAGCCGCGGCTTTGTTTAACGCCTGGCGCTGCATGCGCCGGGCCAGTTCCATGTTACCCAGCCGCGCATGGGCGGCAGCCAGCGTGTCCAGATGATTGCCGTGTCCCAGCAGCAGGACAAAAGGCTGGATCAGGCGCACCGCCCGTTGCGGATCCGCCAGCTCTTCGTTGCGGGTGGTAGCCAGCAGCCAGGCCAGATTGTTGGCGGCGTCGATGCTGCCTTTGGCAATGGCCGCTTCGTAGTGCTGTACCGCCCTGCCCAGATCCTGTTGCAGATAGTGTCCGCGGTGGTAATAGCTGGCCACCTGTTGGTTGGCATCCGGATGACCGGCAGCGGCGGCGTGCTGCAGCCACACCAGGGCGGTGCTGATGTCCTGCTCTTCCAGCAGCAGCGCCAGGCGGAACTGGGCTTCCGTATGACCGGCGGCCGCAGCCTTGTTCAACCAGACCTGGGCGGCGCTCTGGTCGGGGGCCGGATCCTCATAGTCCAGCAGGGCGGAGGCCATAAGATACTGGGCGTGGGGGTCGCGGTTGTTGCTGGTGGTTTCAATCCAGCTCAGCAGCCGCGGCGAAATTTTTTTGCCCCGTTCACTGAACAGCGCGCCGCCGTATTCAGCGCCGCTGGGCAGCTGAATCATGCCGTTGGAGATGGTGTTGCGGTTCCAGTTGCCGGACAGCAGCACGCCGCTGCGGTCCGTTCGGATGCCCGGCCCGAGGACAAAACCCTGCTGCCAGGTGCCTTCGTGGCGGTTACCGTCCAGGCGCTGGGCGACGCCGCTGCCGTGCTGCTTGCCGTCCTGCCACTCACCTTCGTAGTAGCTGCCGTCCGGGCGCACCTGTTTACCGTAACCATGCCGGCGGTCGCTTTCCCACAGCCCCTCATATACCACTTCCGCTGAATTGGTGTAGGTGCCGTAGCCGTGCCGGCCGCCTTGCTGCCAGCTGCCTTCATAGTAGCCGCCGTCGTCGTACTCCAGGGTACCAAACCCGTGGGCCTGATCCGCCATCCAGTCGCCGCTGTACAGGCTGCCGTCAGCGCGGCGCTCCTGGCCGAAGCCATTGCGTTGGCCCTCCTGCCACTGTCCCTGGTAGATGGTGCCGGACGTGCTTCTGAACACGCCTTGCCCGGCAAACAGGCCCGCTTCAAAACCGCCCTGGTACTCCCCGGCGGACCAGGTCTGCTTGCCCTGGCCGTGGGGCAGATGGTCTGCAAAGTCACCCACGTACTTAAAGCTGCCGCGGCTGAGTTCCCCGCGGCCGTGACGTTTGCCGTCCAGCCATTGGCCGGCGTAACTTTCGGTTTTGTGCTGCTCGTGGCCGAAGCCTTGTAACAAGCCGTTATTGAAAGTACCGGTAAGGGTGCGTCCGTCCGGGTTGGTATAAGAACCTTTCCCGGAGTAAGCGAACTCTGCCGGTTGGATATAGCGTGTGCTGCCGTCGGGCAGGGTCAGTACTCCGGTATCCGGGTCGGGCAGACGATCGGTGGCGGTGCCGCCGGGGGTGGTGCAGCCCCAGAGCACAAGCAATCCCAGCCAGCACAAATAGCGCAGAGAATGTGACTTCTGGTGCCGTGTGTTTATTGCGATATGAATGCGATAAGCTGGAACTCGGAGTGAATACTGAAAGTAACAAAAAACCGATTAGAAAAAAACTTATTGAAAATGAATGACTTGGCAGGAATCAACGCAGAGAACATAACCGCCTGGTTTGCGGTTCACATTCCCGCGGCACAGCCGCCGTTGCAATTTGAGTTGATTGCCGGCGGGCATTCCAATCTCACTTTCGGCGTGCACGATGCGGCAGGCAATACCTTTGTGCTGCGCCGGCCGCCGCTGGGTCATGTACTTGAAAGCGCCCACGATATGGGCCGCGAGCACAAGATCATCAGCGCGCTGGTGGACTCCGAGGTGCCGGTGCCGCGCACCCTGGGCTTGTGCAAAGACACGGAGGTCAACGAAGCGCCGTTCTACATCATGGATTATGTTGCCGGACCGGTACTGCACGATGCGGAGACGGCCGCGGCGCTGCCGGCAGCGGAACGCCACGAGTTGGGTTTGCACGTGATTGATGTCTTGGCGAAGTTGCACGCCATCAACCCCGATGACGTCGGCTTGGGGGACCTCGGCCGCAAAGAAGCTTATCTTGCCCGCCAGCTGAAGCGCTGGAACAAACAGTGGCTGGCCTCCAAAACCCATGAGATTGCGGCTATGGATGAAGTATCCCGGCTGCTTGAAGAACACATGCCGGAACAGATTGGCGCCGCGATTGTGCACGGCGACTACCGTCTCGGCAATATGATTGTCGGCGGCGGCAAAATCTGCGCGGTGCTGGACTGGGAGCTGTGTACCCTGGGTGATCCGATGGCGGATGTGGGGTATCTGATGAACGCGTGGACCCAGCCGGGTGAAGTGGAAGGGGATGTCACACCCACCGCGTGCGGCGGATTCCCACAACGCGAAATGCTGGCGGAACGGTATGCCCAGGCCACCGGCCGGGACCTGTCGCAGATCAATTATTACCGCGCCTTTTCCCACTGGCGCCTGGCGGCCATCGGCCAGGGGGTGTACAAGCGGTACCTGGTGGGTGCCATGGGGGAAAACCGGGATATGGATCTGGACGCGTACAAGCAGAGTGTCACCACCCGCGCGGAAGCAGCGCTGGCGTTACTGAGCTGAACGGTTGCTGTGCTGAAACGGCCGTGGCTTGAAGTTCAGGCGCCGCTGGTTACAGCCCGGCCGGAGCCGGGCTGCAACACTCCCTTAATGGGCCCTTAATACCCGCCGATAGCTCCTTTAGTCGCACGTATGTGTTCGAGCGGGCGCACGCAGCGGGCAGCCGGGCGGCTACTGTGCCGGCGCAGCGATCATCTGTTCGCCACCCCACATGGCACTGTTGCAGTCACCCAGCATATTCAGGTGCCGGCCCAGGCGTTGGCCCGCTTCGCTGGTAACAAGCCCGCCGACAAATTTTGCGTAGGCTGCACTGCTGTCGTTGACCGTAAACAGAACAAAATCCGGGGTGGTGGGTCCACCGGTGGTCGGCGTGATGGTATACACCGCGTTGGGGGCCACGTCACCCATATTGCCGAGAACGCCGTTGACATGCATGCGCAAGTCGTTGAGGTGGGCCGGGGTCACGCCCTTGTTCAGCCTGCAGGCGTTGGATGAGATAAAAGCGTTACCCGTGGGCGGGTTGTTCTCATCCTTCTGGAAGGCGGCGTGAATCAGGCCGATGCGGGGGCTGCAGTCGGTAATGGCGTCAAACCGGGCTTGCACGCCGGCCATCTCTTCAGCCGCGGCTTCCGCATCCAGGGCGGCGCCGAAGGCGGCAAAATTCTGATGGGGTTCCAGCCACAACAGATCAAAATTCACGTCGCCTTTGACCAGCGACCACATGAATGCCGGGCCCAGGCTGAGGCCGGCTTTGTCCGCCTGTTTTACGTAATAGTCTCTGGCGGCGCGTACGTCATCAATATCGGCGTCATCCAGGTAAGAGCAGGCCCAGGTTTCAACCACCGCGGGTGGTTGCGGCTCCGCGGCCTGGGCAGGGCCGCTGAAGACAAGCAGCAGCGGCAGCGCCGCCAGGCTTAACACTTTTGTCAGGGCAGGTAGTTCTACTTCTCTGATTTTTTTTGTAATCACGGTAAGTCCTCTTGTTTGCGCTTAAATTGCACTCTATAGAGGAGGATGAAAGGAACTTCAGTTGCGCCCACAGGTTAGCAGGGCAGCCCAGAGGGCGCCGCTTGATCTCAGCCTCTCCCACCTCGATTGTCCGACAAAAGGCTTGCCCTTGCCAGCACTGAATGGCGGGGTTTTGCTCGTGCTAAGCTGAGGCCTTCGATCGGCTGGAGAGGAGGCGGCAGATGATCAGTGCGGGCATTGTAGGCGGCAGCGGGTATATGGGCGGCGAAGCGCTGCGGGTGTTGTTGGATCACCCGCAGGTAGAGCTGGCGTGGGCCACCAGCCGCCAGCCGTCCGCTATCGAGGATCACCATCCGAACCTGTTCGGGTCCGGGCTGCAGCTGATCCACCCCGACGACGCCACACCGTGTGATGTTGTGTTTCTGGCGCTGCCGACGGACGCCACCGTGGAAGCCGCGGCGGCCCATCTGCAGTCCGGGGCACGGGTTATTGATCTGGGTTCCGCCTTCCGGCTGCGCGACCGGCCTACCTGGGAGCGGGTTTATAACATGACACATCCGCAATGGGCGCTGGCTGAACAGGCTGTCTACGGCATCAACGAGCTGCATCTGGATGCGGTGCGGGAGGCCGGGTTGATCGCCAACCCGGGCTGTTTTTCATCCGCCGCCATCCTCGGCCTGGCGCCGTTGCTGGCGGCGGGTCTGGTTGAACCGGAACGCCTGTCGGTAGACGGCTTGTCGGGCACGGCGGGCGCCGGTGCCGAGCTGGCGCGGGCGGCCCATCATCCGGAAATCGGCAACAACCTGGTGGCATACAATGCCGTCGGGCACCGCCACACCTACGAGATGGAACAGGAGTTGACGGCGCTGGCCGGCACCACGGTGCACGTGCATTTCACGCCGGTTTATGTGCCCATTACCCGCAGCATATTGTGCATCTGCCGGGGCTATCTGCGTGAGGCGGCCAGCCGGGAGGGGCTGCTGGACCTGTTCAGGGAGTTTTATCAGGGGCATCCGTTTATGCAGATCTACGATCAGCCTTTTGAAACCGGCGTGTCCTGGCAATACAAGCCTTATCCCTGGGTAAGCGCCGTGGCGGGCACCAATTACTGCCAGCTTGGACTGGATGTGGATGCGGAGCGTAACAGCGTGGTGGTGCTGAGCGTGCTGGACAGTGTCGGCAAAGGCGGAGCCCAGGTCGGCATCGAGAACATGAACCTGATGTTTGGTCTGGAGCGGGGCATGGGACTGACGCGGCGGGGTTTACACCCGAATTAGCCCGCGGCCGGCCGGTCAGCCGGGGGCGGCCACTTCCAGTTCGCCAATTTTCTCTTCGTCCAGCCAGGCGGACACCCGGCCGCCGGGCACAACGGGGTCAGCGGCGGGTTGCGGGGCATAGTCGATCTGCACCACGGAACAGGGGCTGGTGACAACCTGGGCCACGGCCATGTCAGGCGCCGGGCTGTGCATGGTGTATTCCAGCCGCAGATGGTCGCCGTTCTGCTTGGCGCTCAACAATTCCAGGTTGTAACCGGCTGTGGGCCGGGTGCCGTGATACACGGCAACGAGAATCACGTGGGGTGGGGTTTCCAGGTTGCGGGCCGGCTGGCTGCTGCCCGGCGGGGTCAGCAGCCGGCTGCCGCGCACCCCGGCCAGTTCGCCGAGGCTGATCTGCGCCGCGCCGGGTTCCAGCTGCTGGCACTGATCGTAATTCAACAGTTCCGTGACCACGGGTTTCTGGCCGTTGCAGGCGGCGCACAGGCAGCAGATGGCCAGCAAGCGGCCGGCTCTGCTCAACATATCTGTCAGCATTGTCTAGTCCGTTTTTCTAATCCTGAACTCGGTGCCGCTGCGGCCGGCATCCGGTGGTTGCTGCTGTGTAAGGTCCGCCGCCGCGGTATTCAAGTTAACCCGCAGCACGGACTCAAAATCAAGGTTGTCCTGATCGATACTGATGGCGATAAAGTCCGGCGAATCCAGAGTCGGGAAAGCCCCGCAGGCTTCACCGGCGTCGCACAGGATTGAATCGTCGTCCGAGTCGGTGCCGGCGAACAGGCGGTATTGCCCGGGCGCAACGTCGGTCAGGGTGTACGGGTATTCGCCGTTAACGGCATCCACCACGGCGGCCAGGCCAACCGAATTATTGTCTTCGTCCACCAGCACCACGTAATGCAGGCCGGCGTCAGCGGTCAGGTTGATGCTGGATACCTGCATGATCAGGGTAATCGACAGGTTGTTGGCATCGGTGACCACATCAAGGGTGGCCTGATAAACACCGTCACTCAAGCCTGAGCGGTTGACGTTGATGGTGTACTCACCCAGCCCGTCACTGCTGCCGGGGCCGGTAAAAGTAGCCCAGGTTTCGCTGCTGGTGACGCTGGTCACCGTGGGTTGACCGGTGCCGATGTTGCGGATGGTCACCGGCAGTTCCGTGACAAAAGCGCCAAAGTTGAGCGTGCCGGCGGAGGTGGTGATGATCGGCCCCGGATCCGAGCCCTGGCCGTTGGCCATGAGCTGGGCCGCAACCACTGCTTTCTGTGCGTTGATCAGGCCCCAGCCAAAATTATCGTCGCGTCCCGCTGCGCCCAGGTCGTCGGTGAGATCGCCGCTGAGCAGCGCGTTGTTGAATTCCGCCGGCGTCATCGCCGGGTGTACAGCCTGCATCAGAGCCGCGACCCCGGCGACGTGCGGCGCCGCCATGGAGGTGCCGTTGAGGGTCGCGTAACCCAATTGGATGCTGCCGCCGCTGTCGTCGCCAATGGTGGAAATCACGCCGTCGCCGATGCCGTCACCGTTGACGTCGGTGATATTGGAGCCGCCCGGGGCGGCAATATCGATGCTGGGCCCGCGGTTGGAATAGCCGGCCAGGGTGTTGGTAATTGTAGTGGCGCTGACGCTGATCACCCCTTCGTAAGCAGCGGGATAAGACGGCAGGCTGGAGGCATCATTGCCGGCGCTGGCGATGATGATCACTCCCGCCTGAATGGCTTCGCTGTAAACATCCTGTTCCGCCTGGGAGGAAAACGACCCCCCCAGACTGAGATTGATAACGTCCGCACGCTGGGGCGGCAGCGTACCGGAATCGTTACTCAGGCGCGCGGCGTAACGTACCGCCTGCAGAATGTCGAAGGTGGTGCCGCCGTTTACCCCCAGCACCCGCAGCGGCATGATACTGGTTTGCCAGGCGACCCCGGCAACGCCGATGGTATTGTTGGTTTCGGCGCCGACGGTCCCGGCCACATGGGTGCCGTGAAAGCTGCTGGCGCCGCCGAAGCCGCCGTCACCGGGGTCGTCGGGATTATTGTCGATGCCGTCGCCATCCCGGGCGCGGGCGGGGTCACTGATAAAATCGTAACCATCGATCAGGTTGTCATTCAGATCCGGGTGACTCAGCAGCACGCCGGTGTCCAGTACCGCGACAATGACGCTGGGGTCACCGGTGGTGGTATCCCAGGCGGTGGGCAGACTGATGTTCGGGTAATGCCACTGGGAGCCGTAGAACTGATCGTTGGGGGTGGCGTGGGGCTTTACTATCAGGTTGGGTTCCGCGTAAGCAATACTGTTGCTGTGGGCCAGTTCCTTGCAGGCCATCAGCGTGTGCCAGCGGCCGGCCTGTTCGGCGGTCATGTGGCCGCCTTCGGGCAGTTTCAAGGCGGCGCTGTTTGGGCTCACCAGACGGTACAGGCGCGGTCCGGCAGCCGCCTGCATGCCGCCGGATTGCTGCATCTGGTAGCCGGCACTTTGCACTGTGCCGGCCAGGGAAACCTGCTTGCCCGCCGCATCCGTTGCCGCCGCTTTCACCAGCAGTTCGCCCGGCACAATGGGATCGCTGAGGCGGGTGGGGGCGCGCGCCTGGGCGGTGGCGCTGGTGTCCTGACCGATGTTCAGGACGTAATTGCTGGCGCCGGAAAACGGCAACACCTCGACAAAATAAGTACCGGCGGCGGGCACACTCAATGTTTCGCTGGGGCCCGTGCCCAGGGAAGAATCCACCAGGTTTTGTGCCTGGTCCCATAAACGCAGATCCAGGTCCGCATTGCTTTCGGCAATGTTCAACACAATCAGCTCATCGCCGGTCAGGGTCAGCGCGTAAAAGTCGCCGGGGTCGCCGCTGGCAAACAGATTGCCGGTGCTTTCGCCGCTGTTCGGCACGTTTGCATAACCGCCCAGGGTCACCGGAGTGGGCAGGGGCTGTGCCTCGGCAAAAGAATTGTTTGACACCGCTGTGGTCAGTCTGTCGTGAACATCTGAATCCACGGCGGAGGAGCTGAGAATGCGCACCGTGCCGGTCAGGGTCACGTTGCTGACCGCTTCGATCACCTCCACGCTGCGGGTGGTGGTGTCGGTGGCGCCGGCATTGTCGGTGACGGTCAAGGTGACGGTAAATGTGCCTGCGTCGCTGAAGGTATGCTGGGCCGCACTGCCGATGGCGGCGGTGCCGGCAAAATCCCAGCTGTAGCTTTCGATGGTGCCGTCGCTGTCGGTTGAGGCGCCGGCGTCAGCGGTGACCAGCAGGGGCGCGTTGCCGCTGGCCGGGGTCACCGTAAACGCCGCTACCGGGGGTTGGTTGGCGGCGGGCGGGCCCGGGTCCGGTGCAACCGGGCCGCTGCCGCCGCTGCTGCCACCGCCGCCGCAGCCCCACAACAACACGATAACAAGGCTGAATACGCTGTAGACCTGCGGGCGCCGCGGCACCTGTGCTGATTGTTTCAAACTCTGCCCCCGGAACGGTTCAATCGATACGTAAGACCTGTCTTAGAACTTTAGTGCACATTAAAAATTCCACTTTATTGCAGTTGTGATGCCGTGAAAGGTGACGGTGCGCACAAAATCCCCTGCTGGCGAAATATCATATGTGCGGTTTCTGAACGCCGGGTTAACGGGACGGGGTGGTTAAGGGGAGTGGCCTGGTGCTTCGGAGGTAGAGTAAAAAAGGCGTGTCAGATGGGGGAACCGTCTGAATGCAACTTCTCTTCTGGGGGAAGGACACTTGAAAGGGAGGACTGCACGAAGTTGCTTGCACGCCTGGAAACTCTTTCTTGGGACGCATTATGTACAGTACAGACTAACGATGTCAACACTTTTTTGAAAATTTGTACATATTTTGTATAGATCAACGCTGAACAGTGCAAAAGCGCTTGATGGCGCACCTTATGCTTCCGCCTCGCCCAGTATCATTTCCAGCGTGGACTCCAGTTGGGCGCGGGCCTGGCTGATATAGCGCGCGGCGGTACGGTAAGGCTGGGGCTGCTCAACGCTGTCGCCGCTCTGCGCCGCGTAGGTGGACAGCGCGTTCAACTGGGTGATGGATTCGATCAGGTACTCCGGGCAGCGGCTGGGGTCTTCACTGGTGGCGGCAATGGCTATCAGCTCTTCGTCGCTGAATTTTTTCGGCGCCCAGCCGTCACGGGCGCTCAGGCCCTGTTCGCTGATCGCCAGATGTTCAATTTCAGCCCAGGTCAGCGGCCATTTCAAAGCCGCCACGCGGCGTGCTTCAAACTGACTGATCTGCGGCGCCGCGGCAAACTGATAAATCGCCACCAGTTTGGTGTCCGGAAAGTATTTTTCCGCTAAATCAATAGCTTGCAGGTTCAGGACCGGTAGCTGCAGAAACAGCACGGCAGGCGCTTCAACACCACTCTGCTCCTCTGCAAAAGCTTCCATGTTGGCCCAGCGGCAGGTCACCTCAACCCGTGATTTGTGCTCGCCCCGCTGCGCCTGCTGCTCCAGAATCTGCAGGTTGGAGCCCACCAGGCCGACGCTGGGGGCGGAGGTGGCATACAGCGTCGGGGTGTTCTGCTGTTCCTCCAGGCGGCTTTGCAATTGCTCCACCGACAGCGGCGCCAGGCTGGAAATGGCATGCCCGGTGTCGGTCAGGTGTTTAATCAGTTGCAGGCGGTGCAACTGAGGTTTGCTGTAAAAGCGGGTTTTGCCGGCTTTGTGCGCCGGTGCCAGATCATAACGCCGTTCCCAGGCGCGCAGACGCTCCACGGAAATGCCGGTCAGCGAGGCAACTGTACCGATGCGGTACAGGTCTTGTTCTTTGTTCTGATTCACGGCAGGGCTGTCCAGATACAAGATCTATACAAGTGTACCGGGAAATCAGGCTTTGTCCAGGTAAACAGGCGTGTCACGGATAGGGGAGGAAGGGGAGAGAATCCGTGCCACGCCTGGGACTTGCCGCCTACATCTATCCGGCTGCAAGATGCCGCGCATTCTATGCCCGGCAGGGGTGAATGCAACTGAAAAAGCGTAATAAAGTGTTTCGAAACGTAACACTTTCGAAATGCGGCTGCGGGGTTTACCTGAACCGGCGGATAGATTACAAACTCGCCCGCAACGCAAAATTTTGCCGATCCATTATTAAGATTGTTTAAGAGGGGAAAATGCTGAACAACCTGGGACTTTTTCTGACCAAAAGAGCGTTTCTGTCACCCGACACGGAAGGCTACGTGGAAGGTGACGGCAGTCTGCGGCTGTCCTACAAAGAGCTCAACGAAAGCTGCAACCGGCTCGCCAACGCTTTTGTTGCGGCGGGCATTACCAAGGGTGAACGGGTCGGCCTGCTGTTGATGAATTCCCGCGAGTTTATGGAGGCGTACTATGCGCTGGCCAAGGTGGGTGCCGTGGTGGTGCCGCTGAACTGGCGACTGGTGGCGGACGAACTGGAATTTATTCTCAAAGACAGCGGCACCCGCCGGCTGATTTTTGGTGATGAATTTGTTGATACCGTGGCGGAGCTGCACAGCCGCGGCGACAAGACGGATATCCAGCAGTGGCTGCAGGTGGAAGGCAACGCGGAGGTGGCCTACTTCGCGGAAAGCTACCAGCAGTTCCGGGACGCCCGGGACAGCACCGAGCCGGAGGTGGAAGCCTGCGATGAAGACATGCTGTACATCATGTACACCTCCGGCACCACCGGTTTGCCCAAGGGGGTGGTGCACACCCACAACACCGCCATCTGGGGATTGATGACCATTGGCGCCACCGCCGAGTATGTGGAGAAGGACCGTTACCTGGCCTGTCTGCCGATGTTCCATGTCGGCGCGCTGACGCCGTTGGCGGTGAACGTATGGCGCGGCGCGACAAATATTGTCATGCGCAGCTTTGATCCGGTACGCGCCTGGGAGCTGATTGCTGAAGAAAAAATCACCGTTGGTCTGGCGGTGCCGGCGATGCTGAACTTCATGGTGCAGGTGCCGAATTTTGAGCAATACGACTACTCGTCGCTGCGCTGGATCATGACCGGTGCAGCACCCGTGCCGGTGGCGCTGACCCAGCAGTACCACGACCTGGGCATCGGCGTGCTGCAGGTGTACGGGCTGACGGAAAGTTGCGGCCCGGCCTGCCTGATGGATGCTGAAAACGCGCTGCGCAAACCGGATTCCACCGGGCGGGCGTTTTTCCACACCGAGGTGCGGGTGGTGGACGAAGACTTTAACGATTGCCCGCCCGGCGAAGCCGGAGAGGTGTGGGTAAAAGGCAAACACATCATGCGGGAATACTGGAACCGCCCGGATGCCACCGCTGAAACGCTGGTGGACGGCTGGCTGCGCACCGGCGATGTGGCCACCATGGACACCGAGGGGTTTGTTGCCATTCAGGACCGCATTAAAGACATGATCATCTCCGGCGGGGAAAACGTTTATCCGGCGGAGATTGAAGGTGTGTTGATGAGCCACGAAGGCATCACGGAAGCGGCGGTAATCGGCCAGCAGAGCGCCAAGTGGGGCGAGTCGCCGCTGGCGATAGTAGTGAAAAGTGACGACAGCCTGACCGAAGCGGATGTGCTGCGTTACTGTGAAGGCAAGCTGGCCGGCTTCAAACAGCCCAAGGCTGCGGCTTTTATAGACGAGATTCCCCGCAATCCCAGCGGCAAGATACTCAAGCGCCTGCTGCGCGAACAGTTTCCGAAAGAGGCACCGGTTTAAGCTGCCGGCCTGGCAGATCTGGTTTCCCGCACCGGTTCCTTCGCTCCAGGTCTATCTCAGGGCGGATGACATGACAGACGGCAAAACGCCGAAAAAGAAACTGGAGGATGAGTACGTAGCAAAAGGATATAAGAAAGTGCGGCCCTCCGGATCCGGAAACACGGTCCTGATCCATTCTGCAAAGAAAGGGAAAACACCGCTGAGTTAGATTCAGCGTCATTTCTGTGCGGCTTTTCATATCTGTTTTCAAAGGGGCTGGTATCCTCAGAGCAGCAATATTCACCCTGAGATACTTTCCCCTGGGATACATATCGTGAAGCAAATCGCCGCACTTCTAACCCTGATAGCTTTGGTGGTGAGTTCAAGCGCGGTTGCAACGGATACCCACGATACGGCTGAGGCATTGTCGGATTTCCGAACGCTGATACAACCCACCGAGACCGCTGCTGGCTTTCATTCACTGGAGATGCCTAAGCTTCGGCAATTCAGCGAATCGGTTCCAATCACAGTGGACGAAGAATGCCTCCGATTTGCAATTGTGACGGGAAATGGTGACAAGCAAATTTGTCGCGAGCACGTTGACATCAAGAAGCTCGTAATTGCGCCGCTCAAGAACGACTGGTACGGAAAGAGCCACCCGGGAGACTACCTGGTTATCGTTCACTATCGAGGTCTCGGCAAGCTGGTCTTGCTGAGCTTGGACGCGGCCAACGTCGATCCATTCGTTAGCGCGGTGCGCGTACTCTCTCCATCGCTGAAGAAGGTAAATGACAAACGATAGCCGGTTGCGGCTTGACGGTACCTGCTACTGTGAACGTCTGCATTCAGGAGATCTGATACTGCGTCAGATTGATTGCCGACTACTACAACTACCGCAACAACAACTGATTCAACTGCCGGGTGATGTCAATTTTGGTTGAGCCCGCCGCCACCGGCAGCAGCAGGGCCAGGAAGCTGCGCTTCAGTTCGGTTTCCAGCTTGTCCAACGCCAGTTCACCCTTACTCCACAGCATATAGATGCCCCAGAATGCACCCACCAGCGCCGTGGCTAGGGCGTCGATGTCGGTGCCCGGATGCAGGCGCTGCTGGGCCAGCATGGCGTTCAGAGACTCGGCAATCGCCGCCTTGGTGCCACCAACCAGCACCTCCACGATCACCTCGCCGTGGTCGGCGCGTTGCAGGGCCTGGTTGATGGCTTTGGCGTAAGCCGGTTCTTCGCGGGTCTGCGCCACCGAATGGTGCAGGTGTACCACCAGCCGTTCATAACCCAGCTCGCTGGTATCTTCAGCGGTACGGTTGACGGCGTCGTCAACGCTGTCGCGCAGCGCTGCCAGCAGCAGTTCGTCCTTGGTGTTGTACAGGTTGTACAGGGTGGTGGGGGAAACCTTGGCCAGGGTTGCCACGTCACGCATGATCATGCCGTTGTAACCGTGGCTGGCTACCAGTTGCCGGGTGGCGGCCAGAATTCTCGCGCGCCGGTCCTGCTGCTTGGGGGTGAGGTTACGTGCTGTTGCGGTGTCGGGCACAGCGTTGCCTTGTAATAGTGTTGGGAGTAGTCTAATTCAAAAGTGAACCTTACTACAATTTTCCCATGGTCCGGAAAGTGGCGGCTAACGGGCGGATTGAGTAAGCAGGACGGGGAGGTTGCAATGGCAGAGCTGGAGACGGAATCAACCACACCACCGGCAAGCGGGCCGCCCATGCTGGACCCACGGGTGTTCGACTCCCCGGAGTTTCAGCGTGATCCGTTTCCCGTTTACCGGCAGCTGCGGGATCATTTCCCGCTTTTTCACGACCGCTTCCATAACCGCTGGATCATTTCCCGCTACTGGGACGTGGACGGCGCGTTCCAGGACAACACCAGCTTCGACCGCGCCATGTATAAGCCCGACGGGCCTTATGATTTCGGCTCCAGCCATGTCTTTGGTCCGAATATTCTGGAGTACGGCAACAGCGACCAGCACCGGCGCCTGCGCAACATCGTGGCGGGACAGTTTGTCGGCCAGAAGCTGAACGACTTCCTGCCCATGATCGAACAGATCAGCCACGAGGTGATCGACCGCTTTATCGATGCGGGAGAAGTGGAAATTGTCCGGCAATTCTCCAGCCAGGTACCCATTCGGGTGATTTCCAACATGCTGGGGCTGCCCCGGGAAGATGAAGATACCTTTGTCCGCTGGTACCAGCTGCTGATTGCCGGCCTGGGGTTTGGCGGTGAACATCTGGCCCGCGGCATTCAGGCCCGTAACGAAATGTGGGACTACATCGACCCGATGATCAAGGCGCGCAGCCGCAACCCGGGTGAAGACCTGCTGTCACGCATCTGCGCCGCGGAAAAAGACGGCAGCCGCATGACCGCGGAAGAGGTGAAGGGGTTTGTGGCGCTGTTGCTGGCGGCGGGGGGTGATACCACCGACAAAGCCATTGCCAACATGTGGTACCACCTGATGTACACCCGGCCGGATCAGTACGCGGATGTGCTGGCGGAACCCGGCCTGTGGGAAAACGTGTTCAGCGAAATGATGCGCTACGACCCGGTGGTGCACGCGCAGTTCCGCTTTACCACCCGCGAAGTGCCCATGCACGGCAAGGTTATTCCCGAACGCGCCGGCATCATTCTATATCTGGGCGCGGGCAACCGAGACGAGCGTGCGTTTGCCGACCCGGATACCTTTGATATACACCGAGCGGATCTGCACATGGGCCGGGAAAACCGCTCCGGCCGCTACAAAGACGGCAAGAACGGCCATCTGGGTTTTGGCATCGGCCAGCATTTCTGCATGGGTTATGCCATGGCCCGGCAGGAATCCGCCATCTCCTGCGGCATCCTCACCCAGCGGCTGAAGAACATCCGCCCGAAATTTGCTGAACACCCTGGCATCACCTCACCGTCGATAGATTCCGGCGGCTTCCGCGCGCCGGCGGAACTGTGGCTGGAGTTTGACGGATGAAGCTGGTGGTGGATCTGGACAAATGTTACAAGTCCGGCGAGTGTTATTACAACCACCCGGAGCTGTTCAGCATGGGTGAGGACGGCTTCCCCCAGGTGCGGGTGGAGGCGCTGAATGACGCTGAACTGCGCCGCCACGCTGACGAAGCTATTGAGGTGTGTCCGGCGGCGGCCATCCGTCTGGACTGACCGCCGGCCCAGCCTGCCTACAGCGGCCGGTAGTCCGGGTGACCCGGTTCGCTGATGGTCAGAATGTTGAGGGCAAATTCGTCCGGGGTCATGGCGTCCAGGGCGTTGGGGAACTGGGTGCTCCAATCCAGCACATAGGTGCGTTTTGATATCCGCCATTCGCCGTTGCGCTTTTCAAACTCGTCCAGGTAACGCCCGCCGTACATGTTGTCCACCAGGTTGCCGTCGCCGTCCCGGTGGCTGCCTACCGCTATGCCGTAACACTCTCCGGTGGCTGTATCGCCGTGTACCTGGATGATGACACTGGTGCTCATATGCCAGCGCCGCGCCGCCGCCTGTTCGTGGGGCATCACGGTTTTTACCCAGTCGGCGCCGTTGCCGGTGAAAAAGCCGAAGTCGATATCCGCATCGGGCCAGAAACAACTGTCCTGTCCCGGCGTGTCCAGCCAGTCCTGGGTGCGCCCGTAACGCACCACCAGTTCCTCACAGGCTTTTTTGTCTAACAGTTCCTGCAGTTGCGGATCCATGTTGTTCTCCTAAGCGGTTATGCACCCGTGGGTTGCCAGGTTTCCGCCCACTGCCGGGCTTCCGCGGAGGCCACCCAGCGGATGGCGTTGTGCATCAGGCGGCGGAAATCCGGGTTGTCGTAAGCCAGCGGGCTGTCGCCGACGTCGGACACTATGACCGGGCTGCGGCGGCAGGCGTTGGCCCACACAATCAGGTTGCTGCCCGGCGGGTGCTGCCAGGCCGCCTGTTCCTGCGGTGGCGCCAGCGGCGGCGGGGTAAAATTGTCCATGACAAATTCGTAGTCGCTGCGCAGCAGGGGCAACAC
>JANQOA010000119.1 GCA_028279305.1 Pseudomonadales bacterium
GGGGACCGAGGTCACGGGACAGCGCTTCGCACAAAATGCGCTGCGCCGCCTTGGTGGGTGCAAACAGCGCATAATTCGGCACGCCCCGGTGCGCGGCCGTATTCCCGGTAGCCACAATGGCGCCGCTGCCGGCCTCGATCATGGCGGGCGCCAGCCGCCGTGCCAGGTGCAATAACGCTGTGGTGTTGATGCGGAAATTGCGCTCAAGCTCGCGTGGATCCGCTTCCAGAAACGTCCCAAACGTGTGCGCTACCGCATTGTGCACGAGAATGTTAACCGTACCTAAATCCGCCTGAATTTGATCCAACGTCGCATCCAGGGCGGCCAAGTCACCCACATCAACCGGATAGGCAAATGCACCTTCAATATCGTCTGCCAAGCGGCTGAGCCGCTGCGCACTGCGCGCCAGCATCGCCACCGCGTAGCCGCCTGCGGCAAACCGCCGCACCAGGGCGCTGCCGGTTGCATCACCCACGCCTGTAATCAGGCATACCTGCTTGTTGCCTTGGCCTTTCACGTAGACACCGCCTCCGCCGTTTGCCCATAAGGCAGACCGTACTTTGCACTCTGCTCCCCGGCCCGGATTACCTCATGAAGGGCGGGATCAAATTCGTAAGTACGTATCCATTCCAGGTCACCGGCTGCCTTAAGCAAAGAGGAATGCGGCGACTTGGTTGTGATCAGGTAGCGCACCTCAACCACCCTGCAAGCGACGCCGCCATAGCCGTTCGTGTAGCGGGTATCACCGGGCGCAACAAAGCGCGAGTGATACAGCTTCCAGAACTGGCCGTCATGGGCATAGATGGCATACGTCAACTCATGGGTGTCGTACTGCCAATGCCAGGTTTCGCTCTGATATACCTTCTGCCAATCCGCCAGGCTGCTGCCGTCGGCAAACTGTTCCCCTCTGCGTAACCATCCGAGTGTGTCGGTCATGTTAATTTCTCCTGTTCTGTGTCTGTTCTTGCCGGCAACAGTCCGGCGTAGCCTTTTTGCGCCAGGGAGCGCCCCACAGCCTGGAAATACCCCGGGTTGCCCTGCACCCCAAAAGCGTCCACCAGCCTGTTAACATAGTTGAACAACGACACCACGTTTACCGCGTCTTCAATCAGCTGTTCGCTGAGGCCCGCCCCGGTCAGTACATCTATGTCCTGCTGTGCCACCGCATGGGGCGTGCGGGTGAGCTTTTCGGCAAATTCCAGTAACCGCTGAAAACTGCTGTCACCCAGGGTTGACGCCTCATTCTGCTCGAGCGCGTTCAGCACCTTGTCAGAGGCACCCAGGGCCGCAAGGGTGGCAATATGAGCCTGCACACAAAAATCGCAGCCGTTTAACAGGGAAACATGTGCCGCCAGAATCTCGCGCTGCTCCTTGCTCAACTCGGACGGCCCCAGCATGACCCCTTCAATAAACTCCAGCAGCGGCCGGTAGGTCTGCGGTGATCGAAGGAACACATCCGCCACACCCTTGAAGCGCTTGGAGTAGCTGAAGTAACTCATCGGGCACCTCCCGCCGCACCTGTGTTCCCGGCAGCCGTGTCTTCAACAACTTTGGTGAGCTGTTCTTTATCAATATCGTAGAAGTAGCCGTAAATGTTGACGCTGTGCGGTGTGCCGGCTGAAGCCCGCAGCAGGCTGACGTCATGTTGCAGAGATTCGGCGTAATCGGAAATGCACACACTCTCCGGCGGGTACAAGCCGGAGATATCCACCCCGTGCTCGTGCCGGTACGCCCGGTTTATGCCTTCAGCGGTAAATGATGTCGCCCCGCAGTGGCTGTGGTGCACAACAACAACGTTTTCGATACCAAACAGATGTTGCGCCACGGTCACGGACCGCAAGGCGTCAACCGCGCGGCCGCCGGCCACCACTACTTCAAACAGGTTGGCTGTTGAGGCGGCCTTGTTACCGTGCCCGTCCAGGACAATCTGACCCGGGAATTCGTCACCCAACTCCGCGGCAACCGCCTGCGGTATACCCACGGCGCGGGGGTCGTAACAATAAATAACCACCGTTTTCAACGGCACCGCCTTGGCAAATTCCGCGCGGGTCAGCGATTCGTCGTAATCGGGCTGCCTGGAAAAAGCGTAAGCATCAAAATTGTGTTCTGTCATCATCTCGTTCCTCCAATTAGCAAGGTAATCTAATCCTCAATGTTCAATATTGAATCGAACGGGCCCATTTAAATGCGGCATACCGGTCTGAAACAAACTATTGTTTTTTACACGTCGTTAAGTAAAACTTAGTCTCAAGTTCTTTGCAGGCTGGCAGCGGCTGATCCACGGTGCAACGAAATTATCCACTCACCGCGCTGCGCGCTTTTGAGTCCGCCGGCCGTAACCTGAGTTTCATCAAAGCGGCGGAAGAGCTGTTTGTGACCCCCGCGGCCATCAGTCAGCAGATCAAGCGGCTGGAAACCTACGTGGGGCTGGCCCTGTTCCGCCGTCTGCCGCGCGGGCTGTTGCTGACCGATGCCGGCCAGGAACTGTTGCGCGATACCAGCGCGGCGTTTGCGATCCTGGATAGCGGACTTGAGAATCTCCAGGCAAATGAACAGAGCGGCGCGGTGACCCTCAGTGTGGCCCCCATGTTTGCAACCAAGTGGCTGGTCCCCCGCTTACAGCATTTCGAACGCCGGTATCCGGATATCGATCTGCGGATCTCGTCCAGCCTGGACACCATTGATTTCAAGCGCGATTCATTTGACGCCGCCGTCAGATTGGGCAGCGGAAACTATCCCGGGCTGGTTGCTGACAAGCTGTTCGACGTGTCATTGCTGCCGATGTGCAGTCCCGCGCTGTTGAGAACGATCAGCGCGGAAGACGGCCACCATGCGTTAAGCCAGATGGTTCTGCTGCATAACGACTCGATGACGTTTGATCCCAATGCGCCCGACTGGCGGCGCTGGCTGTCAACAGCCGGGTTGCAGGACATCAACCCCGGCCGCGGGCCCCGTTTCGAACAGCCCGACCATGCGATTCAAGCCGCGATAGACGGCGCGGGCGCCGTGCTCGGCTGGCTCTCCTTGGCCCGCGACGATATCGATGCGGGCCGCCTGACACCGTTGTCCGATTTGTCACTACCGCTGGGCTCCGCCTTCTATCTGGTTTATCCCGAGAATTACGCGGAACGCGCGAAGATCAAGCTGCTGCGGGAGTGGTTTGCACAGGAGGTTCAGAGCCCGTCAAGCCGTCCATGACATACGCGCGGCATTTGCTGCTTCAACAGTCTCAGACCAGGCGCAGCACCGCTGCCAGACCCTTGTCGATAAGCTGCGTGATCTCCGCCACTTTTTCCACCTTGTCCACAGCGCTGTCCAGTTCCCTGACCTTGCGTTGCGCACGTTCATTCACCGAGCGCACTTCCGCCATCACCTGCACGGCATCCGCCTGCCACGCCTGCATAATGCGGGTACGCAGTTCACGGATGGCTTGCGCAAGTTGCGCCTCGGTTTTGTCCACCGGGGTTGGATCCAGCCCCTGCAACAGCAGTTGCAGGGACAGCTTCTGCAGTTTGCCGCGCAGGAATATCAGAAAGTTAACAAATTCAAGCCGCTGTTCCGGGGTCACTTAAGGCTCCTCCACTGCGCCCGCAGCCTGCAGGCGGTCATTCAGATCCGCAATTGCCGTAATACCTACCACCAGGGATTCAAGCCGGGCTACGCCGCCCGCCTGCATGGCTTCCATCAGGGCCAGATGACCCGCGGGCAGCCGCTGATAGGTATTGGACAGCTCCTGCAGGAGCGTGAGTTGTTCCATGGTGCGCTCGTTCAGCTCGAGCAATTGCACGACAAGCGCCTGCCGCGCATCCGCAGACGCTGTGATGATACCGCGTGCGATGGGCATCACTTTGTCCTGATAGTTTGTTTGAATACCCGTGGCTGAGGTGGCCATGGCAACGCTGGCAGCTTCCGCCACCGTCACCAGCACGGGCTGAAAATCACTCATTACTTCCGTTAGACCCGCGCGCTGTTTGCGTGCGATCAACTGTTGTCCCAACGCATCGGCAGCCTGGCCGAACACGCCCAGGCGTTGGGGATCAACCTCGAAGTCGAGTTTCTCCGCCAGCGATTGCAGCGACCCGGAAAGCTTGCCGGTGCTGGCTGCCAGCCGCTCTGCCGAGGGCGTCAACGGTGCATTGAGTTGACTCAATACATCCAGGTACTCGAGGACCACCAGATGCAGGTCGTCCAGCATGCTGCGCACCCTGGCGATTTCAATAAATTCAGCACTCTGCGCGGCAGAGCCCCCCACCTGCCAGCCGAACGCATTGTCCGGCGGAAATTCCATGATCAGCGGTGCCGGGTCCGCGCGGGCGGCTTCCCGCATGCGGGCAAGAAAGCTGTTGTAAGCCAGATCGTATTCACGGCTGAGCGCCGCGGAGGCTTCCACCCGCAAAGTTTCGACCACTTCGCGATAACCGCTGATGGCAGACTGTTCGATGGGCGGGGCGGTGGGCGCAGCCACACAGCCGCTGAGCAGCAGCCACACCGCGGCACAGTAAATCAGTGGTTTCGCAAACAATGTGCCCTCCCCCCGGGCGGCAGGCGCCGGTTACTATCTCACACAACCATTTTCACGCCTCTAACTGTGCATGTCTGTCATCCGCATGACAGAGCCTGTGTTGCCCGCGGGCGGACTCGTGGTAGTTTAGCCGCATAACCGGAGAGGAGGCCGCCATGAGTGTATGGAACCAACCACGCAGTTTCTGGACCTGGGGAAATGTCAGCGACGAACCCAGCGAGGACAACCGGCGGAAGATGGCCAGGGTGGTATCGGAACGGTTGGGGCGGGAGGTCACTCCGCCGCCCATTCCCAAGCTTGATGAGGTTAGCCTGCGCGCCAGCCGGGTGCAGGTACCGGACGCCCTGAGCGGCTTTGTCAGCAGCGGCCACAACGAACGGGCTTTGCATACCTATGGCGGCCATACCCTGGAATTGTTGAAGGCGCTGCGCGGCCGCTTCGACAACCCGCCGGACGCCGTGGCGCATCCGCGCAGCGAAGATGAATTGGAGGCTGTGCTGGCCTGGTGTGACCAGCAGGGCCACGTGGCCATTCCCTACGGCGGCGCCACTTCTGTGGTCTGGGGGCTGAACGTCCCGGAGCAGAGTGAAACCGCCGTGACCATCGACATGGATCACTTCCACAACGTACTTGAGGTGGATGAGACGTCCCGTGCGGCAAATATCCAGGCCGGGGTGTTCGGCCCGGATCTGGAAGACCACCTGCGGCCGTACGGGCTGACGCTGCGCCATTTCCCCCAGAGTTTTCCCTGGTCTACCGTGGGCGGCTGGGTGGCTACACGTTCCGGCGGCCACT